>JAYTMG010000681.1:0-7920 GCA_043728745.1 Verrucomicrobiaceae bacterium
AGCCAACCCAGCCGCGCAGTTCATCATTCCCGAGGCCAACCGCACCTTCGTCGCCCAGCGACTCGGCTGCGATCCCGCCTGGCCCGTCGGGCTCGACGACGGCCGCACCGTCGTGCTCAGCGGCTGGCAATTCACAGGCATCGCGGCTGCGCACAACGAATTCCAAACCGACGAGGCGGGACGTCACCATTTCCTCGGATACATCGTCCGACGCGGCCCGTGGACCATCTACCACAGCGGCGACACGCTCCTATATCCCGGCCTCGCGGAAACGCTCACCGAATGCGAACTTGATGTCGCATTTCTCCCCATAAACGGTAACCGCCCCGAGCGCCGCGTAGCCGGAAATCTCGACGGACACGAAGCCGCACAACTCACCGCCGACATCGGCGCGCGATGGACCGTGCCGCACCATTTCGAGCAGTTTGAATTCAACACCGCCGACCCGCGCGACGAGTTCATCCCCACATGCGATAAACTCGGCGTGGCCCATCGCGTGATGCGTGCGGGCGAAGGCTGGACTGTCGGCAGCGACAACAATTCGCGGTAGAGTCGCCTATTAGTTCTGCTCAGTAGCGCAGTGTTTCAGGCGGACGGCCTCCGAGGGTGTGACCGCGCTGTAATGTAGCGTGTCTTCGCGCGAAGCGCCGTGGAGTGCTGGAACTTGTTCCAGCCGTCACTCAAGCGACTTGTCGCGCAGAGCCTCGGCTATCCGCGGGAAGTCGCCGTTGCCACGGCTCTTTGCGTGACAAGTCTCGCAGCCCACGGCTGGAACAAGTTCCAGCACTCCACGGCGCTTCGCGCTACATCACCGAGAGGTCACACTCTCTCCCAGCTTATTGGGAGCTCTTTCAGAGTTTGATGGTCGAGCCGAGTGACTCCACCGGGCACTGCGTAGGATACGCAGCGCGGCGGGCAGGATGCCCACCCTACCCGCGGCATGTCGCTCGGCGTCGGAGCGTCTCTTTATTTTCGGAAAGCGGTATGAGACGCGGCTGCGGGCTGTGTATTCAATGGAAGGGGAGAAAATAAGTAGAGCCCGAATCTGCATCCGTAATGTCGGGCCACGATTGCTGCGTTTGACACTCGCGGGGGGCGTCGTCAGGGTGCTGGAAAATGCGAGCAGCACTCGCGCAAGAATCCGATTCCTATGGCCACTGAAATTGAGCGCAAATATCTCGTCACGTCGGATCGCTGGAGGACAGGCGAGCCGGGGAGGCGAATCACTCAGGGCTACTTGTCTCGCGACCCGGATCGGACGGTCCGCGTCCGCATTGTGGGCGACGATGCGTTCATGACGATCAAGGGCCGGACGACGGGTATTTCGCGGATGGAGATTGAGTTCCCGCTGGCGCGTAACCACGCGGAGGCGATGATGCCGATCTGCATTCAGCCTTGGATCGACAAGACTCGATACGAAGTGAACCACCACGGAATGGTTTGGGAGATCGATGAGTTTCACGGCGCGAACGAAGGCCTCGTCATTGCGGAGATTGAGCTGCCGTCGGAAGATACCGCCGTTGTGCTTCCGGATTGGGTCGGAATGGAGGTGTCGAACGATTTTCGATACGCGAACTCCAGTTTGTCCGAGGTTCCTTTTAAGCAATGGGGATGAGGGGGAATTCGCACGGGATGAGGAAGGTCAAATTGATTTTGCTTTGCTTCAATCCTGCGGAAGAGGGCGGCACTGAAGGACGAGGAACATGATGGAGAGTCCCGGCAGTTCGGGAGCGGGCGCACCGTCAATACTCGTCGCTTTCACAGCATCAAGCTGTAGCGCTTTTCGTCACACCCCAATAACTTCGACGTATGGAAATAACCGCTCCCCGTTTTTCGCACCCGTGCTAAGATCGTGTGCCTCATGTCCAATACTTGTGAATCAGCGCCATCTTCGAGCGCCGGAAAATCGCGGCTTCCTTTCTTGCTCGCGCAGGCAGCCATTTTTGTAGCGCTATCTTTTTTTCTGCGGCTGGTGCTCGTCTGGAAATTCCGGCCCATCGGTAATAGCGCGGCTATGGATGCGATGAGCTGGGTGCGGGTCTTCGGAGTGGGGCTGCTGCTGGATCTTACGGTTGCATCCATCGTGCTCATTCCGGCGGGGCTCTGGCTCACGCTGTGCCTCAAAGTGCAGGGCCGATGGCAGCGGAGTTTGTTGATCGCTGCGACTGTGCTGTTCTGGGGCGTGGCGCTGTTTCTTTTTCTCGGGGAGTTCTTTTTCTTTGCGGAATATGCCTCGCGCTACAACACCGTCGCGATCGAGTACCTGCACTACTGGACGGAGGTGAGCGGGAACATCCAGGAGATGTATCCGTGGAAAACGGTCATCGCGATTTGCGTGGTCGGATCCGCGTCCATTTCCTGGCTGCTATGGCGCATGGTGCGACCGGCGGCAGAGGTGCCCTTTGCGCGGCGCGCCAAGGGCCTTGTTGTCTGGCTCTGCTCTACGGTCGCGCTCTTCACGGTTTCCGGGAGCATCGAGTTTCAGTCGAGCAGCGAACGCGTGATGAACGAGCTGAGCTCGAACGGCTTGGCCAGCGGAGCAATTGCCGCATGGACGCGCGAGTTGGACTACGCGCATTTTTACCCGACGGTGCCTCGCGAGGAAGCGTATGCTCGCGCGAAGAAGCTTCTGGATTCGCCGGGCGCGGTTTGGACCAGCGATCCGTTTTCGCTCCAGCGCCGTATTCCCGGCTCCACGGACAAGCCGCGGCTGAATCTCGTCGTGCTTGTGCAGGAGAGCTTTGGCTCGGAGTTTTGGGGATGCTTGAATCTCAAAGACGGCAAGCCATTGAAGCGAACCCTGACGCCCAATCTCGACGCGCTCGCGGGGAAGGAAGGGATGCTTTTCACGAATCTTTTTGCTGATGGAAATCGCACCGTGCGCGGGCTGGAGGCGATCTTCGCGTCCATTCCTCCGCTCCCCGGCGACGCGATTCTCGCTCGGACGAAAAGCGAGGGCTGCGATACGATCGCGACGGTTTTGGCGCGGGATGGATACTCGACGACGTTCATGTACGGCGGGCGTGGATTGTTCGATAACATGAAGTCATTCATGACGAAGAACGGCTTTCAGCGCTTCATTCAGGGGAGTGATTTCATAGACCCGACGTTCTCGACGGTGTGGGGACATTGCGACGAGGATCTCTACAATCGCGTCCTCACCGAAGCTCGTGCCGCGCACGGGACCGGGCAGCCGTTTTTCATCGCGACGATGAGCGTATCGAATCATCAGCCGTTCGTTTTTCCACCGGGCACAGTCAGCGAAAAGCTGCGTGGACACAAAGCCGGCGCGAACTACTCGGACTACGCGATCGGGAAATTTTTTGAGAAAGTGCGCTCCGAGCCTTACTGGGAAAACACGATCTTTGTCGTCGTCGCAGACCACGGCGCGCGGGTTTACGGCAGCCAAACGGTGCCGATGCTTTCATACGAAATCCCGTGTCTCGTTCTCGGCCCCGCTGCGGTGAAAGCGCCTGTGCGCATCGACACGCTCGGCTGCCAGCTCGACGTTGCACCGACTTTGCTCGGGTTGATCGGGCGGCCATACGACACGGTTTTTTATGGTCGCGATTTGCTCGCGCCCGCTGCCTCGCGTTTTGCGCTGATGAATCACAATCGGAGTGTCGCGCTGTTTCGCGGCGACGAGATGATCGCGCTGAGCCTCGGCAAAGTCGTCGAACGATTCAAACGCATCGATCGCAAGACCGTGACGCGGCAGGAACTCGATGCTTCCACGCCCGAAGCCGCCGCAGACACGACATCACTTTTTCAAACCGCTGCGGAACTTTACAACGATCGCCGCTATGCGGTGAAACCGGTGCAGTAGTGCGACTACGGAGAGACGCGCAGGCGCATGAATTGCGGCACGGCGGGGTTGAACGGCTGCGTGGCGCGGTGGGTGACGGTGCTGGTGCCGTCGCCATTTGCGGCGCTGCCGACATACGTTACGGCGGCGGGCGCGGTGTCCCACGCGGAGAGATTTGTGCTGAGTTCGACGAAGTAATTCACGCCGTCTGCGGCGTTGTTGCGGCGGTAGGTGAAGGTGAGGTAGTTGCCGGGAATTCCGCTGACGGTGTGGCTTTGGAAGGCTGCATTCGGGCGGTTGCCGGTGCCGGGGATGAGCTCGGAATTGCCGAGCGCGTATTCGAGATAATCGCTAAAGCCGTCGCCGTCTGTATCGCCGCTCGGTGACCCTGCAAACGGGCTGCTTTTCGCGGAGCCGGGAGTGCCGCCGGGGACGACGCTGAGTCGCCAGTTGAGCCCGTTGCCGTGTGCGGGGTTGGTGTTCGGGTTGTTGAGGACGATGCTGTAGCCGCCGCCGTCGGCGTTTTTCGGCCACGGTTCGTTGTTGTCGAATATGAAGTCGCGGATGGCTGTGCTGCTTTCTCCGCGCAGGAGCAATTGCTCGCCGCCATTTGCGAGACTGCCGACCCATGTGCCTGCGATCTTAACGGTGGAAGGCGGCGCTCCGTGGCGTGAAAGGTAGGCTGGTTTATTCCCGACGATGAGGACGCGTCCGCCGGGCGGCAGGGCGAGCGCGGTGGGATCGCCGTCGTTGAAGTTAAAGTTGATGCCCTCGGTGAAGCGCACGTTTGTCATGTCGAGCGTTTGCGCGCTGATGTTTTGGAGTTCGAGGTATTCAAATTCGCTCGCGTTCAGCCAGCCTGCGTTCTGTTCGGCGAGGGTCGGATTTGTCGGGTTGTACATCATTTCCGCGATGACGAGATTCGTGTCGTCGGCGGGCACGGTGTTGACGGTGAATGTGGCGGTATTTAGCGGAGTCCATGCGCCGATGGACGTTTGCACGCGGGCTCTTATGGTGGTCGTGGTGTTGAGCGTGAGCGGGCCGGTGTATGCGATTCCGCCGGTGCTGCCGCCGCCCGCGCCGGGTTGCAGGTAGGTGAGTTTTGGGACCATGATGAGGTCGCTCGATCCGGCGGGGAGATTGAGGCAGTGAATCGCAAGGACGTTTGTGCCGACGCGCAGCGCGGGGATTCCGCCGATGGAAATGTCGATTTCCTCAAATGTGACGGCTGCGGCTTCATCGCGAACGGCGCTGGCAATCGCGGTGGATGCGTCGCTGATCATCGTCGGGTCGGCGTCGTTGCGCCCGGCTACGAGGCTGCCGTTTATAAACGCTCGGAATCCGTCGTCGTATTTCATCGAGAGTTTCAGCGTGGCGATATTTGCAAGCGTGGCTGCGTCGGGGATGATAAATGCGACGCGGACGTAGCAAGTCGCGTTGATGCTGAACATTTGCGCTCCGGTGTTTCCGCCTGCGCCGATGAGCGGGAGATAATCGGGATTATTGTCGTAGCCGATGCCCGTGTTTGCAGTCGTCCAGTTCGCGATGTTTGGCGGATCGGTGTAGGTCGTCCACTGCTGTGCGCTTGCGCTGGCGGTGAGGATCGAGCCGCCGTTTGCGCCGCTTGGGACGAGCCATTTGCACGGTGCGCTGCTGCCGGAGATGAGCGTGTATTCGGTCGGCAGAGTCGCGCCAGCTGCCGGGTCGCTGCCGTCGAGCGTGTAGTAGATCGTGCCGGTCGCGTAGGTCGTTCCGGCGGGCGGCGTTCCGGTAAATGCGGTGATGGAGAGCGGCGTTCCCGCAGGCGTGTCGCCGGGTGCGAGGTTGAAATTCGGCGGACGCAAAACGGTGCTGCCGCTGAGGTATTGATCGTCCATCCATGCGAGCCGCGTGAGCATCCAGTTTTTCAAGTAGTCCACCTCGGCCTGGTAGGTCGTGCGAGTGTCCCAGCCCGGCGGATTTGGCCAATGGTCGCCGCCAAGCAGGTTGGTGCTCATGCCGCCGTATCCGGCGATGTATTTGCGGAAGTGGCGCGCAGCGGGATTCTGGATGCTTGTGGCGGAAGTCGCTGTGATGAGCGCGGGGTTGCCGCTGTCCGTGAGCTTCGCGACTTCGGTATCGACGCGCGCTGTCCATGCGGCATTCGAGAGCACGCTGCGCCGCCATTCCCAATAGCGGTCGAACGTCGCGCGGCGGTAGAGCGGATCGGCGTGCAGTCGCGGATACCACAGGCTGCCGAAACCGCCGGAATTTGCACCCACGCCGTCGTAGTTCCAGCCGTCGGCCCGCTCGCCCTGGGCGTAGTTCGCGTTGCCCAGCGCGATGTTGAAATCCCAGATCGGTCCGGCTTTGATTTTCCCTCCGCGCGGCTTGTGCCAGTAGGTGCTGAAAACGTAGCCGTCAACTTGCTTGGCGAGTTCCACGGCGAGTTGCCCGTCGATGAAGGACGAGACATCGATCCACGCCGCGTAGCCCGTCGCCGGGTCGCCGAATGATGCCCCGTTTAGCGCCGTTTGGAAATTGTTGATGTAGGTCGAAATGGCCGCGAGTTCCTGTGCGGTGTAAATCTCGGGATAATGCGATTGCATACCGATATTTTGCGGGCCTGCGGTGTTCCATGCAGTTGAGCCGGGGTCGGGCTTGTCGCGTTTGAAAATGTATCCGCCGCTGAGCAATAACGGGTCGGTGACTTTGTCGTTGAGCTTCTCGACATCCGCGCGATTTTTCCCGCGAGTGAGCTTTTCCATGACGGTGTAAATGCCTCGGTAATCTTCGTAGCCGACTGCGCCGCCGTTTTGATTAAAGAACACTTCCGCCTGCCGGGTGCGCGGTGCGAGGTAGTCGGGCCGCATGTCGCGCATCATCGAAAACATGAGGTGATTTCGCATCACTCCCTTGTCGGACCAAGGGCCGTGCAGCACCCAGTCGGAGTGCGCGGGCATGCCGAGTACGCCGACGTCTTTATCCTGGTCGTCGCTATTCCATGCTTCCCAATTGTAGGAGCGCTGTGGGAATCCCGCCGAGCTTTCGCCGTGGACGTGTGTGCCGCCGCGGCCTGCGTAGTTTGGGAGCGTCGTGAGGCTGGCGCGGCCCGTGAGCGGGTCGGTGTCGATGACGACGCACGCGGTGTAGCGGAGCGGTCGGAGTGCGCCGTTTTCCGCGTCCACATTGGTGCCGAAGCTGTCGAAAATCATGACGGGGATGTTCGAGCTGAAGAGCTGTCCGGAGCCGTTGTAATTCGTGAGCGTCGAGTCCACTAGCAGAAGCGTCCGCGCGCTGGTGTCGCCCGGCAACCGGCCCGGCGTATAGACGCGGGCTTTCAGATTGGTGCTCGCGGAGAGGGCGAACGGCGCGCTGTAAAGCGGCGAGCTTGCGGTCGGTGTGGAGTTGTCGAGCGTGTAGCGGACCACGGCGCCCGGCGCGAGTGGCGCGGTGATCGAAAGGGGAGTCGTGCCGGTGATGATTCCGCTTTCGCGCGACCATAAAACGTCTTCGGCTTTTCCAGCGGGAGCCTGTTCGTTGGAGCCGCCCGCCGGAGCTCCGGGCGTCGGCGGGAGCAGGTAGCCGAGTGTCCGTCCGAGCCCTTTTTCGCCGTAGCTTACGTCGCTGTATTGTGGGCCGTAGTTGAACGCGGTTGCGACCGAATTATCGGGACGGATGAGTGCGAGATAGCCGCTGACATTTCCGAGTTTGAAATTCGTGTGCAGCCAGCTTGCGGGGTTGGCGAGATTTCGCGCGGAAGCGAAGACGACTTTGTATTCGTAAGGTGCGAGCGTGACTGCCGGAAACGTCCAGCCAGCTCCGCCGACGATGTCCGTGAGCCGCCAGCCAGCGAGATTCGCGCTCGCGTTCTGTCCGTTGTAGATCTCGATCCAGTCGGAATTCTCGACGAAATTATCCTCGAACCCGCTGTCGTTTTCCGCGACGAATTCCGTAATTACTGGCCCGCCGGTTTCGAGTTTGTCCACGGTGGTGATGAGCAGATCGTCGATGAACGTGTCCTGCGTATTTGAGCCCGCCGTGCTTGCGGTAATTCCGAAGCGGTGGCCGGGCGCTGGGGTGAAACCGGGCGTCGGCACGTTGGCGCAGATCGACTGGCCGTTGTAGGTTACATC
>JAYTMG010000682.1:0-2471 GCA_043728745.1 Verrucomicrobiaceae bacterium
TCCGGAGCGCTTGCGTCCGTGAGCGAAACCGGTGTGCCGGGAAAGTGCATCGCCAATTATTGACCGGTTCGTTGCTTGTAACGGCGTGCCTGATCCGGATCGACCTTGCGCATTCGTTCCAGAATGCTCTTGGTGTCGGGCTTCTTCACGTCAGGCGACTTGGGACCATCGCCCTCACCTTGCTTGGGTTCCCACGGCGCGGGGCCGGTTGGTTTTTGCATCCGATCTGGCATAAGTGGAAAGTAACCGCAGCCAATCAGTTTGCAATATCGGCGTGATGAAATCCGAACGGCCTACGAAGTGAGCGCGGCCACTGCGATTTCACCGGTCTTTTCGATGTCCTCGATCGTGTGCGCCAGCGAAATGAATCCCGCCTCGAATTGCGACGGCGCGAAGTAAACGCCGCGCTCCAGACACCCGTGGAAGAAGCGGGCAAATGCGGCTTTGTCAGAGCCTTGCGCGTCGTCGAGGTTCCAGATTTCGCCTTCCATAAAATAGGTGCAGAACATCGAACCGATGCGACGGAAGTTGTAGTTCAGCCCGGCGCGCTTGAGCCCTGCGCGAACGGTGGCCTCGAAGGCTGCGCCGAGCTCTTCGAGTCGCGCCCAGCCATTGAGCCGATCCATTTCGCGCAACTGCGCGAGCCCTGCGGCCATGGCCAGCGGATTCCCGCTCAGCGTGCCCGCCTGATAAACCGGACCATCCGGCGAGAGTTGATCCATCACTTCGCGCCGTCCGCCAAATGCACCAACGGGCAGTCCGCCGCCGATGACTTTGCCGAGCGCGGTGAGATCAGGCTTCAGGCCGATGAGACTTTGATAGCCGCCGCGCGCGAGCCGGAAGCCCGTCATCACTTCGTCGAAAATCACAAGCGCACCATAGTCGGCGCAAAGCTTCCACAGCAGCTCATAAAATCCGGGCTTCGGGAAATAGAGCCCCGCATTGGCCGGAACCGCCTCCACGATGATTGCCGCGATGTCACGTCCCTGCTCCGCAAAAACAGCCTTGAGCGCATCGGCGTCATTGTATGGAACGGTGATGGTCAGCGCTGCGAACTCCGGCGGAACGCCCGCGCTGTCGGGGTTCCCATGAGTCAGCGCACCGCTACCCGCCTTCACGAGCAACGAGTCCACGTGACCGTGGTAGCAGCCGGTGAATTTCACAATCTTTCCGCGCCCGGTAAATCCCCGCGCGAGCCGGATGCACGACATCGTGGCTTCGGTGCCGCTATTCACCATCCGGACTTTCTCGATGCTCGGCACCCACTCGCAAATCGTCCGGGCCATATCGACTTCGGATGGATTCGGGATTCCAAAACTCACGCCATTTTTTGCCGCGCTCGTGATCGCATCGAGCACCACTTGCGGAGCGTGACCGAGAATCGCCGGCCCCCAAGTTCCAACGTAGTCGATCAGCTCGCGCCCATCGACGTCCCATATTTTGCAGCCCTTCGCACGATCGACAAAAAACGGCTCACCACCGACACCGCGAAATGCGCGCACGGGAGAATTCACTCCTCCGGGAATGTAGCGGAGGGCTTCGGCGAACAACTGTTTGGAACGATTCATTTTGACTACGGCTTTCTGCAAATTGCGACAGTGCTCAGCCCGGTGCCGGGCGCGATTTTATCCCACACGCGGAAGGCAGGCGTCAGGAAATTATAAATGCGAAGTTGCAGTGGCGTGAGGCTCTTGCGCTTACCGAGAGTGTTCGCGACGAACCACGCGAGCTTGCCCGCTTTGTTGAAATAGAACTGGTGCTCCACGGTGAAACCCGCCTCGCGCATTTTGCCTTCGAGCTCGCCTTTTTCATAGCGGCGGAAATGGCCGAGCTCTTTGTCGAAGTCGCTGTAGAGGCTCATTCCAAAAGGCACAAGGATCGCGAGACGACATCCGCTCGGGACGTGGTCGAAGAGATTTTTTAAAACAGCACGGTCGTCTTCGATGTGCTCCAACACGTTCAAAAACACGACGGAATCGGGCGCGAATTTCGTCAGGACGCCGTAATCCTCGCGCTGGCTCATATCGAGTTTGGAAAAAGAGAGGTTCTTTTTCAGCCCCCATTTTGCACGCAGCGGATCGAGATAATCGTCACGATAGTCCGTGAGCATCACAGTCTCGTGCTTGCGAAAGAAATTGCTGAGATTGCCGCGCCCGCAGCCAAGTTCCGCGACCCGTTTTCCGAGCCACGGCTTCACGCTCTCGTACATCCAGCGGTTAAATTTCGGTGCCTGCTCGATGGCGTCGAGTGTCACTTTTCCCGCGTCGCAATACTTGGAGCTGAAGCGATACTTGAAGATGAACCACAGAGCTGCGACGCCGTCTTTCCAACTGATTTTCTTGCCCTCGTCGTATCCGCGTCCGTTGTAGTTGATGGGGACTTCAAACATCCGGAAACGGTTCAACGCGACCTTCGCGGTGATCTCGGGCTCGATGCCGAAACGGTTTGAAAAGAGCGGCATCGCCTTGAGC
>JAYTMG010000683.1:0-2348 GCA_043728745.1 Verrucomicrobiaceae bacterium
TCGAGGTGGGCGCGCATGTCCTCCATCTGGACGGGGAAATACTCGCGGTCGAGCTGCCCTTTAAATACGGAGCGGAGGGGCTTGTGGAGGTGCTTTTCCCCGTAGATCTCGATCTCCCAGCCGGGGGTGTAGGCGGGGGGGAAAAAGGGAAAGCCCTGGATGTGGTCCCAATGGGTGTGGGTGATGAAAAGGTGGAGGCGCTGAGGCGGGTCGGCCATGAGTTCGCGGCCAAGTTCGCGGATGCCGGAGCCGGCGTCGAAGATGAGTTGCAGTCCGTCGTGGAGCACGGAGAGGCAGGAGGTGTGGCCGCCGTGGCGGATGAAGCGACCGCCGGGCGTGGGCGAAGAACCGCGTGTTCCCCAAAGGATGAAATTACCAGAAGGTGTATCGAGCATGGAGAAATCGGAAGAGTTGGCCGACAAGGATTCGAACCTTGACTAGGTGAGTCAAAGTCACCTGTGCTGCCTTTACACCATCGGCCAGTGTTGCGGACGCGGACACTAACGAGCCGTCCATTTTGCGCAACTGCAAATCTGCGGAAACGTGTTTTCCTTCGGGACTACATTTCAATCACGCCCAATTCGCGGCGCTACGGGAATGTGCGGCGCGCGGTTATCTCTCCGCGTATGTTTCGCTCTGTGTATCTCTTTTTTGCCGCCGCGGCGTTTGCTGCGGAGTTGCCGCCGCCTTCGGGGTCGGCGGTCGATTTTGTCCGGGATGTGCACCCGATTTTTGTGGAGCATTGCTTGTCGTGTCATGGCCCGAAGAAGCAGAAAAGCGAGTATCGCGTGGATGTGAAGCATTTGGCGCTGCACGGCGGGGAGAGTTCGGCGCCGAATATTGTGCCGGGGAAAAGTGCGGAGAGTCCGCTCATTAAATACGTGGCGGGGCTGGATGAAGATATGGTGATGCCGCCGAGAAAGTCGGACGCGAAACGGCTGTCGGCGGAACAAGTGGGGGTGCTTCGGCGGTGGATCGATGACGGGGCGCTATGGCCGGATTCTGCGAGCGCGAAGGTGGCGGACCGAAAGGACTGGTGGTCGCTGAAGCCGCTGGTGCCGAGTGTTGGTTCGATCGATGCGTTCATTCACGCGAAGCTCGCGGAGAAAGGGCTGGCGATGTCACCGGAAGCAGATCCGCGGACGCTGATTCGGCGGCTTTATTTTGATCTGACGGGGCTCCCGCCTTCGCCGGAGGAGGTATCGGCGTTCGAGGATGAATGCCGCGCTGGTTCGTCATTCGTCATTCGCCATTCGTCATTGGAACGCCTCGTGGACAAGCTCCTCGCCTCGCCGCGCTACGGCGAACGGTGGGCGCGGCATTGGCTGGACGTGGTGCATTTTGGTGAGACGCACGGCTACGACAAGGACCAGCCGCGCCCGAATGCGTGGCCGTATCGGGACTATGTGATTCGGGCACTGAATGAGAACAGGCCGTATGCGCGGTTCGTGGAGGAGCAAGTCGCGGGGGATGTGCTTTTCCCCGGCACGCGCGATGGCGTGGAGGCTCTGGGGTTTATTTCTGCGGGGCCGTGGGATCTCATCGGCCATGCGGAGGTGCCGGAGGAAAAGATCGACGGGAAAATTGCGCGTCATCTCGACCGCGATGACATGGTGGCGAACACGATGAATACGTTTACGTCGATGACGGTGCATTGCGCGCAGTGTCACGACCATAAGTTCGACCCGATTTCGGCGGAGGATTACTATTCTTTGCAAACGGTGTTCGCCGCGCTGGACCGTGCGGATCGTCCGTACGATGTGGACCCTGCTGTGGCGCAGAAGCGTCTTGGATTGTCAGGCCGGAGACAGGTTGCGTCGGCGGCGGTAGATGCTTTGCGCAAGCAGGCGTCGGAGAAGGCGGGCGATGTGCTCGCTGCGCTGGAAAAGAAGATCGCGGATGCGAAAAAGCCCGCAGGTGATTTGAAGGCGCAGTTTGGCTTTCACTCGGCCATCGCGCAAAAGCAGGACGATGCGAAGTGGGTGCAGGTGGACCTGGGTAAAAAGTCGGCACTGAGCCAAGTGGTGCTGCATCCGTGTAGCGATGATTTTAACGGGATCGGCGATGGGTTTGGTTTCCCGGTGCGATTCAAGGTGGAGGCTTCGGACGATGCGGCGTTTACATCCGGCGTGACGATGATTGCGGATGAAACGGCGAAGGATTTTGCGAATCCGAAGATCGCCGCAGTGAGCTATGGTGCGGGTGCTGCGGCGCGGTATGTGCGCATCACAGCGACGCGGCTGGCACCTCGGAAAGACGATTTCATTTTCGCGCTGGCCGAGCTGGATGTGCTGGACGCGGCAGGACGCAATCTCGCCGCGAAGGCCGTGGTGACTTCGCTCGATAGC
>JAYTMG010000684.1:0-18210 GCA_043728745.1 Verrucomicrobiaceae bacterium
CGCTATTTCCAGTGGGTGAAAATGAAACAACACGAAGGATGAGGTACGAAGTGTGGAACTGACTCGGCTGATGAGCTGGGCCGGAACTCTGGGGGGAACAATTCTCTGCAAAATCACATCATCTCTGAAATGAGGGGGCGATTCGGTGTTTACCAGATCGGGGGGGACTTTGGATGTTCGAGGCCGCATCAGCAGGCGTTTCTCTTCTGCGGAGCCCGGA
This sequence comes from Verrucomicrobiaceae bacterium, assembly GCA_043728745.1. GTDB lineage: Bacteria > Verrucomicrobiota > Verrucomicrobiia > Chthoniobacterales > Chthoniobacteraceae > SXWH01. The sequence continues at coordinate 221 of JAYTMG010000684.1, forward strand.
AAACTTCCGCTACCCACTGGAAACAGCGAGGAACCTGTTACTCAGGAGCGGCTTTAGCCGTCGCGACGCGGCAACTTGCGATGGCTCTCTTTCGATGCGTGCCCGTTTTCTCTTCACGGCGGTTCTACGGCTAAAGCCGCGGACTACTTTCGCAAGCGACTCTGCGGGCTTCTTGGTTTTGAGCGAGCCGCCAGTTGCGGCGCAACTGGCCTCCACTGGATGCGGAGCATCTATGGGCTGATACAGCCTGCTGGGGGTGGTTCTTTTGGCGCTCTGAAGCAGGGCGTCTGTCGTGAGTGCGATGCGTTTGGCGGCGAGTGGTGAGTCGCGTCCATCCTACCCAGCGCCGCGAATCTCGCGGAATTGTCGGCTGCGCACCACTAGCTCGACGACCTCTGCGGCGGTGCGATCTTTGGCGGTGATTGCAAGCAGCAGCGGCTTGTCGGAGAGCATCACTGCGCGGCCTAGCGCAAAGCCGAGTAGCTTCTTGGAAAACTGCATATTCACTGCGCTGCGACGTTGATCGAGCAAGTGGGCGCGGAGTCCGGAAAGGCCGTCGAACTCCTCGCCAGTGCGGAGTTTTGTGCGGGTGTCGATGAGCAGTCCGGCGGCGTCTTTTTGGCGGAGGCGTCCGATGGCGTCGTAGCCTTCCATCGCGAAGCCGTATGGATCGATGCGGATGTGGCATCCAGCGCAGTTTGGGTCGCTGCTGTGTTGCGCTGTGAGCTGACGTTCCGTGAGTCCTTGCGGCGGCGTCTCGGGCAGCGTAGGCACGCCTTTTGGCGGACGCGGGAGCTTTTCGCCGAGCAGGGTTTCGCACAGCCAGTTGCCGCGCAGAATCGGGCTGGTGCGCGATGCGCCGCTTTGTTTTGCGAGCACTGCGGCTTGCGCGAGGATGCCACCGCGACCAAATTTGCGCACGCCATCGACGCGCTGCCAATCGCCTTTCGCGGGGATGCCGTAGAATTTTGCGAGCGGCTCGTTTACGAACGTGAAGTCGGCATCGAGCAGCGAAAGCACGGGGCGGTCGGACTGAAAAAGGTCGGCGAATGTGCGGATGGATTCTTCATACATCGCGCTGCGAAGTGCGGCGAATTCCGGGAAGTGTTGCTCGCTCTTTTCATCGAGCGCCGAGAAGTCGTGGATGTGCAACCACGCGCAGCCAAACTCGCTGGCGAGTCTGCGGACGCGCGCGTCTTTTAACATCCGACGGGCTTGCGCTGCGAGGACATCCGGCTCGCGCAAACGGCCTGCGGCTGCGAGCGCGCGCAGTTCGTCGTCGGGCTGCGAGGACCACAGGAAATAGCTGAGCCGCGTCGCGAGTTCCCAATCGCCAACCGGCCCCGACGCTGTGCCGGGCGCGGGTTTCTCCATTTTATAAAGGAACGCTGGCGCGACAAAAACGCGTGCGAGCAACATGCGAACTGCTGCATCGTGCGGCAGTTCCTGGGCGCGCAGTTTCTTGTAAAGCGCCTGCATTTCGCCGCGCTCGGATTCCGTGGTCGGGCGACGCCATGCGCGCTGCGCAAAGTCGATGACTGCGGCGACGTGGCGCGGCTCGGCAGCGATGAGTGTTTCGTGGAACTCGGCGGCCTTTTTCTGGATGGGTTCGCGCATCGGGGTGAACGCGCTCGGGTCGGCGTCCTGCGTGGCGTATTGCCAAAGTTGCTCGAACGCATCGACAAGCTTGAACGCGTCGTGACTCACGAAATGAAGTTCGCTCCACAGACGGTCGAGCGTTGCTGCTTCCTTGTCGTCGAGCATGAGCCGGCGGAGTTGCTCGTCCTCGCGGTAGTAAAGTGTGAGCGTGACGACTTCATCGACTGGGACGATTTTCGTGTAGCAAAGCGTGGCGGGAAACATCGCGCGAAACTCGTCGAACGCTGCAACCATGCGGCGGCGTGCTTCGGTGTTTTCCGCGACGAGCACGGGTGAGTCGGAGACGACCGGCTGCGCTCCGTCGGACCACTTGTCTTTGGCGCCTTCCGCGTTGGTGCCGGGAACTAAAGACCTCACCTCGGCTGGCTTGGTCGTCGTGGCTAGCATCTGCACCGAACCTTCGCCGGTGACTGCGGCGGTCGCGACAAACTCGCAGCCTTCCGCGAGGTCGGCGGGCAGTGAGAATTCGATGACCGATGCGCCCTTTACGACCAGATTATTTCCTTCGAATTGCGAAGCGGGGAGGCCGTAGAAACGCTGTAGCACGGCCGTCCCGGCTGTGGGGCCGACAGGCGTCTCGCCTGTTGCATCGGGCGAGACGCCCGATGTCCCCACAGGCGGGACGCCTGTGCTACGATTCGCAATCAGTGAGGAAAATAGCGGGCCACGGAGCGAAGTGAGTTGCGCCACCAGCGCTGCATCTGGTGAGTCTTTCGCCAGACTTGCGCTGTTGGTTACGAGCAGTTGCTGGAGTTCACCGGCGAGCTTTTGTTTTTCCGCGCTGTCGGTGGCGGACTGCCATTTGGAAAGCAGTGAGTTTGCGGGCAATGAAGTGGTCGGTCCGCCTTTTTCGGGCTCGCTGTAAAAGTGCCAGACGTTTGCGTTGCCGAGACTGTCGGCGTGAGGATTCCCTGCGAGGATGTCGGGTGAAATATCGCGGGCGAGGCTCCACTCTCGCGCGCCGTCTTTGAGCGTGAGTTCCAGCGCGGTGAGGTCGCAAACGTGGCTTCCATCGCGAGGTCCGATCACAAGCGAGACCAAGTCTCCCGGCTGCACGGCGACATTCTCGAAAGGACCGAGCGCGTTCACTTTTGCGCCATCCGTGTTTCCGCTCGCGAGTGTTTGGCGGGTCGAGCCACGGCGCACTTCGAGCCACCACGATACGCCATTTCCGCAATCGGTGTGAGCGTCTTGAACGGTGCTTGTGATGTGAAGATTCGCCGCGACTGGTGCGCGCCATCCGACGACTGCGCGTCGTGTCGGCGACGGATGGACGACGACGCTGTGCGGCTTCACTTTGCCCGGCACGCGGACTTCCTGGTCGGAAGAGTTCGCCACAACGCTCAGCGCGTCCGCGCCCGTCCAGCCTTTGACAAACCAGTAGTCGCCGGACTTTTCGGATTTGCCGGTGATGTAGTTATCAATCTTCGCCGAGCCGCCGATGCCGAGCAGTTCTCGCCATGCCGTAAGAATCGCCGGATCAAGCGAATGCTTTTGCGCAAGCTCCGCTACTTCGCCTTTTTCCGTCGCGGCGGCGAGACACTTTGCCGCCGTGGAAAGCACGCGCTGCTTCTGCGCGGCGAGCGCCGTTGCGACGGATCGGACGTCGCGCAGAGGGATGTCCGCGCGGCCCGGCATGACGAGTCGCGGGTTCTTCCAAACTGCTGCATCATTCTCGGCACCGTCGCCAGCGTCCGTCGTCGCGAGATACAGCGTCACGTCTTGATTGTTCGGCGTCAGTTTCAGCTTGATTTCGCGACTCGCTGCGAGCGGTGCCACGGGCTCCTGCCACGCCTTTGGGCCGTCGCGTTTTCCGATGTGGCCGATGGTCGAAAACTTCCACAGCGCGCGTTGCCACGCCGAAATTTCGGCGACCAACGCCGGCACATCTGCGGCTTTTGCGACGCGCCATCGCGCACGCAGCGGATCAAGCAGCGGCGAAGGTTTCGTGTCGTTCAGCGTTGCCCACAGCATCGCGAGATACTTTGGGCTCAGTCCACGCTTTGCGGCGACTTCCGCAGAGCCGGATTTTTCCTCGATGGTCGCGAGGAGATACTTCGCGAGCGGCAGAACTCCGCCGCCGTTTGTGTCGAATTTGACGCCCTGCAAATTCACCGCCTGCCCGCCGCCCGCTTCCGTGTGCTTCGCGTAAAATGCGCGGATCGCTGTGAGCTTTTCCTCGCTCCAATCGCGCTGCGAAGTCGCGGGAGAAAACGCCATTTTCTCCGGCAGAAACACTGCGTGCGCGGCGATTTCCTTGCCCGCGTCGAGATACTTGCTCACGAGCGAGGGCGACATCACGAGCGACGCGCCGGTGTTCATGAAACCTTCGCCCGCCGCGCTGTCTGCAGGGAATTCTTTCGCCGGTTCCAGCGATTCCACGCCGGTGAGATCGCGCACTGTGAAATTGAACTCTGCATTATTGAGCCGACGCAAAACCACCGGCCCCGGATCGCCCGCAGTCGCTGCGGCTGCCTCATCGAGCGCAGCATTCACCCAACAGAGTATCTTCTCCCGCTCGGCAGCATCGGGCTGCGGCTTTTTCTTCGGCGGCATCTCGCCGAGGTTGATCTGCTCCACTACGCCGACCCAAACGGACGCGTCTTTTTTTATCTCGAAAAACGACGTGAAGCGAGCCAAGTCGAGGTCGCCCTTAAACTCATCTGCATTGTGGCAATCGTTGCAGTATTTCTTCAAAAGCGGCAGCACCTCCGCCGTGTACCGCCCCCCCAAATCCTCAGCCGCAACTGCCCCGCAACCCGCGAGTGTACAAGCAAGCAGCGCAAAGGCGGATTGTTTGGAGAGCGAGCGGGATGTGACGGTCGGACGGGTCATAGTGGCAGCGATTCAACCGGCGAACGGCGTGCGTCGTTAGTCATTCATATTCTGACGACGCCACGAGGCGTGATTAAAACATGGTCCAAACAGAGGGCTGAAAGCCCGGCAATGTAATAGCCCAGGCAAAGCGAGGAACGAGCGCAGGCTTGGGTCTCGTAGGACAAACGGGATTAGCCCTGCAAAGGCGGGATTGAAACGGTGGCAACGCGAAGGATGTCGCCCTTTCAGGGCTCATCGCATTTTCCCGCCGTGACCCAGGGCTGCGCTCGTTCCTCGCTGACCCTGGGCTATTACATTGCCGGACCTTCGGCCCTCCGCTCATCGGTTTTCCGGACCATGTAAGATTTGCAAAATGACTCCGGAGTCGCGCCGCGAGATTACTCGATGTGCCGGTGAAACGAGTGTTGATTCTCGCCATTGAGAAGTAGTCGGAATTGAGCGCCACCGAAGACGTTTCCGATTGCCTCGCTTCCCGCGCCGCGCTTATCGCTTCGCCCACCTTATGAACGAATCTTCCACCTCAAACCGTCGCAATTTCATCACCACGCTCGGAGCGCTTGCCGCCACGCCGCTTTTCGCGCGCGACTTTTCGCCGGGCGCTGCGCCGGTCCGCTATCCCGAGCCGGATGTGCTCGTGCTCGATGACCGCTTTAAGAAAATCAAAATCGGCAACGCCAGCATCGAGCGGCTGCACACCGGGATGCGCTGGGCGGAAGGGCCCGCGTGGAGCGGCGTCGGGCAGTATCTGATGTGGAGCGATATTCCGAATGACACGCAGCTCCGGCTGCTCGCGGACGATGGACACGTGAGCACGATTCATAAACCAGCGGGCTACAGCAACGGCAATACGTTCGACCGCGAGTGGCGGCAAATTTCGTGCGAACACAGCACGCGGCGCGTCGTGCGGTACGAGCCAAATGGCAGCGTCACCGTGCTGGCGGAGACGTTTGAGGGCAAGCCGTTCAACGCGCCGAACGATGCCGTGGTGACGCCCGATGGAGCGATTTGGTTCACCGATCCCGGCTACGGTGCGCTGTTTGAATACGAGGGGAAAAAGCAACCGCTGGAGCAAAAAGAAGCGGTGTATCGCATCGACCCGGCAACGGCGAAAATCACGCGGGTGACGGACGAGATTTTCAAACCAAACGGCCTGTGCTTTTCGCCCGACTACAAAAAGCTCTACGTCGCCGACACGGGCTCGTCGCATTACCCCGATGCGCCGAAGAATATCAAAGTGTGGGACGTGGATGGCGCGAAGCTGAAAGGCGGGAAGGAGTTTGCGTCGATGAAAATGCAGCAGACTGGCGGTGGCCGCGATATAGTCGCAGGCATGGCCGACGGCATCCGCTGCGATACCGAGGGCAACGTGTGGGTGGGCGCTGGTTGGGTGGGCGCGGGCTACGACGGCGTCCACGTTTTTGCGCCGGACGGCATCCGCATCGGGCAGATTTTGCTGCCGGAGATTTGCAGCAATGTGTGCTTTGGCGGACCGAAGCGGAACCGGCTTTTCATGACCGCGAGCCAGTCGCTCTACGCCGTGTATGTCGAAGCCACGGGCGCGCATTGGTGCTAGGAAATGGGGCGAGCTGCGCGCTGCTTTCGTCGAATCGGATGCCCCGATTAAAGTGTCGGTCCCCTACTTCGTCCGCACCTTTTCCTTTTTCTCCTCGCAGTCTTCTTCGAGGCGCTTGAGCTCTCGGGCGAGTTGCTGCTGGAGTTGCTCGTAGGCTTCGCCGTCGCCCTTCGCCTGGGCTTTTGCGAGTTCGCCTTTTAGGAAGAGCTCCTTTTCCGCGCGCTTGGCTTTGTAGAGCACGTCGAGTTCGGAGATTTTTTCCTTTTGGGCAGCGGTCAGTTTGCTGGTCGGAGCATGCTTTTGCAGCCGCTCCATTGCTAGTTCGTAGGCACTCTTCATGAGCTCAAAGTATCATGCTTCTACGACCGGCCAAGCGCCGAAATGCCGCAGCGATTCCACGATACCTTCACTGGCATTCCCCCTCGCGATGTAGCCGCCCGCACCGTGGACGAGTTTCTTCACTTCGTCACACGCATTACCGGGGCATGCCGTGTGTTTGGCGTGGAGTCCGTCGAGCATTGGGAGGTCGTTAAAATGGTCGCCCGCTGCGAAGATGACTTCCGGCCCGAGCGCTAGATGCCGGGCGAGTTCGGAAAGGGCGGTTCCTTTGCTGTAAGAGTGATGACAAAACCGCACATAAACCGTGTTGCGCTGATAATTGAACGTGGGCAGTTGCTCGCGGATCCCGTCGAGAAACCCGCAGAGCTTGTCCATGTCGGGCTGCGTCTTCGTGACGGACCCGATGAAATGCCCACGGTCGTAGATGGCCTGCACGCCTTCGAAGCGCTCCTGAAATCGCAACACTTCGGCGAAGAGCGGCGCGGCCATGGAGAAAAGTTCATCCGTGTCCCGCGCAGCATTTTTGTTCCAGTCGCCGAGCGGGTCCCACCCGCCATTGCGCGTGCGGCGATAAATATCACGCTCTTCCACCAGCATGAAGTCCGGCTCGATAGGAAATCGAAATTCTTTCAGTCCCTCCTCGGCGTGCCACAGCGTGCGGCCTGTATTGATGGCCCACTGCACTCCAGACGCGCGCAAGTCACGGAGCGCGGTGAACAGCGTGGGAGTTACGCCGGGGCGAGAATTGTGACATACGAGTGTTCCGTCGAAATCGGTGCTGAGCAGTTTTATCATGCTTTCACTATTCGTGAATGGAGAATAGGGGTTTGTCCCAGCGAAAAAGCAGCGTTTTGGCTGATTTCTGTTTTTATCTACCGCGCGGTATCTGTCCCGATTTGAAGCTCACGCTTTCGGCGGCAAATAGCTTCCGCCGGTTACGACGTTTTTGCCGGTTTTGGACTCAAGTTCCAATCGTGCGCTCTTGGCAATTTTGCCGCCGGTCTTGGCTGCGACTTGGTTCTCGGCCATTCCGGTGGCTTGGTGCGTCTCGGCAATTTGCCGGGTGGAAAGTTCGGCAAGAGCGGTGAAGATCAGTTCCGCCTCGCTCATGTGGTCGCGGAGGTTTTGGGATTTGAGCCCTTTTAAGTCTTTGTGCGCGGTCACGCTTACGCCGCTCCATTCTTGGTGGATGATGTTGGTGAGGATGGCGTATTCGTCGCCTTTTTTGATGTCGTGGTCGGCCCAGTAGTCCGTGAGTTTGTTGCGGGTTTCTTGCCCCGTCATGCGTTGCTGTATCCACTTCTCGCTCCGACCAAGTTTCTGCCAAGTCTCTCGGGCGCGCTCGAGGGCGCGGGCGGGGTCGGAGATTTCCTGCATCCTCTCGTAGCCGACTTTGGCGAGCCAGAGTTTGATGGGCTCGGCCTTCGGGCTGGGGATGCTCTGGACGAGACGCAGAAGTGTCTCAGCGGAGGCAACATCGGTGAGATAGCTTTTGCCGTCTGCGGCGGGTAATTTCAGTTGGTTACAATTTGTAACCAACTGACTTCCCTCTTTTTTTAGACGGTGCTTTAAGACCTTCCAATAGTTTTGAGCAGCTTTGTAATCAGGCTGCTGCGTGAGGACTTGGACGATATCCACGACGGAGAAAAACCACGTTTCGGTCTTCTCGTCGTAGATGCGGCGGATTTCGTGTTCTTCAAAGAGGGCGACTTCTTTGCTCATAGGAGTGCTTATACGGCGCTCGGCAACGGTTGGTCGGGATTTGCCTCCGCCTCGTAGTCCACGCTGGGGAGGCCGAAACCGAAGAGCTTCAAAAACTCGGAGCGGTAGCCGACGATGTCGCTGATGCTGGTGAGGTTTTCGGTGTTCACTTGCTCCCAAAGTTTGGCGACCTCGGCCTGAACGTCGGCGGTCATTTCCCAGTCGTCGATGCGGATGCGTCCGTCGGCGTCCGGTTGCGGGTTGGCAAGCCGCTCGGCGAAGAGACGGTAAATTTGTTCGATGCAGCCTTCGTGCGTTCCTTTGGCCTTCATCACTTTGTAAAGAAGCGCGATGTAGAGCGGGACCACCGGAATGGCACTGCTTGCTTGTGTGACGAGCGCTTTGTTGACGCTGACCCACGCGCGGCCTTCGCGGGCGGCGAGCTTCGATGAGATGCGGTCGGCGGTTTCTTCGAGGTGTTCCTTGGCGCGGCCGATGGTGCCGTTGCGGTAAATCGCCCATGTCATTTCGGGCCCGATGTAGCTGTAGGCGAGCGTGACGACTCCATTGGCGAGGACGCCGGCGGCATCGAGGGCGTCGATCCACATTTCCCAATCCTCGCCACCCATGACTGCGATGGTGTCGGCGATTTCGGCTTCGCTGGCGGGCTGGATGTTCACTTCGCCGACGATGCCTTTTTCGGTATCGACGGTCTTGTTTACATAAGCGCCGCCGGTCGGCTTCAGGCAGCTCTTGTGCAGCACGCCGGTTTTCGGATGCGTGCGGCGGGGGCTGGCGAGGGAGTAAATGACGGCATCGACCTGGCCGAGATCGGCTTTGATGAGGTCGATGACCTGCTGCTTGATCTCGTCGGAAAACGCATCCCCATTGATGCTCTTTGCGTAGAGCCCGGCAGCGTGCGCTTCGCGCTCAAAAGCGACGGAGTTATACCAGCCTGCGGACGCTGTGCGATCGGGTTCGGCGGCTTTCTCAAAGAACACGCCGATGGTGGCTGCACCGCCCGCGAATGCTGGAACGATGCGGCTGGCGAGTCCGTAGCCGGTGCTGGCACCGAGGATGAGGACGCGCTTCGGCGCTCCTGCGATGACGCCTTTTTTCTGGACGTATCCGACTTGCTCGCGGATGTGCGCTGCGCATCCATCGGGGTGGGCTGTAGTACAAATGAAACCGCGGGTTTTTGGTTTGATGATCATAAAGGATAGAGGCAGTGCTCAGCGCCCAAGAGCCAATCGCTCGGCCAGGCGTTGTGGGAGGCCGGCTTCGATGATTTTCCGCTGCGCCGCATCAAGGTCATACGGCACACGGTGGAGGACAACATCGTGCTCAGCCGGGTGATAAATCGCGTATGCCGCACGCCAGTCACCATCGCGGGGCTGGCCCACGCTGCCGACATTGATGAAGTATTTTTTCCCGGTTTCGAGGGCGATATTGTCCCATCCCTCAAAGGTGCGGACGCCGGACTCGCGGACATAGTAACGCGGGACGTGAGTGTGGCCGAAAAAGCACAGCGGGGTATGCTGGTAGCTGAGGCTGGCACCCGCATCGAGGGCATTCATCACGTAGCCCCAGTGGTTCGGCGTATCGAGCGTTGCATGAACGATAGTAAAATCACGCACATTGCGGACGAACTTCAGGCTGGTGAGCCAGTCGATGTCTTCCTGCTGGAGTTGTCGGCGCGTGTGGGCGATCCCCTCCACGGCAAGCCCACTCACGTTGTCGGGGCTGAAATCCATGCACGCCAGTTCGTCGTGATTGCCCTTCACGACCGGGCATCCGAGCGAGCGAACGATGTCGAGACACGCCTTGGGATCGGCTGCGTATCCCACGATGTCTCCGAGACAGACAAAATGGGTGCAGTGGTTCGCTTCAGCGTCCGCGAGGACCGCTTGAAGTGCTTCTAAATTTGAGTGGATGTCTCCAAAAATGGCGATGCGCATCATCATTCCGGCGCGAGCCGGTACTCGTCCGGTATATAGACTCTTTCGGATAGGGGAATTTTTAATTTTCGTTCCACCCGCTGGATCTGCTTCAGCAAGGTAGGGAGCCATTCGCGTTCACCCTCATTGTAAAGCGCGAGCAGTCTGCGATACGCCTCTTCTTCACGGCCCGGGATGTCCGCAAGGAGGTACGGCCCGTTGCGCCGGACGTAGTCTAGCCGGCCTGGACGCTTCGCTGCTTCGTCATAAGCGGCGACGGCTTTCGCTTTATCGCCCACCTTGTCGCGATAGAACCACCCGAGCCGATCGTAGAGCTCCCATGAGTCGGGGTTGTTTTCGATTCCCCGGAGGAAGTAGTCCTCACCGAGTTTGAAATATTGCTGCTGATTCCGCCAGCGCTCGACCTGTTCCGGCACACGTTCCGTGTCGTGCAGCGCATAGACGCTCGCGTTCCACGCCATGTGCCAGCCGGCGTTCTCCCAAAACATCACCCGCCGCGGCTGTAGCGCAGTCGCCACATCAAAGCACAGCTTCATTTTCCCCCACTGCGTGCTCTGCCACGCGACATGCGCGCGAATCCACAAAAAGTCCGCCACCGCCGCGCGCAATCCGCCAAGCACCGCAATGAATCCCGCCTGCCCGGCCTGTTGTCGGAGCGTGGATGTAAGCTTGAATCCTCCAAAGCGACCTTCCATTTGCTTCGCAGAAATGCGCGTCTCGATCGGCAGCTTGATGACGCCCCAAATGAGCAGAACGATGAACCCTAAAATGCGGCCTTTCATAAGCGAGATGCGGGATACGGGATGCAGGGGACAGGATGCGTGGCACGTCTATCCGGAAAAAAAGTTCGTCTCGCGCATGGCCGGTTTTCCATCCGGCGCGGAAATGCGCACTCAGCAGTTACGGCGACACGCGCATCGCGCATCCTGCATCGAGCATCCTGCATCGCGCTCACAGCTCCCTCCATGCGAAAAACAAGTAACCCACGAACACGTAAACCGCGAGGTAGCCAAAGCCGAGGCCCGCGGTTTGCATGAACATCTGGCTACTCACGACCGTTCCCGCCGCGATGTCGTCCACCACATTAAAAATTTGCATGTCCGGGCAAAAGACCGTCACCGCCAGCAGGAAAAGTTTTAGATAACCGGGCAAATCCGCACCGAGTCCGGCCTGCCCCTGCCAGACATCACGAGCCACCGGGACGAGAAATCCGATGAGCACCACCATGAACGCGACAACAACCGTGAAGAGCCACGACGTAGAAAACGCCGACACCATCAGCGTCAGCGCCGCAATCACGACCGCCCGCAGCAAGATGACGCCGATGCCGCCAAACACGGTCGGCGTGAAGGTCGCCGCCTTCAGCTTCGAAATTTCGAGGTCACGCTTTTGAGCCATATCCGCAGACGTGCCGGGCGGAATATTCCCAGCAGCCTCCGACTTCGCGGCTTCCGCGACGGGAAATTCGTTTGCGATGTGCTCCATCTCCCGGCCCTGCCACACACCGAGGATGACGGAAAAAAACGTCGTCATCAGCAGCATCGCGATAGTCAGCATCGCAGCGACGCCGAGCAGTTTCCCGAGCATATACTCGAAGCGCGCCACGGGCTTCGCGAGGATCGTGTAGAGCGTGCGGTCCTCCATATCCTTCGGCAGGAGCATCGCCGTCGCCAGCACCGCCAGGAACATGCTGAAAACCGACATCGCTCCGAGCGAGACATCCATGAGCGTTTGCAGTTGCCCTTGAAAAGACATGCTCACCATAAAAAGCGACATCCCGATGAGGATGAGCGCAAAGACGATCATAAAATAGAACACCTTCTGCCGGACCAAATCGCGCAGCGTATTTCCGGCGATCGCGCTGGTGCGACGAAACGAAAATAGTTTATGCGCCGAAGCGGCAGAAGCATCACGAGGACTCGGTAAGGAAGCAGTCACACCTCGAAATTGCACCGGAAAGACGGACCTTGGCAACTGAATGGATTGTTCATTTTACAACCCGCGAATCTTGATCGTGGTCGCGGCCATTTTTCCCGAGGCTGGATCGCGGGCGGTGATGTGATGTTCACCCTCGATGGCGACCGCGTAGGTCTTCCCGGACTGACTGCGAAATTGAAGCGTGTGGCTCTCCCATTGGACTCCGTCGATCGTCGCAGCGACGGGAACGAGCGCCGTCGATGGAATATCGGTATCGACGATAAATGTGGAGCCCGACACGGGACTGAGGATGCGGATATTTCCGTCGGACCGGATCGCGATGCGGTCCCGCAAATGGTTATCCACGCTTGCGGCCCAAGGCGCGAATTCGCTGCCGAGCAGCACGCGCCCGCTTGCGTCGTAATCTGCGGGTGATTCCTGCGGCGGGAGTTGGTGAAACTTTTCCATGACAGCTCCAGGCCGCGATGCGGCGACGATATGGCCGGTGATCGGATGGGCCTCGCGCTCGACGATTCCCGGCGGGCGCGGGAACCATGAACTGCCGAAGCGGCGGCGCATTTGCTCGACGACATCGTGGAGCACCGGCCCCGCACCGGAGACTCCGGAGACGTTGACCATCGGCGTTCCGTCGAAATTTCCAATCCACACAGCGACGGTAAATTCAGGCGTATAGCCGACTGCCCAATTATCCCGAAAGTCCGTGCTCGTGCCAGTCTTGCAAGCGACGGGAAAATCAAATCGCAGCGGCGACGCGCCGCCGAATTGCGGCTGGCGCGAGGCATTGTCGGCGAGAATGTCTGCGAGCAGCCAGAACAGCTCGGGCGCAATTTCCGGGACGCTCGGGCGCGGAATTTCGTGCGCGACATGCTCGATGCCGGGGATGATGCGGACGGGCCTGAACTCGCCGTTTCGCGCGAGCGTCGCGAAGAGGTTGGCGAGTTCGATGAGGCGCACTTCTGCATTGCCGATGGTGAGGCCAAGCCCGTATTCGCGAGGCTCTTTTGGCAATGTCGTGATGCCCCACGCGTGGAGGCGGCGCTGGAGCGGGAGTGGGCCGCCGAGGCTTTGCAGCAAACGGACTGCGGGGATATTGAGCGAGCACGCAAGGGCTTCACGGATGGCGACTGGACCTTGGCAATGGCGCGCGTAATTCTCCGGTCGATACGGACCCGAATCCGTCGGGAACTCGGTCGGAATATCGGGCAAAATGGTCGCGGGAGTATCGCCGCGCTCAAACGCTAAAAGGTAGGTGATCGGCTTGATCGTCGAGCCAGCGGAGCGCGGAACCGTCGCACCGTTGACCTCGCCGGTCCCCGGCGCGAAGTAGTTGCCAGAGCCCACCAGACCGAGCACTTCGCGGGTGCGATTATCGAGGACGACGACCGCTCCATCGTGGACGTTGTGGTCGCGGAGTTTAGCGAGTTTGTCCGTGAGGCTTCCCTCAATGAAGCGGTTCAAATCGAGATCGAGCGTGGTGGCGACTTTGCCACGGAGACGCGGGCGACGGTCATCGGCGGACGGCTTTTCGGAAGTGTCGGCAACGTCCTGCAAAACGAGATCGACGAAGTGCGGAGCGAGGAAGACGCGCTGCGGCGGATGATAGCGCAAGGGTTCGGCGAGGGCTTGCTGGCACTGCTCATCGGTGAGCCAACCGCTCTCGCGCATCCGACGGAGCACCGTGGTCTGGCGGCGCTTTGCTCCAGCGGGATTCGTGTGAGGATTAAGCCGGGCCGGATTGAGCGGGAGCCCGGCGAGAAGCGCGGCTTCCGACTGGCTGAGGTCGGCGAGCGGCTTTCCAAAGTAGTAATTCGCAGCGCTCGCGATGCCGAAATTGAGGCTGCCGAAATCAAGACGATTCAGGTAAGCGGCGAGAATCTCATCTTTGCTCCAGAGCTGCTCCAGCCGGAGAGCAGTCGCCATTTCGATGACCTTCGTGCGCAGCGTTCTTGGCCGAGGAACGGATATTTTAATGAGCTGCTGAGAAATCGTAGAGGCTCCGGAATTGATTCGCCCCGTCTTAGCACCGTCCCGGAGTGCGCGCACGGTGGCGAGCCAATCCACGCCTCCATGCGCGAGGAAGCGTTTGTCCTCGGCGGCGAACATTGCGCGGCGCACGCTTTCGGGAATTGCGGAGAGCGGCACTTCGCGTTGGAAGCGCTCGGCTACGCGGGTTTCGCGGAGCAAATGTCCGTTGCGGTCGGTCAGTTCGAGAGATTCCGGCGGCTTGCGCAGAAGCGCTTCAGGAACGGGAACGAAGCGAATGCCAATCCACGCAAGCACCGCCATCGCGACGAGACCGGCTACGGTCCGGCGAAGCCATTTTTTCCAGCGTGGTTTTCCGGTTTTCAATGCGAGTTGCATCCTACCGATACGCGATGAAAGGGGCGAATCTTTCATCAAACTTCCGGACTGCTTAGTTCATCACTCGATTGACGCTGATGCCGAAAAGCTTCCATTGCCCGCCCTCAAAATAATACTCGAACTTAAAGGTCGTCGGATTTGGTGCGGTGGCGAACTCGCCGTTGACCAGCAATACGCCGTCGGAGTTGATCCGCGCGGGCTCGCTCAGCTTCATTTCCGCTTTCGTGATGTCGGAAAGATCCACGCCTTTATCGATAAAATTCTTAAAGGCAGAATTGAGCTTCGGGACCGTGATCCGGTTCGCCGTATTCGAGAAATCATCATCGAATTCCTTTTTCGACTGCCCACGGTACTTCCAGCGGTCAGAAACGGTTTCAAGGAACTCCGAGAAATCTTTCGCTTTAATCGCGGCACCAAAATCGAGGAACGACGCTTCGACCATCTTACGCAGGAGCCGTTCCGTGGGGATTTCGCGCGTCACCGGCTCCGCAAATGCCGCGCTCGCGGAATTCCGGGTATCCGTGCTCCGTCCACGCAGCGCAAAAAGATCATCGCGCACCTTGCCGTCAACGTATGTGATTTCGTGAACCCGCCAGGTGCCAGCGACATGGTGCATCGTGACGATGACGGTCATTTTCTCGCCATCTTGAAATGTAATATCGCCCCATCGCCGCGCGACGTCATCTTTGATTACCGGCTCCTGCCATTCGATCGATTTGGTCTGATCGAATCGCAAATCCCGGACGCGCGCCTCGAAATATTTCGCCGTTTTTTCCACGCGAAACGGGACGGTCGTGGACTCGTAAACCTCCGCGTATTTCCCCTCGCCGCACTTCGCAAAAAACTGCTCGGATACCTGCCCAGGCGTGATGCGCGAGCCTCCACAGCCCGCGAGCAGAAGCGCGAAAACGAGGGTGATAATGCGGGGGATGCTCATCATTTACTCCAATCGAGCATTCGGCGAAGTGGCAGTTCAGCTCGCACGCGGACGTCCTCCGGAATGAGAATTTCCGGCTCCAGTTGATCGAGGCAGGCGTGGAGTTTTTCGACCGTGTTCATCTTCATGTAGCGGCAGTCGGCGCACGCACATTTATCCGTGGGACCGGCGATGAATACCTTGTCGGGAATTTCACGGCGCAGGCGATGCAGCATCCCACTTTCCGTGACGATGACGAACGCTTTGGCCGGGTGATTTCTGCAATACGAAATCATTTTTTCCGTGGAGCATACTTCGTCGGCGAGAAGGCGGACGGCCTTCGTGCATTCGGGGTGCGCGACGACGGGCGCATCGGGCCACTCGAATTTCGCACGCTCGATTGCCTTTTGCGTGAACTCGACATGGACGTAGCAGTTCCCTTTCCAAAGCTCCATTTTGCGGCCCGTTTGGTCCATCACCCATTGGCCGAGGTTTTCATCCGGGCAAAAAAGAATGTTTCGATCGGCTGGGATGCGCTCAACGATTTTTACGGCATTGCCGCTCGTGCAGATCACATCGCTCAGCGCCTTCACGCCCGCGGAACAGTTAATGTAAGAAGCAACGTAATAATTTTTGTCCGCGTGTTGTTTCAGAAAGGCGTCCAGTTTTTCCGCAGGGCAGGAATCACTGAGCGAGCAACCGGCGTCTGCATCCGGCATGACGACGCGCTTGGTCGGGTTCACGATTTTTGCCGTCTCGGCCATGAAATGAACGCCGCAAAAAACGATGACGTCCGCCTCCGTCTCCGCAGCCCGATAGCTGAGCCCAAGCGAGTCGCCGACAAAATCAGCGACCTCCTGAATCTCTCTGATCTGATAATTGTGCGCGAGAATCACCGCATTGCGTGTGCGCTTCAGTGCTTTGATTTCTTCGATGAGGTCGAGTCCCGAGACTGGCATGGTACTGATGAATAAAGCGCGGCTTCCTCATAAGGTCAACGACGAGGCCTGTTTTTCCCGGAAAAGCAAACCGCCGCCTGCGTTTTGCACAGGCGGCGGTTGCGAAATGGTGACTCTGCGTTGTTTAAGCGAGCAGTTCTTTGACGACCTCACCGCCCCGCACGATGTCGATCGGGCGGTTCCCAGGAGCCATGAGGCGCTTCTCTCCATCGATGCCAAGGCAGCGATAGACGGTGGACGCCATGTTTTCCACGGTGAGTGGATCGTCGGCGGGCTCGGAGCCGGTCGGGTCCGAAGAACCATAGACCATGCCGCGCTTAAAGCCGCCGCCTGCGAATGCGACGGAGAATACTTTCGGCCAGTGATCGCGTCCGGCGTCGCGGTTGATTTTCGGCGTGCGTCCGAATTCCGAGCTGACCATCACGAGTGTTTTGTCGAGCATTCCGCGGCGATCGAGATCGGTGATGAGCGCTGCGAAAGCTTGATCGAATTTCGGCACTTGATTCTCAATTCCTTTGGCGATGCCGGCGTGCATGTCCCATCCACCATACGTGAGCGAGACAAGGCGGACGCCGCTCTCTACGAGACGACGGGCCATGAGCATCCGTTGTCCGGCTTCGTTTTGTCCGTATTCGTTGCGGATGGCTTCGGGCTCGGCGCTGAGGTTAAACGCCTCGCGCGCCTGCTGCGAGGAGACGAGCGAGTAGGCGGCTTGGTAAAAGCTGTCCATCGCGCTGAGCGAGTCGCTTTTCTCGAGGGTGCGGAAATGATCGTCCACGGTGCTGAGCATGTTGCGGCGGCGGTCGAAGCGCTCGGGGGTGAGTCCGCTGTGCATATTGAGGTCGCGCACGGAAAATCCTTTATTCGCGGGGTCGCCGCCGAGGCTGAATGGGCCGAATGCGCTGCTAAGGTAGCCGGTCGCGGCAAACTCGTTCGGAACGTTCGGCACGCAGACGTAAGGCGGCAAATTATTGCGGCTTCCGAGTTCGTGCGAAACGACGGCTCCGATGCTCGGATACTGAATCGCGGGCGATGGGCGGTATCCGGTGAACATGTTGTGCGTGCCGCGTTCGTGAGCAGCTTCACCATGTGTCATCGAGCGCACGATCGTCAGCTTGTCGGCAATTTTTGCAGTGTTTTTTAGGTACTGCGAAAACTTCACTCCCGGAATTGCAGTATCGACGGTTCCGAGCGGGCCGCGATATTCGATCGGCGCGAGCGGCTTCGGGTCCCAAGTTTCCTGATGGGCGCATCCGCCGGGAAGGAAGATGTGGATGAGCGATTGTGCGGTCGCTTCAATCTTGTTGATCTCGTTGGCCTGTAGCTTAAAAAGATCGCCCATCGTGAGGCCAAGGCCGCCCACGAGGCCGGCATACATGAATTCACGCCGACTGACTTTCTTAAAGTGGGCCGGGTCTTCGTACCAAGTAACGGGTTTAATATCGCTCATTGTAAGTTGTATATTTGTGGTTTTTTCAGGTGGTTCAGATCCGGACGAATTTAACTCCGCCGCGTAATCTATCAGGTGATTGACCGCATATTCGCCGTTCCTTTAGAGAAAATCACAGCTTTTTTAACTCATGCGCGCCCAAACCTGATTCAAGGCTGTAAGGCCGAGCGGGACTTCAGATCGCGATCGCCGAATTGTCCCGCTAACAAACCGGGTCGATTCGCAAATCGCGCATCGTTCGGAGTTCTCCGGCATCGACATGCTTGAGCCTCCGAGCTCCGCTTTTTCGGTTCGGTCC
>JAYTMG010000685.1:0-2869 GCA_043728745.1 Verrucomicrobiaceae bacterium
GCATTTCGCGGCAGGCGCGGAGCTTTACGGCATTATCCCGCTTGAGCAGCAGGAGGCGCACGTCTTCGCGGCCACGGTCGGGGCTGTCTATACGTTCAACGCCAACTGGTCGCTCAAAGCCAGTATCAGCCATTCACTCCGCGACGACAGGCAGCCGGGGCCGCGTCCCGCTGGTGTGTTTTACGTCGTCTGGAACTTCTGATTTGAACGTCTCTCCACAACAACCGCAAACGCCTAACCATGCGCTGCAGCGCCTATGAAGGTTTGTCAAGGGACGTGTGAGGGCGACAGCGTTTCGGGCTGTTTAAACTGAGAGCGAAGTGGGTTTAGAAGGTCATAGATTGTTCCCCCCGAGCCGGGGTTTGGGGGCGGCGGAACGCCCCCAACTTTTTGTGCAGCGCGGAGCGCCTGTTCTGTGGCATCGTACAAACTCGCAAATGGCCTTGAGCGGGACTGCGGAACCGCAAGGGCTCCAAGCTCCTATTCGAGCGGCAGCGGACCATCACGCCGCCGCTTGCGCGACGACGTGATGGGGCTGCGCCCATCCAGGTAATCCGAGGACTCTGGGTGACGCTCAAACTTTGATTACCGACCATTCTAAACCGACGACAGTCGCTTGCGCGTCTGCCAGCTGCAGGGCTTCGATCGGGTAATGCACCGTTTGAAAAGTTTTGCACGATTGGTGAAAGTGAAAGTGGGTTATGCGGCGATGGCTTCTTCGCCGTTCGCGAGGGTGGCGTCGGTGCGCACGGGCTTGGGTTTGAGGCCGATGGCTTCGAGTGTGGTGCGCCCGGTATTCAGCCGCCAGAGGTCGATAAACAGGAGCCGCACGCAGGCGATGCACGCTTTTTTCTTCCGCACGGAGCTGCCCTTTTTATCGCGCAGAATGTCGCCGTGTTTTGCAAAGCCGCGCCACGTCGGGTTCCAGCGGAGCATTCGCCAGATGGCCTCCACGAGGGCGCTGCGGATGCGGCGGTTGCCCTGCCGGTCGATGTTGCCGAGGACCTGCCCTTCGCCGGTGCTGTGCTCGCTGGGCGAGCAGCCGACGTAGCTGCCGGCTTGCTTGCGGTTGTTGAAGCGCTTCCAGTCCATCACCTCGCCGTCGAGCATCGCGGCGGTGAGGTCGCCGAGGCCGTGGGGCTGATGCTCGGCGGGCGGCGCGAGCGCGGCGATTGCGTCGTCGAGCGCGAGGATTTGATCATGCACAAAAAGCGCGTGTTCGCGCATTTTTTCGAGCACATCGCGCAGCCACTCGTTGCCGGTGCGCGTGAGCAGATCCGCAAAGCGCGGCCACGTCTTGCGGCCCCACCAACACTCCGGCGCAGCCTCGATCCCGCTGTCGTAAATAAGCCCGCGTCCTTGCCCCTCGATGCGTCCGCGATGGCCGACGAGTTGCGCGCGGTGCCGCGTGAGGAAGCGCCGTTTTTGCTCCTCCGGCGACGGCTCGCGCACGGTGCGTCCGCTCTTCAAGTCGCCATGCACGACCCGCCCTGCGACCAAGCGTGCAAGCGCCGCCGCGTCGCGTTGATTGGTCTTGCGCTTGCCCGTGAGCGCCTCCGTCGCAAACGTGACAACCTCCGCCCCCGCCTCGCGCAACTGCGCCTGAAAAAGCCACCCAAACCCACAAGCCTCCACGCCCACCGCGACGCGCCAGCCGCGCCCAATCAGCTCTTTGCAAAGCCCGGCCACATCCGCGCGGCTCAGCGTGATCGTCCCGGCGAGCCCCTCCGCGCCGACCTGGATGGCGAGACAAGCGCCCGCCTTTTCCAAGTCCCCGCCGAGGCAAATCGGCGCGCGAGCGGCAGCCTCTGGGTGAAGTTTTTCGAGCACGCCAAGCCGCCGCAAAAGCGAAGGCATTCGCTCAATGACGGTGGCTTTGGGTGCGGCAGTGAATGGTTTGAGTTGGTATGTTTTCATGGTTGAAGCAGTCTCCTTTTTCAGTTTCTCTCCCCACAGCAATGCTCTCTTTTCAATCCTTCATGCCTCTAACTCCGGGCTTTGGCGTTCAGTTACCGAGCGGGGAAACGGGGTCAGGCGACAAAAAAGAAAACTCCAAGCGTTATTGAGAACGGCGAAGCTCGCGGGCTGATTTCTTGGCGCACGTTTCAAGTGAGCGCAGGG
This sequence comes from Verrucomicrobiaceae bacterium, assembly GCA_043728745.1. Taxonomy (GTDB): domain Bacteria; phylum Verrucomicrobiota; class Verrucomicrobiia; order Chthoniobacterales; family Chthoniobacteraceae; genus SXWH01. The sequence goes on from JAYTMG010000685.1 coordinate 2,122, forward strand.
CTCGGGGTCTATTCGGAGTGCGGGGGAGGGGCGGGCGGCGGGGCGCTGGGCGGGACCGATGCCGCTTCGATGGTCGCGGAAGTCAGCCCGAGCCTTGCCCGAAGCAGGTCGTCGATAAGCACGGCGCGGCTGTTGGGCGTGATGCCCGGGCCGAACTTGCGCACATAGCCTTTCGTAATCTCCGCGCCGAAGAACAGGATGCAGGCGGAGAAGTAAACCCAGGCGAGCACGAGCACCACGGACCCGGCCGCGCCGAAGCTGGATGCGAGGCTGCTGGTGGCGAGGTAGTAGCCGATGGCAAATTTGCCGACCGTGAAAAGCAGGGAGGTCGTCACCGCTCCCAGCCAGACATCGCGCCAGCGCAGCAGCACGTTGGGGAGCAGTTTGAAGATCATCGCAAACAGTCCCGTAACGACCGCGAGCGAAATGACAAAATCCCACGCCTTCCAGACCGCGGGAGGGAACTGAAAGTGGCCGCTCATGTAAGAGCCAAATGCCGCGAGCAGGACGCTGATGATGAGCGACACGAGCAGGAGAAAGCCGATGGCGAGCACGATCGAGAACGAGAAAAAACGATCGTGGAGGAGCGTGAAGAAGGGCCGGCCTGGTTTTACGACGACGCCCCAGATGGTGTTGAGCGCGTCCTTCAACTCGGCAAAGACCGTGGAAGCGCCGAAGAGCAGCAACGCGGTGCTGATGACGGAAGCGAGCACACCGGTCGTTTTCTGCGCCGCGCTGGATTTCACCG
>JAYTMG010000686.1:0-2416 GCA_043728745.1 Verrucomicrobiaceae bacterium
TCGGTAAACGTCCGCGCTTTCGGGTCCGCAAGCATCCGGCGAACTTCGCGGTCGAGCACGGCTGGCTGGTGCAGTTCGCCCGCCTTCGCCGCTGCGAACAGCGCATCGTCGGGCATGGACGACCAAAGGAAGTAACTCAGCCGCGTCGCAAGCTCCCAATCGCTGATGCGCTGAGGCTCGTGCCCTTCCCGATCCTGCTCCACGCGGAAAAGGAACGCCGGCGAAATGAGCAGGGCGCGCACGGATTGGCGGATGCTGTCTTCCCACGAACCGCCCGCTTTGCGCAGCCCGTCGTAGAGTCCGATGAACCCCGCAAGTTGTTCCGCGTCGAGTGGTCGCCGAAATGCGCGCATCCCCATCCACTTGATGCTCTCCATCGCCGCAGTGCGCTCGTCTTTTCCATCGCTGGGGCGCACATGGAAAAGAAGCTCGGGCTTTGCTTTGGCGACGATGTCCGTCGCGGCGATGAGCACTTTCTCCATCAAAACCGGCGGCACAAACAACGTGGACGCATTGTTGTCGAACCCGCCACCGCCGCCGCCATCCGGCGGGAAATTGTCCGCCGGGCGCGAGTCCACGCCGAGGAGGTCGCGCACGGTGTTGTTGTATTCGAGGCGGCTGAGGCGATGCAGGAGTTTGCGCCCCACAGCGCTGGGGACTTTCGTGGCGTCGGGATTATCGAGTGTCTCCGCGAGCCACGCAGCAACGAGCGCGCGCTCTTCGCGGGACGGCTGTTCTTTTTTCGCCGGAGGCATCGACGCGTCGCGCATGGCGTTCAGCACTTTCTCCCAAGTCTTCGGCTCTTTCCAGAATCCACCGTCGTCCGTGAGCGGCCCGAGGTCCACGTTACCCTTCGGCTCATCGTCGTGGCAGGACATGCAGAAGCGGTCGAGAATCGGGACGATGTCCTTCCTGAAATCCGTCGCGGCAAAACTCCCAGTGGTGCTCACCAAGAGCGCTGTTGCGGCCTGAATGACACGCGAGAGTTGCTTCATGAATAGATGTCTGAGCGTGAAAGATGCACGGTAGCGATTTGCGATTGAGGATATTTGCACTACGGCAACTTCGTGCCCCGCGCAGCGATGAGCAGCTCATACCATTCCTCGCGGCTCAGCGTCACTCGGTCCGCCGCGAGCGCTTCTTTCAAATGTAACGGATTCACCGTGCCGACGATCGGCACCATGCGCGCGGGATGCCGCAGCAGCCATGCAATCGCGATCGCCGAGCGCGTCACGCCGTGTCTCGCAGCAGCCGCATCTAGCAGCGGGAAAAGCGCCGCATCGATTTCGTTTTGCGGCGCGCCGAGCAGACGGCCCTTTGCCAGCGGGCTCCACGCCAGCGGCGTCATCTTTGCCGACAGGCACTGGTCGAGCGTCCCGTCGTCCAGACACGCCAGCGCCCCGAGGCTCACCTCCACTTGACTCACAATCAACGGCGCATCCATCGCGCTCTGCAAGGCAGTCACCTGCGACGGGCGAAAATTGCTCACCCCAAACCACCGCACCTTGCCCTGCGCGCGCAGATGCTCAAATGCGCCCGCAATTTCCGCAGGGTCGCCGAGATAGTCTGGGCGATGGATCATCAGCAAATCCACATACTCCGCGCCCAGCCGCCGCAAAGAATCCTCCACCGAAGCAACGATGTGCGCCCGCGAAGAATCATAGCAATGCTGCCGCCCATCCCACGGCGGACGAATCCCGCACTTCGTCGCTAGGATCAACTTCTCGCGCACACCGGGAAAATCGCGGAGCGCATCGCCGAAAATCTGCTCGCACTCACTGCGCCCATAAATATCCGCATGATCGAAAAAATTGATCCCAGCCTCAATCGCGGCGCGGACCGCCCGCTTCCCATCCTCCCGCTCCACACGAGGTCCGCCCTCGCTACCCGCCAGCCTCCAGCAGCCATAGGCGATACGCGTGGGAATGAGATTGCTGGAGCCGAGCGGCGGATTAAGAGAAAGCATGGAAAAAATGGCGGCGAGAGCGGAAGTCGGAAAGCCCGCCCGTGTCAATCCCGACAGCATCTCGGGAAAACTTTCCGCGAGCTGAATAATAAAACCGCTTGCCAAAATCCCGCGCTCCACTATTTCTACGCCCCCTCGGTGACGCCCTAGCGGCGCTTCGATAAAGGCTGGATAGCTCAGTTGGTAGAGCAGAGGATTGAAAATCCTCGTGTCCCCGGTTCAATTCCGGGTCCAGCCACTTCCCTCCTTTACCCATCAGGGTTTCGGGGTGATTACATCCATCTGGAGATGGCGGCTGATACCGGTAAGTAAGGCCACACACGTCAGAATCCACCCGCCTGCATCAACGGCGGCATTGTCGCTGCTGAAAATCGGACTTCCGAATTGAACCGTGAAGCTGCCAGCCGGGGAAAAACCCCTTTGGACACTCGATTTCGTTTTCAATAGATG
>JAYTMG010000687.1:0-8879 GCA_043728745.1 Verrucomicrobiaceae bacterium
ATCGTCAGCGCGAAAGGCGCAGTGAAAACGCCGCGCTTCACGCTGAACTGCGTGTCTGCGACTTTGCCGAGCAGCGAATACGCGCCGTTCACCGCGCCGGGCGTCGCTAACGGACCCGCAAAAAAGACAGGCTGCGCCGCAGAGTTCACCGATGCCGCGACGAGCTCGGGGAGTGCAAGAAACTCCCCATTCGCCGCGCTGTCATTCATCCCGTGAATAGCGAGGACGTTGTTCCCATTGATGAGGGACGGAAGGAACGACGTGACATTCACAGTCTCTGCCGCAAGCGCCTGCGCGCTCGTCCGCATTGCCGTGGCTGCGGAGTCCCACTGTGGAGAAGCCGGGGCGTTGCGAGAGCCGAGCAGCGCACCATTCAGGTAAGCGACAAAACCATCCGCGTATTTCATTTTCAGCGCGAGTGAGGAGAAAGTGCCCGGCCCCGTCGCAGCGAACGTCCGCCGCATGTACACGGTCGAATTGATATTCTGCATCACGGTCTGTGTGTTCGTGCCGATGCCGCCGCCATTGCTGCTCGGCGTCGTGAACGCGGCGAGCCCGCCGTTCGCGGTGTCACCGACGAGTTTGAAATTTACGTCCCACGAATTCGTCGTCGTCGCTGTGCCCAGCTTTGCGTAAAATTCCAGTTCTTCGCCGCCGCCTTCATCCCAGTTCACCACTTCAAACGTATGAGTCCCCGCAGCGAGGACGACCGCGCCATTTTTATCCGTCGGACCGTGGTTCGTATCATCCACCATTACATTCGCTCCGTTGATGCGAATGCGCCCGCCGGAGCTCGAGCTAAGCCCAAACGTGTAAGTGCCCGCCGTAGGAATCACGATAAAACCCGTCGCCTTCACGGCAAAGTGATCGCCTGCGCCGTTCGGGTAATTCGAGTTGTTCGCGTAATGTCCGTCGCCCCCATCGCCCAGCAGATTCAGCATCGGAAGGACGACGCTTGTCTCGCTCCCGATTCCCGTGCCGCCAAGCAACGTGTCCGCATTGGCCAGGCTGAGGATGATCCCGGAAGCCTTCTTCACTTCCCGAATGAGAATGCCGGGCATCAAAATCCCAAAGCCCAGCCCCGTCGTCCCGGAACTCCACGCCGTATCGCTGAAAGCCGTATCTTTCCAAGTCGAGCCCAGCGCACCGTTCGCCGGGACCATATATTTCACCGCCGCACTGCCAGCGACAAGCGTGGTGGAATTAAACTGCAAACCGAAGCTTTCATTCGGCTGCTGCGACGGAAACTCGGGCGAAAAATGTGCCTGCACCGTGCCCTCCGGTCGCACTAGCGCGAGATACTCGCCACCGGCAGCGAGCGAGAAATTCGTGTGAAGCGGCAGGCCGACCGTGACGCGATTTTTCCCCGACGCCCACACAATGAGAAATCCGCCCGGCTCCAACGTCACTGCCGGAAAGCGCCATTTCGTGAGCTGCGAAGCGCTGTCCGTGAGCGCCCACTGGTTGAGATTGATCGGAGAGGTCGTCGGATTGTGAATCTCGACCCAATCGGAAAACGCACCGTCTTCGTCCGTGATCGTGCCGGTGTTATCCGCCATGAATTCGGTGATGACAGGATTCGCCCAAGCGAATGAAGCGAGGACAGTCAGGGCGGATAAGGTGGAAAGAAGTTTCATAGTTTCAGGGTAAGAGCGGGAGGAAACTTACCCACAACTGCGCCGTGTGCAATGTAGTATCCGGCCTCCTTGAGCTGCCCTCATCCATCGGTAACAATGTCCAGCCCGTCGTTTGCGCCCTCACTATTTTGCCTCTGCCCACTCGCGTAATTCTCCCGTGGGATGCGTGATGTTCAAGTCAATTGGCACCAAAACTCCATCCGTCGTTTTGATCACGTTGCCTTCGTGAGCATCGGCGACGAGTAGATTTTCCTCTTCGAGATACCACGCGATTCGTACTCCGGCGAGTCGGCGAACAAAGCCCAATTCCGTGAACCAATCCTGAATTTGGTCATAAGTGGCAGAAACCCCCGCGATGTGCGGCTGGGAGATAATAGTGCGCAGTTTGCCGTCACAATTCGCTAGGCCCACCAAGCGAACATCATCGCCAAAATACGTGTTTTGAAGTATCATGCGCTGGAGGTAAACAAGGGCAGTCGCCGAGCCATCACGTCCCCATGCAAGCCCGAAGCGATTCTTGTATGTGGCCTTGAACCAGCGGTTACTCGGCTCGTCGAACCACACTTCATGTTCCTGCCCAAACGCGTCGGGTTTACGCGCAAGAAAATCAAATTCGCCGCGAAGACGGATCAGGTTGTTTTCGACTCCCCATTCACAGAATGCTCGAAACGCAGCGGCGAACGCCGTCCCGCTTCCGTCACTTGCGCCGCTTGAATTTGCGCCTCGCGCAACGTAACGCGCGGCTGATTCGAGCGCACATCCCGGAGGAGGTTCGTCTCCGTCCGCAGTGACTTTTTTGGTGTGATCATGCTTCATATGTAGCGGAAATGCGCACGATGCGCATCAGAAAATTTTGACCGAGTGGTTCTCATTCAGGTCGCCACTCGAGAACTCCGCTCTGCCCAGGAAACGCAGCTTTTTCGTTATTCCGCCACGCCACAACGACCCGGAGCGCCACCCTTAGATATTGAGCGAGACGCAGCGCATACTCCCACGCATGGTTTGCATCCACCCCTTGAAGCGAAAATCCTCCTTGTGGGATAAAGTGAAAACCGCTGTCGCCTTCATGATCGCCGTTTCGGACCTGCGCGTAAGTTATCGTTCGTAAAGAATCGAACGATTTAACCTTCTCAAAGGTTTGGATATGCGCGACCCTCACTAGATCATTCCATTTCCGAATCTCAGTTTCTCCGAATGCTCCCCTACACCGTGTATGCAGGAGCGATGGAGGGCTTAATGGATTTAACATTCTATGCGATTCCACTCCTACGGAATCGGGAATTTTCAACGGCGTTTTCGTTTCCACCTGTCCTTCGAAGTGATCCGCCCACCTCTCTATAACGGATACTGGTGTCAAATCGACAAATGGAATTGCATGGCGTTTTATTCGTTCAAAAAGCGCAGTCGGAATAGCGAGTGTGACATCCATGAGGTAAATGTAATTACGTCCGCCAGTATTGTCAATATGTATTCTTGTATTCCTGTATAGTGCTGCCGCAAAACAAAACAGCCGCGCCCCTTTCGGAACGCGGCGGTTTGTGAATGTTGCTTAGCTCTTTAACGAGCGGGGTTTTTTTGAAGTCGCCGCCTGCGGGTGCTTTCTTCTCCGGGAGCTCGGTGGTGAGGAACAATCTTCGATGCGTGCGAACCAAAATGGGCGTTTAAACATAAGTCGATTTTTCGTTTGGTCGGACTTTTCGTGAAGTGAGAATTCGTGACCTCAGAACGCAATTCGACCAAAACAGGCCGCCTTCGCGCAGCCATTATGCGGTTTTGTGTCAAAAGCCGTCCTTCGATGCCTTTGCTGCGCGGACAGTCTCAGCGCCGACTTTCTCGTCGCGGGTGAGGTCACAGTCCGGCGAGTGCTTTTTGCACGCGTGGGACCGTCAAATCGTCGCGCAACTGCTCAGACGTGGCAGCGCTTTACTTGTTCTCAATCGGAGGCTCGGGCACATCCTGGATGACGAGCGCGGCATTGGCGGCAGGCCCGCTGGCTTTCAGCGTGAACGAGCGGTCTCCTCGTGTGCCGGTGCCGGTGGCATCCAATTGCGGGATGCGGAGGTTTTCCAAAAGGAGCTTGCCGCTGAGCGAGTAGGTGCCGCCCGCGTGACGCCCCTCGGCCTTTTCGAGCGTGACGGTGTTTCCATCGAGGGTGAAATTCGCCTTTGTGTCCGTCACGACGTTGCCTTTCCAGTCGAGCGGGAGTTTCGCGTTTTCGAGGGAGATTGCGCCGCCGAGCTTGATGGACTTTAGTGCGCCATCGGCATTCAGCGTACCGCTCAACGTGCCGCCGAGGGGCCACTCGTATCCGGTGAGCAGCGCGGTGTCGGCGAGGCGGAGATTTTTGGCCGTGAGTTGGACGCGCCCGACGGTGTCTTCGTTGAGGAGCTTGGTGAAATTGACATCCGGCCATCGCTGCCACAGGTCCAGCGGGAGGAGCGCATCGCCTTCCAGCCAGGTTTCGCCATTCTTTTGCAGGCGCAGGCCGCGGAGGTTCACGAGGCTCGGGCCCACGCCGACGGATGCGCTGAGGGTCGTTCCGTTTTGGCTGATCTTGAAATTATCGAAGAGCAGGTGCTCGCGCTCGACGGTGCCTGAAAGTTCTGCATCGAGCGGATGGGTGGCCGTGGAGCCGAGGATGTGAAAGCGTCCGAGCTTTGCAGTGAAGTCGCCCTTCCGGATATCCCCTGCCCATTTTCCTGTCCAAGAAAACAGAGCGCTCCCGGCGACCGGCGCGGGCAGAATAGGCGGGCCAAGAAGCGCGCCGTAGAGCCGGAGGTCGCGGAGGGAAACGCGCACGCGACCGTCAAAGCCGCCGCCATCGAGACTCACGATTCCGTTGGCGCGGAGGTAGTCGTCGTCGTTGTCAAACTGCGCGTTGACGATTTGCACTTCGCGGCCTCTGAATACGATTGCGCCGGTGAGTTGTTCGAGCGGGGCCGTGCGCCATTTGAGGTCCTTGCCGCTGACAATGATTTGGCCATCGTAGTTCGGCGCAGCGCCGCCTTTCGGGCCGCTACAGCTCACGGACCCGCGGAGGAAAAGCTCGCCTGCGGTGTAGGTGAATTCCGGTAGAAGCAGCGCGGAGAGCTCGGTGAGGTTGCGGACAGAGGCGTCGATTTTGAGGTCAAACGGAAGCTCCCACCACTTCGCACCGGGCTGCGGCATTGCGAGCGTGCCGTTGAGGGAAAGCTCGTTGGAGCCTTGCTTGAGCTTGCACTCGGGGACGACCAGCCGCTGATCCACGACGGAGAAACCGAGCACGAGCGTATCCCACTGGCGCGATTCCCACTGCACGCGGTCGGCCTCCAGTCTCACGCGGGAGTCGCCGAGTGTGATGTCGCGCGGGCTGCCGCGGAAAATGAATGTGCCTTCGCGGATGACGCCGCCAGCCGCGTCGCTGAGGCCGAGGAAAGTGGAGAGGGTGCCGAGGTTGATATTGGCAAACTTCCCGTTCACGCTGAGGCGGAGTTCCTTATCGCCCGGTATCGTTTCCGCCTGCACATCGAGCCTGCCGCCAAACGCGTCAAGCTGCGTGTCCCACGAGAGCTTTCCTTTCGACAGATCCGCGAGGGAAATGGTGAACGTATTCACCTTCAGTTCCGGCGCTAAAACCATGCCGGCAGCGGTGACGCGCGCGCCTTCGAGATTTGTTCGGCCTCGCACTTCCCGAAAGACTTTGTCGAACCATTGGTTCTTCACCGTGATCTGGCCGGCGAGGAAATTTCCGGGCTCGATAGCGCTCACGCTGAACCGCAAATCTTGAGCTCTCGCGAATTCTCCGCCCCGCTGAATCACGACATCCGCATCGCGCACATCGAACGCCAGCGGCGTGCAAGTCTTCCCGCCCGTAAGCCGTTTACGCAGCCATTCGCTGGAGGCCGTAGCGGGAATACGATCGTTGCGGGTGAGCTCCAGTTTTGCAGCGATTCCGTCGAGCTCGAGCTGCTGCCACCAGACGCCATTACTTCCCTGAGGCTCGACGCCGAGCCGCGCAGCGCCCGCACGAATCCACCCGGCGACGGGTGCAGGGAAAAGATTGCTCCAAGCAAACCAGCCGCGCGCTTGGCGCACTTCGAGCCGTGTGGTGGCACCGGTCGGCGACGCGTAGCTCCACACAGAATTGCGCAACACGATGGGCTCAAAGATGGTTCCTTCGACGGTGCCAATGTGGGCATCAATGCCGTGGCGCCAGCTTTCCACTTTGATGACCACACGCACGACATGGGGGAAAACGGGTGCCTGAATCGCGACGCAGACGAGTAGGATCAGCCAGAGTAAAAGCAACCGGAGTTTGCCGAAGAAGCCGCGTTTTTTGCGGTTTTTTTTGAATGAAGCTGAATGGTCCGCCACTGTGAAAGGGTGCGCACCTTAGCGCCTGTTTCAGAAAAGTCACGCGGGCCGAACGAAAGCTGGATTTCGTTTCTGCATCGGGCAATGAAGGAACGATGCAACGTCTTCCTGCGCTTCTTTTTGTGATTCTCGCTCTGTTTCTCGGTGCCTGTTCCGGCGGCTCCGCATCGTATCAGTATTCGCCATCCAAAGGCGGGCGGATTGTCGATGGTCGCGCGGAAGTCACCGACGATGCGCCCGACGAGGTAAAAGCCGCAATCGAAGCGGGCAACCGCATCTCGGGGCTACCGTATTGCTACGGCGGCGGTCGCTGCGAAGGCATCGATAGCCGCGGCTACGATTGCTCGGGCTCGGCATCGTATGTCCTACGCGAAGCGGGTCTGCTCGGCGACTGGATGACGTCCTCGGGCTTCCGCAAATACGGCCGCAGTGGCGAGGGAAAATGGATCACCGTTTTTGCGCGATCCGGCCATGTATTTCTGGAGGTCGCCGGGCTGCGTTTCGACACGGGCTGGCACAGCGGCGGCGGAAGTGGACCGCGATGGACGACGAAAAGCCGTCCCGCGAAAGGCGCGGTACTACGGCACCCGCCGGGGCTGTAAGGGCGACGGGGACGGGGTGGTTTGGTGATACCACCTCCCGAAAATAGACCCTCCGTAAAGAGGTGACTACGAAGGGCGCGAAGAGCGCGAAGTTCCAAAGCAAGAGGCTGTGACCGATCTATTCTTCGCGTTCTCCGCGTCCTTCTTAGTCCCATTAAACCCGAACGCCGCGATTCATGGTTGGGGGCGTGTGAAAAACAACAAAACTCCGATTCGTCGCCCGATCGGTAGGTTCAAGTTTCAATCGCGACGTTCGGGTTCAATCTTGGAGCGGGTATGATTCGACGACCCGACTGGTTTTTTCCAGGATCAACGGAGCTTCACGGAGTCCGACAACGCTTTGGGCGTGAATGACGTGATGTAATCGCGAAGCATTTCGTCCACGGCTTGTTCCACATCATTCTGCTTCGAGGCATCGCGGGCGGGCGGGACCATCGCTGTGACGGTGATGTAGGCCCAGCGCTGGTTGTATCCGGAGAAAAGCCGGTCTTTCATGTCGATAATGGTGCGCTCAAAGTGCGAACCGGAAATCCCGGTGTGCCCGACAAACCAGTAGTAGCTGAGCATCCGATATTGCGCGGACCGGCCCTCGTCGTCCTTCACTAGCTTGGTGTTGGAGAGTCGAGTGGCTGTGAAAGAGCCGCGTCCAGGGAGGTTGAAGGGAACCTCCCGCGTATCCGCGATATTCCAGCCTTGCGTCGGGAGACACCGCTCCGCGCGGTGGATGCTGGTGTTCATGTCCTGACCGGAAAGAACCACGGACAGTGTGATCCCGGTGTGGTCAGAAGGAATCGGCATCTTCTTTCCTTGGTAGCTGCCGAGCGTCTTATAAGCTTTGCGCGCGAACCCCGTATCCTGGCCGAGTGTGTCTCGCTCCTTTTGTGTAATCGCGAGATCTTCGCCACGCCACGCGCCGACGTATTCGGGCATCGCGGTCATATCCACTACGCCCAGCGGTTGAGTGTTGAGGCTGCTGGGCAGGGCGAAAACGAGGCTCATCCCGAGCCCAATTACGGCGAGCAGAATCCCGGCGCGTTTGGTTTCAGTAATCATACGAGATGGGTCCTTTCGCGGGCTTTTCTGGTTCTGCGGCGGGCGATGGAGCGGCGGGATCATCAGGCGAGCGCGGCTTCTTATTAAATAGCGCGGTGACGCCCGACCAATCGCGGTCGAGCAGATTCCCCGTGCCGACCATCGCGAGCACGGCGACCGGGAAAAACACGAAGCCGGACCAGTCGTGATACAATCCCGTCGCGATCTTCGGGTCGAGGAAGCGAGCGAAAATGACCACGGAAAACACGCGGGCAAAATTCCCGAGAATCGCGAAAAGGAGCGAGCAGGCAAAGAGCGCAAACTTCTTGATCGGCGTGCGCATCGTGAACTCTGCGTAGAGCGCGGCGAGCATGAGCATCGCCATCAGCGAGCGGATTCCCGAGCATCCTCCCGCGACCTCCATCGGCTCGAAACGCCCATCCGGCGACCGAATCATAGCGCCATCCACCACGATGGGAATCCCGCCGATGGAAGACATCACGCGAATCGCGGTGGCCGTCTTAGCCTGGAGCCCCGCCGTATTTTGCACGAGGTTGCCCATGGGCGTCATGAAAAGCAGGAACAGACACGGGAAGATGAAAAGCCGTCCCACTTTCCTGCCCCATAAATAGACCACGGTCCCATACACGAGCATCGGCAGCGCAAAAATCGCGAGCCGTCCCTGAATCATCCGCACCGAAAGAACGTATGTGACAACCCCCGCCACAACCCACCAAAGGCCGAAGTTCGCCGGCTCCTCCTTTGCAGCCCATAACTGCGTTCGCTTCAAATACAGCAGGACGAAAAAGATGGGGATGATACCCCAGCAATGAACCTGGTCGTTTTCCTCGTTCCAACTCGCCGCGATCCACTGCGCCGCAGATTGGGTATTTAAAAGAAAAGGCTTCGGGACAAAGTAAAACAGCCCAACCACGAGCAAAAGTAAACCGAGGATCGCGAGGGTCGTCTGGTGCTCTTTGATCCCGGCAGCAACAGCCGCCCTCAATGCTTGTTGAGGCGTGGGTTCGGATTCAGGTGTATGCCGGGGTGTGTCGGACATGGAGCAGGAGACTACTCACTGTCGCCCGGTGTTCAATCTTTCCCCGTGGAATCTGCAAAAACAAATGGGGCAGACTGCTTCCAGTCTGCCCCTAAAATGGTGCTCGCGAGAGGACTCGAACCTCCACAGGTTTCCCTATATGATCCTGAGTCATACGCGTCTGCCAATTCCGCCACGCGAGCAAAACTCGGGGCG
>JAYTMG010000688.1:0-2210 GCA_043728745.1 Verrucomicrobiaceae bacterium
TCCCCGCGCGGCTCGGCGAATGCGGCTGGGAGCAACCGGAGTTCGCCGTGCATTCGATCATTGTAGAATGCAGTGCTGATTCGCTCGCCGGGGAAAACAAGTAGCCCGCCGCCGTTGCGCACGTAGCTCTCGACTGCCTGCATCGCGGGCATCGAGAGGTCCACAACGTTCGCCAGAACCACTGCTCCGAAGTCGTTGAGCGGCACCGATTCCAACTCTCCGCTGGTGACCGTTTTCGTCTTGATGAAAAATCGATCGCGCAGCTCCAGCGGCACGGGAGTGAGCGCATTTCGGAGGTAAAATACCTCACTCTCCCGTGGCTCGGTGCCGGGCTGTCCATCCACGAGCAGCACATGCACTTCGTCGATCACTTTGAGCGCAAACGTCCGCGAGTCATCAAACGTGCAGCGGTCGCCCGCGAGGCGCACAGTCACGGTATGAAAGCCCGGCTCGCGAAACGTCGCGAACATCGAAATCGAACGCGTCTCACCACCACCGGGCACGGCATCAATCGTCTGTTCGTCGGACGGTTTCTCCGCGTCGATTTCGAGACTCACCGCGACACTCACGGCGGCCTCGGGGCCGAAGTTGGAAATCGACGCATCAAAGCGCAAAGGCTGATTCACTGTCGCCAGTGCGCTGCCGAGCCGAACTCCCGTGACAGCGAGATTTCGATCCTCATTTTCACCGACTAAAATGACGCGCGTGTGGATCTCTTTCCGCACAGGCTCCAGCATCGTTCGCACTGCGCCGATCCCCTTCCATCCCGTCGCCTGTCCATCGGTGACGACGTAAAGTTGCTTTTGCGCCGGTGCCATGCGCTGCGCCGCGTCGATCACCTGGCGAAACGCGTGCGGCAAATCCGTCGCCTGGTCACTTCGCTTCGCTTCGCGGATAAATTTGCGAGCGAGCGCAAGGTCATGCGTGGGCTGCGGGATGACATCGCGGACAACATCACTCACCAGCCACACCGCCACGCTCGAACCGCCAGGCAGCGAATCCAGCACCTGCTCCGCAGCCTTGCGCGCCTTTTCAAATCGCGGCTCCGCGCCGTCGCCCGTGGACATCGACCCGGAGTTATCGAGCAAAATAAACGCCGTCTCGCCTCCCCCAAACATCGCCAGCCCGCTCCGCTTCAGCGCGGGACGAGCGAGCGCGAAAGCCAGCATACAAACCAACGCGCAACGAAGAATCAGCAGAATAATGTCTTCGAGGTTCATCTTTCGCTGGTTCCGCTGCACGGTGACTTTCAGAAACTTCATCGCCGCCCACACGACACGCTTGATCTGCTTCTTCGCCAACAAATGGATGATGATCGGCGAAGAAACACCGAGCAGACCAAGCAGAAGTAGCGGATTTAAAAATGACACTCGCCGTTCAGATGCCGTGCCGTTCCCGATAATGCAAACCCGCAACGCCCCGAGCCAATATCATCGTCATTCGGCCCGCCGTCCCGGCTCCGCTCGATTTTATGATCGTGGAACGCTAGCCAAACACGGCAAGCAAATGCCGAAGCTCCTCTCGCACGTCGCTGCCGGGGGCGAGCGTTTCGGCGAGTGTCTGCTCGAGGATGACGCGCATTCGTTTGCGCAGCCGGGAGACTTGCACGCGCACTGCCGTCTCCGAGATGCCGAGCTGCGTCGCGACGGCGAGCGTGGCTCCGTGCTGCGCGTCGCCCGCCAGCCACGGCTTCAGCGCGGCAAATGTGTCGCCGCGTCCGGATGCTTCCAGCTCGCACTGGAGCTGGGTGAGCGTGCGGTTCAGCGCGGCGCAGGCCCACGCGCGGTCGAACTCGGCATCGGGCGCGGCGTAGTCGGGCACGTTTTCCGCGAGCGACGCATCGACGTGGATCGCTGTGCCTCCGCGCCGTTCGGCGGTGCGCGTTCGCTTTTCTGCGAGGAGAAAATGGCGGACTGCGCCGTGGAGATATGCACGGAATTTCCCGGCGGTGGAGTTCGCGCCGTTGAGCTGATCGCCTGCAAGCAGGTTGGCAAAAAACGCCTGCGTGAGTTCGCGCGCATCGTCCTCGTGACCCGTCCAGCGAAGCACCTGACCGAGCACTGGCGGGTAGTAAATCTCACACAACTCGGACAACGCCGCCTTTGCCTGAGGCGTGTTCCCTTTCGCTTCCTGAACGAGCGTCCAGCGGGTGTTGGTGGTCGGGAGCGTCATGGTTGTTTGCGTAGGAAGTCGATGAGCCGGGCGAGCGT
>JAYTMG010000689.1:0-5818 GCA_043728745.1 Verrucomicrobiaceae bacterium
TACGTGCTGAACCTCGTGTGGCTGGGGCAAAACGACATGCTCAGCCCGCGCTACATGCTGCCGATGCAGTTGTGCGATTGGGCCGCGTTTGCGACGCTCGTTGCGCTGATCAAAAGGCGGGCGATGGCGTTTGAGTTGGCCTATTTTTGGGGGATTGCGGGGACGATGCAGGCGCTTTTCACGCCAGCCGTGACGATCGATATGGATTTGCGGACGTGGTGCTTTTTCTTCATCCACTCTGTGATTCCCGCCGGGGTTTTCTGGCTGATGTTCGAGTTTGGGATGCGGCCCCGGCCCGGCGCGCAATGGCGGGTTTTGGCGTGGTCGGAGGTTTATCTCGTGGGTGCGTTGCTGGCAAACTGGGCCACGGGTGCAAACTTCGGGTTTCTGGCGCATCGGCCCGAGCAGAAGACGATGCTCGATTTTTTTCCGGACCCGCACTGGGTCTATGTTTTGTGCATCAATGCGGTAGCCGTCCTCTTTTTCTTCGTGCTGGACCTGCCGTGGATATTTCGGAGGCGGATGGGGAAAGAGGTTACTTCTTCTTCAGCTCAATGATGCGCCCCGGCATCCAGCCGACACACCTATGTCCTGACCCACGCCGCGTCATTCGTCATTTCACAATCAGCGCGACATCAGCAGGAATACGAGAGTCGGCACCACGATCGCGATCGCAAGCACGAGCCGAAAGACGGGGGATTGCTTGTGATTGATGTGCGGGGTTGCTGCAATGATGCGGGCGTAGTCCGGTGTGAAAACCGCGCGCGCCGATTTGTTACCGAGGACGAATAGAATGTGGAGCGAGACGAGTGTGATCGCCGGGAATCCCAATAGCCCGATCCCGGCAAGAATCATGGCGACCGTTCGCGCCGAGCCTCGGAGCTTTTGGAGTCCGCAGTCCACCCAAAACGCCACCGCCGCGCCGGCGAGCGCGGACAGTCCTCCAATCCAATACTCGCGATGGAATGCCAGCACGATCGACCCGGCCATCAACAGAATCAGACCAATAAACAAAAACACGGTCCCGACGCTCCGAATGCCGACTTCATACGTCATCATCGACGCCCGTGCGGAAATGCTCGTGCGGGCCGCAGGCGGATCGAGATCGGCCTGTGGCGGAGTGTACGGGTTGAAGGCGGGTTTGTTTTCCATAAGGCGGAGATTTTCCCGCTCGCAGAATTAGCGCGTCGCGAGAGCCGCTACCACCCCTATCACAACCAGCGCGACGAGCAGCACGACCAACACGATCACCAATTTGGACGAGCGATACTTGATGTGCGGTGTGGCGGCAATGACCTCCGCATATTCGTCCGAGAAGACCTGCACGCCTTTTTGACTCCCGAGTAGATAAAGGATGTAGGCGGAAATGAGGGTGCCGATTGGGAATCCGATCAGGCCGATACCGGCGAGGATCATCGTCGGGATTCGCACGATTTTCTTGAGCTTGCGAAGCCCGACTGCCAGCCACAATTGCAGGATGCCGAGTGCGAGCAACACCACGGCGATCAACGGTTCGGGAGCCGCGACGGCGAAGAGGCTCACGCCACTTAAGACGAGCCCGATTCCGCCGAGGGTGTAAAGGATGCCGATGCTCTTGACGCTCGCCTCGTGCTTCAAAAGGTGCCGCCGCGTGGCCTCGACGTTGAGGGGCACGGGCTGGGTGAGATCCGCTTGCGGGGCGGCGTAGGGATTGAAGACGGGTTCGTTTTCCATGAGGTTTTGTGGTTGATGCGGTTATCGACATCGCCCGTATCGCGCAATCTCATACGCGAAAAAATCCTGCCTTTCCTCCTGCGGGACGAGTGCTATCTATGGGCCACAGACGGTTCCAACAATCCGACATTTTACTACCATGAGCATACGTCACCCCATTCACGATAAACTAAAAGCCATCTCGCTATTCAGTGAGTTTACCGACGCGGAGTTGGAGGAGTTTCTGAGCCTCGCAGACCCCACGATGTATCTCGCCGGAGAAACCATCGTGAAGCAGGGAGACTCAGGGAATGCGATGTTCTACGTCGCCGACGGGAAGTGTCGCGTTGTGCGGCGGCGTGATGGTGATTTAGTGGAACTCGACCGCCTGAATGAAGGCGATATTTTCGGTGAAGTCGCGCTCTTTGATCATCTGCCTCGGAGCGCGGATGTGCAGGCGGTGACGGACTGCATTCTTCTGAAAATCAACGAAGGTGTTCTGCGTGCGCTGGCGGGATTTTTCCCGGCGGCTGCGTTCAAACTCTTGCTCGGGATCGCCCGCGAAATGAGCAACCGGCTCCGTCGCACCAGCAGCCGATACGTGGATTTCGTGCTCGCGCCGAACGAAGGGAAATAAGAGCGGGCTCTTGACCGGACTTCCATGCAGTGGCATCGCTCGTTTGTGCGTCTTCTCGCTTTCGTCATCGTGTGTATTTTTTCCGGCTGTGCTACGCCGGAGGATCAAGCGCGTCGCAGTGAAGAGGAACAGGAAGCGAAACGGCTGAAGGCTCTGGAAACACGGCGGCGGAGCAAGGTGAGCACAGGCGAGGCGGGCTCGGCGCGCGGCGCGGAGGTGATGGTGCCGGACGAGTCGCGCGTGTTTAATCCGGCGACGGCCCGCTTCGGGAATACGAGTTCGCTTTCCAACAAGTCGGCGTACACGTCGGAGTTTCGATTCGTGGACGGGGTGCGGACGAAAGAATTTTCATCGGGCGAGTATCGCGGTGCGAAGACGGCGTGGTTGGAAAAACTGCGGTTCACCACGAAGGAAGCGGGGACTGGCGATGCGCGTGAAGCCGGCAAGACTGCGAGGAGCAAAGGCTACGAGACCGATGCGGCGCGCGAGGCTGGGAAGTCTGCGGCGATACCCGTCGTGGCGGATGGGACGCGGCAGTTTCTCGGCAAGGAAGCCGACCGGTTTAACCGCGGAATCCGTCCGGAGGATCAGGCGAGGTTCGAGAATCCGTGGAGCGGAAATCTGGAGCCAATGAGCATCGAGGACGTGAAGAAGCTGCTGAACAAAAACTGATATGCACGAAGAACCTTTCCGCTGGGTGGAGGCGATTGCCAATCGGCGTGAATATATCGAAGACCAACTCGCGACCGGCAGCCCGATCGTGGGGCTCAGCTATCGCGACGGCGTGCTGCTTTTCACGCTGAGCCGCGAGCGGCAAAAGCTGTTCGAGGTTCACGACCGCATCGCGCTCGGCGGGCTCGGGCATCCGGGTGACATTGAGCGGCTGCGCCTTGCGGCAATCGAGGTCGCTGGGGCGGAGGGCTTCGCGCGTTCGGCGGATGATGTGTCGCTGCGGCGGCTTGCGAATTTCTCGCTCTCGCCTGCGCTGAAGGCGGCGTTCGAGCAAGTGTACGGGCCGCCGTTTCTCGCGCGCCTGCTCTTCGCGGAACTCGGTCGGCGCGGGGCTCCAAATCTTTTTGCGCGGGTGGATTTCGACGGCTCAATCCGCACGAACGGCGGCTCGTTCGGGAAGTCGTTCGAGGACTTCGGCGTCATCGCGGGGAAAGCGAATGCGATGCGGCAGATGGAGACTTTTCTCGCGCATCATACCGCATCGCACGCGGGACTGCCCGATGCTCTGCGCATCGCCGCGAACACCTGGGCCGCCGGGCATCTGGCGCTGTCGGAGGAGCGCGAGGCGGAAATCCCGGCGGTCAAAGATCTCGCTGCGCACATCCACGCGCAGCTCGCGAATGTGAGCATCGAGGCTATCGTGATGGAGCACAAATCGCCCGTCGCGGTGACCTATCGCACTTTGCCGGAGGCAGACGTGCGCGAAGCACTCGCCGCGAAGTGATACGGACCGCGCGCCCCCGGCCCACGACTCTCAATTTCTATGATCAATACTGATTCCATTCGCCAGCAACTCGCCACCGTCAAATACCCCGGCTTCAGCCGCGACATCGTCAGCTTTGGCCTCGTCAAAGACATCCGCATCACCGGCTCGGAAGTCGTCGTGCAAATGAGCATGTCCACTGCCGACGCGACCGTGCCGCAGCAGATCAAAGCGAACGCCGAGGCTGCGCTGGCAGCGATGGAGGGAGTGACGAGCGCCGTCGTGCGCATCGACATCACCGCGCCGCAGCAGCAGCCGATGGGCGCGCAGTCCATGCCGCAAACTTCCATCCCCGGCGTGAAGTACATCATCGCCGTCGCCAGCGGAAAAGGCGGCGTGGGAAAGAGCACCGTCGCCGCGAATCTCGCCTGTGCACTTGCAGCGACGGGCGCGAGTGTCGGCCTGTGCGACTGCGACCTTTACGGCCCGAGCGTCGGAATCATGTTCGGCGCAAACGAGCGGCCTTTCGCGGATGACGATAACCGAATCATCCCGATCGAGCGCTACGGTTTGAAGCTCATGAGCATGGGCTTCCTGCTCGAAGACGACGCGCCCGCCATCCTGCGTGGCCCAATGGTCACGAAATACACGCAGCAATTTCTCCGGCAGGTGAAATGGGACGGCACGGACTTCCTCGTGCTCGACCTGCCGCCCGGCACCGGCGACATCCAGCTTACCATCGTTCAGACGGTCGCGCTCACCGGTGCCATCATCGTCACCACACCGCAGGAAGTCGCGCTGCTCGACGCGCGGAAAGCCGTCGCGATGTTCCAGAAAGTGAACGTGCCCGTGCTCGGCATCATCGAGAACATGGCGTATTTCCAATGCCCGAGCGACGGCGTGCGCTACGACATCTTTGGCAGCGGCGGCGGCGAGCGTGAAGCGGCACGGCAGAAGATCCCGCTGCTCGGCCAGATCCCGATCGACATCGCGACGCGTGAAAGCGGAGATCGCGGAAAACCCATCACCGCCGCCGAGCCCGAGAGCGCCGTTGGGCTTGCATTCGCGGAGATCGCAAAGGCACTCCGGCAATCGCTGGGGCACTGAGGCTTTGAAGCAGAGATGAACGGTGATGCCCGATGCTATTGCGTTAGCTTCACCGAGCCGGGCGCAGTGTTCGACCTTACTTATGAGTTTTCCCGTAAAGTCGTCGCGTTGATTGAAAGCACGGACACATTTTCAGTGTTCTCAATTTCGCCGACTCCCACCGCAATTGCGTGGGCTGACACCCATTCGCTGAATGCAATCCACGCGGACTTGCTCAGAATTCAGGACGCTGCCGGTTGTCGGATTATTGCCACTGCGGGCGACGCTATTCGTGGAAACGTTGGCAGTCAGCAGCGATTCGACTTTTCTGTGGTGGGTCACCCACTCGCCCTGCTCCGTGAGGCGACTATGGGATTGCCTGACTCGACTTCCTGGCTTGCTGCGGATGTCGCGAAGGAGCTTGGGCTGTCTTCCGCTGAGGTTCGAGCAATAGAGGGAGACGAGTTTTGTGTTTGGTGACGGAACCGCCGGACAGCGTACAAGGGGCGGCGACATTCGTATGTGGATAGCCTCGCCTGAGACGAGCGACGAATCGGAGCGGGGCTTTTCTAAGCCCCGAGGCCACGCAAGTGGCAATCGCACATGGTCCCGATGGATCGGGACAAACGGGGCTTAGGAAAGCCCCGCTCCGATTCGCTCTCCGCGATTCCTTTATCGCTCGCCTGGCAAGAATAACCACATGCGCGGAGTTCACAGGGCCGGGACGGCCCCGCTACGTTTGGGTCCGCCGTTATTTCACCGGCCAGTCGTCGGTGCGGAAGGGGGAGGCGGGGAGTCCGGCGGCGTTGAGAAGGTTTGGCTCGGCGTCGTGGCTCCAGCCAAAGCGGACGGCGGTGGCTTTCGCGACGCCTTCGGCGCTGACGACGATGGTGTCGCCGGCGATCTCGGCTTTGGCAGGGACGAAGGTTTTGTCTTCTCCGGCGATGAGGAAGTGGGTGAGGGGCTGG
>JAYTMG010000690.1:0-1285 GCA_043728745.1 Verrucomicrobiaceae bacterium
GAAGAGCACGACGGATTTTCCACGCGGGTCGATGGCGGTTTCGAGCGACTTGAGAAAGCCTTTGCCGTCCGTGTTTTCGCCGATGAATTTGTCGCCGCGCCGGACCACGCAATTCACCGCGCCCATGACAGCGGCGGATTCGCCGAGGCCGTCGAGATGCGGGATCACCGTGACCTTGTGCGGCAGGCTGCAATTGAAACCGCGAAAGCCCATCGCCTTCGCCCCGCGCACTGCGGCACCGAGGTTTTCGGGCGTCACTTCCATATTGATGTAACGCCAATGCAGGCCGTGATGCGCAAACGCGGCCTCGATCATCGCAACGGTGGGATTGCCCGCTGCGCCTTGTGACATCGAGCCGACAAGCTCGTGGAGAAAGTTTGCCATATGAGAAAAATCGATTTGTCGCCGCTACGGAGAACCTATCTCGACGAGATTCTCTCCGCCAGCGAGCAGCCCGAGGGCTGCCGTCAAATGGAGTGAAAGAACCTGCTGTAGAGCCAACTCGGAAGTGTTGCCGCATGTGAGCCAGATGATTTTAGGAGGGCTGCCCTGTTGCTCGAGTAAATGCACAAAGTCGCTGTCCTTGGTCAGCACGATTGCATCGGCGAGGCGTGCCGCCACAAAAATCTCCTCATCACCGGCGTCGCGCAGTCCGAGGTCCCGGAAAGGCATCGCCGTGACCGGAAAGTTGGCTGCAATCCAGCGAGCGGTGCGTGGCGATAGCTGCGCGTCCACCCAAATCGTCATGCCGCGAGCATCGGATGATCAATACGGCGGCGCGCAAAAATGAGGCACGCCTTGAGGTCATCCGCCTCCAAATCCGGCATCTCGTCGAGAATCCGAGCAGCGTCGAGACCGACTGCGAAAAGATCTAGAACGTCGGTGACGCGGATACGCATCCCACGCACACACGGACGTCCTCCGCATTGCTTCGGGTTGATGGTGATACGTTCGAGTAAACTGGCCATGCCGAATGAAGTAGTAGAAACCTGACCCCACATCAACGCCAATGATTGCTACGCGACAACAGCGAGGTTTCGGCGGATACGGAAACCCCGCCTCCGCTCATTTCAATGTGGGATCCTTCTCGCCGTCGGCTTTGCGGTAGAGGCTTGTGGGGATGAGCATTTGCGGCGGGAGCGTCTCGCCTTTGGAATGCTTGATGAGCGCGTTCACCATCTCGATTCCCATCTTCTCGGGGAACTGAATCGGGTCGGCGTAAATCTTGCCTTCTTTGATTGCCTGCTTGCCTTCCGGTTGTCCGTCAAACCCGATGATCATCACG
>JAYTMG010000691.1:0-3362 GCA_043728745.1 Verrucomicrobiaceae bacterium
GAGTGTAACGAGCCAAGGAGCGGCGGCATTCTTGCCGCCGTTGCTATAGCGCGAAGCGCCCATTTGTGAACACTGCGGTTCCGGCGAGAGGCGTGGTTAGCAAATCAGGCGCTGCGCGCAACAAAAACGGCGGCAGAGCCGTAAGACAGCCAAAGGCAAATGCCGCCGCTCCTTGGCTCGCTCACGCTCGCATTTCCACTTTTGATCACACCCCGGTGCGTGCGTATCCGGCTAAAGTCGGATACTCATATGGTCGGGATACGAGCCATGATCCCGGCTTCCATGGATACCAAACCACCAACACGCTCCGCCGCCGCCGTCACCGCCGTCGCCTCGCTCGCCATCGTTGCAGGCGGGCTGGGCAGCATTATCAGCGTAATCACCGCAGCGATGTTCGCGGTCGGCAGCTACGGAACAAAGAACGCTGGCGCACTCGACGCGCTCATCACCATCGCGGGGCCGCCGCTCACATTGATCGCGGGCATCGGGCTACTGCGGCGAAGACGGTGGGCGGGGTTCACCATCGTCGCCATCCTCATCGGAATCCTCGCGTGGCAAGCGTCCGAGATCCTCTCGCCCCCAGCGTCGGAAGACCGGACGTCCATTGCCCCGAACGGCGTGCTCACGACCACGATGGGCAGCGGCCCGACGTATTCACTGCCCATCATCGCCGTGTGCATCGCCGCGCTCGCCGCGCTCTTTTCAGCGAAATCACGCGCCGAGTTTTCGCCAGCGCCGGATCCCGTGATGAATGATGAGCGGCCTGAAAGCGGCCCAACTCGCGGCGACTACGATGCGGCGGAAGAGCGCGACACTTCGCGCGGTTGGCGAGTCGGGCACCGTGGACGCGACCAGATGTTTTACGAGGAACGCCGCGATGGAAAATGGCAGAGGATCGAGCTGGATGGCGAGATGCTGCTGGGACGTACGCATCACGTGATTTACTTCGCCTCGGCGGAAACGTGGCAGCGCTATCCCGAGTGGGCACGGCATCGGCGGGATGAGATCATCGCACGCATAAAGAGCGCGTTTCGCGAGCCGGATTACGAGTATACCGACGGTGGCACCGCACGCGTGCCAGTCGTGCCGCCAGTCGCAGCCGCGCAGCCGATGAAGCGCAGCGAACTCCGCGCACTGCTCGCTTTCCTGCTCATCTTTCTCGGCATCACCGGCGGCATGACGTGGCTCGTGGGCACAGGATTGCAGCGCGGCGAGACGTATTGGCCAGCGAAACGCGCATCGCAACAGCGCACGGTATCGCGCGAAAAAGAACCCGCGATGTTTTGGACATCCATCGGCGTCTATTCCGCCATCGGTCTTGGATCATTCGCGTTCTCGATTTGCATGATCCGCTGGTCACGAAAGTCTCAGCGCTGACACTCCGCCCACTGCGGCCCAAGCCCGAGCCGCGCGACGTGGTCTTCGATAAAAGCCCGGTCCACATCCGTGCAGGCGAGCATGAAGCGAATATCGCGCGGGTGTTTCTGGCTTCCGCCTTCGCGGTAGTATTCGAGCTTTTTGAGGATCACGTATTCGGGCGGAGCGACCCAGAATTTTACCGCATTATTCATCTCACCACGCCGTCGATGCTCCAGTGCCCACTGGTGCAGCGGATCGTTCTTTGCGACGAAAATGTCTGCTTTGAGCATCCCTTCTTGATGGATGAGATTGAACATTCCTCCACCTTTGATTTCGTGGATCAACATCTCGGTCGGAGGGACGTAAAAATGCTTGCTGGGGAAGAGCGCACGGAGTTGCGCGATGTCTTCCACCCGGAGAAGCAGCACAATGTCGATATCAAGCGTCATCCTTGGTTCTCCATAGACGCCGGATGCCACTGAACCGGTCACACAATACGCAAACCCGCTCGATTCGAGCGCGGTAAAGAAGACGGAAAAATCAATCGGTGCTTGCATACATTGCGGCTCGGCGGGCTTCGGTTTCGAGTTGGCTCTCCGTCCAGTCTGGATTCCGCATGCGCAGCCCGGCGATGCGTAGTCCGATTCCGGCTTCTCTCATCATCGTAATGATCTCCATTTTCTGTCCGAAGGTCATTCGTCGCAGCCCGGCAATCTGCACCGGGTGCAAAGGTTCATCGGTATGGTTGGTCTGCGCGCTCATTTTCTACATCGGACGATACCCTCGCTGCACGCTGCACGCAATATGCGAAAGTAAGTCATATCTGGGAAGTCTCAGTTACCAAAATTGTTTACTGATGTAAGATTGGAGGCAGACTTGATAGTTCTGGATCAAGGCTATGCAATTTTGGCGACACCATGCAGAAGGCTGGAGATAGCCGATGCGCTATTGGACAAAGCGTATGCAGCACTGGAGAAAACAGTGAGCGTCATGGAGCTGGAAAACACTTCGCTGT
Source organism: Verrucomicrobiaceae bacterium (assembly GCA_043728745.1). Lineage (GTDB taxonomy): Bacteria > Verrucomicrobiota > Verrucomicrobiia > Chthoniobacterales > Chthoniobacteraceae > SXWH01. The sequence goes on from JAYTMG010000691.1 coordinate 2,375, forward strand.
AGCGGGAGTCAGCACCGATGGAAGCGGTAAAACGAGGGCTGCGCGACGTAGCTCGCCTTTCCAAAGTCGAGTTTCCGCGTCCCTGTGTGAGAAACGATTTCCCATCTTTCACCGCGCATCTTTTTGCCGGCAGAAAGTAAGACAGGTTTCCAACCTGTCACCAGCGAGACTGGCCGTGAAAATGTTCATTGTTCGAATAGGCACCGTGTGGACGGGTTGGAAACCCGTCTTACTCTGGAGTTCCACTTTTAACCACACCTCTCGCACGGCATTGTTGGAACTTGGGCTTGAGGCGGGCGCTCGGAGTGGCTAAAAGGCGCGCCGCTGTCTCGAAATCACAACTTCCAGAGCACCGCCTTATGAAACTCACCCACGCACACACCTCCAGCATCGAAATCCTCGAAGCCCGCATCGCGCCGGCGTTTGCTTCCGTCATCGGCCTCGGCTCGCTCGACGGCACTACTGGCTTCAAGCTCTCCGGCGTCGCGAACAGCGACTATGCCGGCATCTCGGTCAGCGCGGCCGGGGACGTGAACGGCGACGGCTTTGCCGACCTGCTCATCGGTGCGATCGGCGCGGACGAGGGTGGCAGCGCCCGCGGGGCGGCCTACGTGGTCTTTGGCAAGGCGGGCGGCTTTGGCGCGAGCGTGGCGCTCTCGGGGCTGGACGGCAGTAACGGCTTCAAGCTCTCCGGCGTCGCGGACAGCGACCGTGCCGGCAGCTCGGTGAGCGCGGCCGGGGACGTGAACGGCGACGGCTTTGACGACCTGATCATCGGCGCTTACGGCGCGAACGAGGGCGGCACCGACCGCGGGGCGGGCTACGTGGTCTTCGGCCAGCCGGATGTCGCGGTGAAATTTTCCAACGCTGGCAAGACCGCAGTTTTCGTGGACACGGACGGCGACACCGTCACGCTCAAGGTCAGCAAAGGCGCGCTCCAGCAGCGGGACTTCACCTTCCGCAGCGGCATCCTGCAAAAGCTCAACCT
>JAYTMG010000692.1:0-6582 GCA_043728745.1 Verrucomicrobiaceae bacterium
AAAAAAGCCGGGTTCACCACCCAAGTCAGAACCATCGCCAACGGCAGCCCGGACAAAACCCCGAGAAGCGCAGCAGACAGCCCGAGCAACCCCGCCTCACACAACACCAGATTCCCCACAAACTGCGCCGTGCCGCCCAGCGCACGCAGCAACGCAAGCTCCCGGCGACGCTCCACCACGAGCGCCGTCATCGTCAAAAAGACACCCACAATCGCCACGACCACAGCCACCGAGCGCAGCACTTCGGTGATCGCAAAAGTCTGATCAAACACCTTCAAAATCTTGTCCCGAAGTGAGCGGCTCGTATTCACCGAGAACTGCCCCGCTGACGCAAACGCCACGCGAAACTCCCGCTCCAGCGCCGCCCCATCCGCGCCGGGGCGCAGATACACCGCCGCCGACATCGCCCTCGCCGCGCCCCACCATTTCGCATGAGTCGCCGCGCCCATCAGCACCATCCCGCGGTCCCGCGAGTAGTCCGCATAAACTCCCGCGATCGGCAGCTTCAAAACTCCCGCAGGCGTTTTAAATTCCAGCGCCGCCAATCCGTACCGCCGCGCGTAAGGCTCCGTCACCACCACAGCCTCGCCCGCAAAAACGCGTGCCATCGCAGCGCGCCCGTCCACGCCACGAAACGAAAGATTATCCCGATACCGCCCGTCCACCACCGCGAGTGTGAAATCCCCTTCCACACGCTGCTCCGAAAACGTGTCCACGCTCTCCGCCTCGGGCCTCGCACGCAGCCACGCGACCGCCTCATCCGGCAAAAACGAATTCATCCCGAACGACTCGTTGGCGACAGGCGCGATGAAATAATCCGCAACAATCCCCCGCCCGATCCAAGCATCGAGACTGCTCCGAAACGAAAACACCATGACGATCAGCGCGACCAGCATGGACACCGCCGCAGCCAGCGCTGAGACCGTCACCGCATTCCTCCGCAGCGAGCGCCGAAGCCGCTCCGCAGCCAGTCGCAGCGGGAGCCACGCGACCCTCCGGAAAACAAACCGCACCACCGGAATCAACACCGGCGAGAACAACGAAAAACCCGCCAGCACCAAAAACGCACACGCAAAAGCCATCCACGCCGGACCGCTCCCCAGCGCATAAGCCGCCGCGCAAACCGCGAGAAACAAACACGCCACGCCGCCCATCCACCAACGCCGAATTTGCAACTCCTCCCGCACCGCACCCGCAACTCCGCGCAGCGCAGCCACAGGCTCCACGCGCGAAGCCTCCGCAGCCGGTCCCCACGCACCCACGAGCGCCGCAGCAACGCCATACACCGCAGCCACCGCAAACTGCGAAGGACTCAGCCACAGCCGCTCCACATTCACCAACGCATACAGCGCAGTGATCGTTTGCTCCACCGCCCCCGTCAAAAGCCGCGCCAGCGCCACACCCGCAACACCGCCCAGCAAAACGCCCGGCACCGCATACAGCAAAGCTTCGCCCAAAAACATCAGCCGCACGCCCACACGCGTCACGCCCAACGCTCGAATAATTCCGATCTCCGTGCGACGCCGCGCCACCGAAGTGGACACCGTGTTGAAAACGAGAAACACCGCCACGAGCAGCGACACCATACTCAGTGCAGTAAGATTGAGCTGAAACGCCGCAAGCATCTTCCCCATTTGCTCGCTACGGTGCCGCGGCGGCCCAACGCTCAGCCCCGGCGCAAGCGGAATGATCGCCGCGACTGCCTCAGAAATCTTCAGCGGCTCCACCAATCGCACTTGCAGCGAAGTCACTTTCCCCGCGCTGCGAAACAGCTCCTGCGCCCAGCCAATGTCCATGATCGCCAGTTGCGAATCCGGCACCGGCACATCGCCTTCAGCAATGATCGAAAGCACCACCAGCCGAACTTCGCGCCCGTCCACGACCACCGGAATTTCACTCATCAACCCGAGCCCGTTGCGCTTCGCAAATCCCTGCGTCACCGCCACACCGCCCGGCGTTGACAGCCAACTCTCGCCCACCGCCGCCGCATCGCCCGACAATTCGAACGTCCGAAACTCCGCACCGCTGATGACATCCACGCCCACGATCCGCAAATACTCGCCTGGCTTCCCCGGCAAAGTCGCGAGCCCCTCCACCATTCCCGTCACCGTCGCCACACCGTGCAAGCGCTCCACTTGCGGCCACAGCGTCTCATCCACCTCTCCACGAATCTCGACGTGCGCCTTACCCGCGACCATATCCACGCCCGCAGAAAAAGACTTCGTCGCGCTCTCATTCGCAATCCGGATCGCGAGGTAAACCGCAATGCCCAGCGCGATACTCAGCACATTGAGCACAGCCAGCATCCTGTGCCGCCGGACATACCGCGCAACGTGCCACCAAAAAATCTGAATCGTCGTGAAAGTGATACCGCCGGAATAGCCGCAGACTCCGGAAAGAAGCAACGCCTCGCTTGCAAGACCGAACCCTCATCGGCATCCGGAATAATCCTCCGCAACACGAAGCGCGGCTGATACCGTCCGCGCATCGTGCCATCGCTCCTACACATCGCGCCTCAATCACCACCGCCGACCAACGACGAATTACTCGGGCGTTTTCTGGACTACGTCGCGGCGAAAAAACACACACTTTATCCAGCGCAAGAAGAAGCGATTCTCGAGCTATTCGACGAGAAGAACGTCATCCTGAATACGCCCACCGGTTCGGGGAAATCGCTCGTCGCCGCCGCGCTCCATTTCAAGTCTCTCGCGCAGGGCCGACGCTCGATTTATACGTGTCCCATCAAAGCGCTGGTCAACGAAAAGTGGCTCGCGCTCTGCCGCGATTTCGGCCCCGAGAACGTCGGCCTCAGCACCGGCGACGCGACCGTGAATCGCGATGCACCGATTCTTTGCTGCACCGCAGAGATCCTCGCGAACATCGCTCTGCGCGAAGGTGCCGAGGCAAATGTCCAGGATGTCGTGATGGATGAGTTCCACTACTACGCGGACCGCGATCGCGGCGTGGCGTGGCAGGTTCCGCTGCTCACCCTGCCGCACACGCGCTTTCTTTTAATGTCCGCGACTCTCGGCGAGACTGCTTTTTTCGCGGAGGAAATGACACGACTCAACGGACGCGAAACGGCGACCGTGGCATCCAAAGATCGCCCCGTCCCGTTGGAATTTTCCTACGCGGAGACTCCCCTCCCAAAGACCCTGGAGGAACTCATCAGCACCGGGAAAGGACCGGTTTATGTGGTCCACTTCACCCAGCTCGAAGCCGGACAAAGCGCGCAGGATTTCATGAGCACGAACGTCTGCACGCGCGAGGAAAAGGCGGCGATCGCGCAAGCAATGGAAGGATTCAAATTCACCAGTCCGTATGGACCGGAGATCAAGAAATGGCTGCGTCACGGCATCGGGCTGCATCACGCGGGACTGCTGCCGAAATACCGCGTGCTCGTGGAGCAACTCGCGCAACGCGGATTGCTCAAAGTCATCTGCGGAACCGACACGCTCGGCGTCGGAATCAACGTCCCCATTCGCACCGTGCTCTTCACGCAGCTTTGCAAATACAGCGGGGAAAAAACCGCGATCCTCAGCGCGCGCGACTTCCACCAAATCAGCGGACGAGCGGGCCGGAAGGGATTCGACAACATCGGCTGGGTCGTCGCGCAGGCTCCCGCACACGCCATCGAGAATCTTTTGCTGGAGCAAAAACAGGCAGGCGGAGGAAAGAAATTCGTGAAGCGAAAACCGCCGGAGCGGGGCTTCGTCAATTGGGACAAGCAGACGTTCGCACGTCTCATCAACGCTCCGCCAGAGCGGCTCACAAGCCAGTTTCAGATCACCCACGGAATGCTCCTGAATGTCCTGAGTCGCCCGACCGACGGATGCCGGGCGATGCTGGCAATCATCAATCGTTCGCACGAAAATCCCAAAGCGAAGAAAGCGCTCAAGCGGCGCGCATGGCAGCTTTTTCGCGCGCTCGTCGAGCGGCAGATCATCGAGTTCATCCCCCGCACCGTCGAAGGCGCGAAGGTGCGCGTCAACGTCGAGCTGCAGGACGACTTCTCGATGAATCAGACTCTCTCGCTTTTCATCCACGACACCCTGCCGCTCATGGATCCCGCCGCGCCGGATTACGCGCTTGTGGTGCTCACGCTCGTCGAATCCATCCTCGAAGACCCCGAGCTGATTTTGCGCAAGCAACTCTCCAAAGTGAAAGACCAAGCCGTCGCTGAAATGAAGATGCAGGGCATGGAATTCAACGAGCGGATGGAGGAACTCGAGAAGCTCGAATATCCAAAGCCGAACCGCGATTTCATCTACTCCACGTTCAACGCATTCGCCGCGAAACACCCGTGGGTCGGGCAAGAAAACATCCGCCCGAAAACCATCGCCCGCGAGATGTTCGAAGACTTCCGATCCTTCGCCGATTTCATCAAAGTCTATGACCTCCAGCGCGCCGAGGGACTCCTATTGCGGCATCTTTCCGGCGTTCAGAAAGTCCTCACCCAAACCGTCCCCGACGCCGCGAAGAACGACACGCTCCGCGAGATGGAGGTCTACCTTTCCGCAATGCTGCGGCAGATCGACTCCAGCCTCCTAGAAGAGTGGGAGAAAATGCGCGACCCAAATTACCAACCACGCGGCGAGACTCCAGAAGTCCGCCCGCCCGGTGCCGAGGAAGCCGCGCGCGACATCACGCGCGACGCAAAGGCGTTCACCGCAGCGATTCGCAACCGCATCTTCACGTTCCTCCGCGCGCTTCTGAGCGAGGACTTCGAGGCCACGCTCGCCATCGCAAACGGACTCCCGCCCGCCGACGATGAGTCCGCCTGGACCGCCGACCGGCTCATGCGCGCGCTCGACGAATACTACATCGAGCACGAGCGCATCTGCATGGACCCCACCGCGCGAAACCTGCGCCACACCTACGTCACAGTGTCCGAAGACCGCACACATTGGATCGTCCAGCAGATGCTCGTGGACCCCGAAGAACACAACGACTGGGTCGCGGAGTTCCGAGTCGATCTCGCCACATCCCGCGAAGCCGGAGAGCCAGCCCTCCGACTCATCCGACTCGCGAGCCTTACAGCTTGAACGGGCTGCCGGTGGGCGGCGGGGTCGGTGCTGGCGCGGGCGAGGGCTGTAGCGGGTCCGTTGCCGGGAGCGCTTCCGGCTTGGGCGCGGCGGGCTCGACCTTCGGCGGCGCGGGCCATTTTGGCTCGGGGAGCGGCTTTCCGGCCTTCGTCTCCAGAACAGTGCGCGGGATCTTCACTTTGATTCCTGCAATGTCGCGTTCTTCTTCGATGAGTTTCATTCGCACGTCCTCGACTTTGAAAAGCTCGCCGTCTTTATGCCGCAGGAACTTGTTCATCTCTTCGATGTGAAATGGACGTGCGCCTCGGCGTCCGAAGACTACGGTTTGGCCGCCGGTTTCATCGACGACCCGGTCGCGGTCCAGGCCGCGGCTCACGGAAAGTGCGTGGTGTTTTGTAGGATACGTCGCGATGAGTAGCGGCTTTGGTCGGGGGGTGAAGCCGTAGCTGTTGGGCTCGCGGTCGGGGCTGATGAGTTGCAAGACGCGCAGGCCGTTTTTGCCGTCGGCGACGAGCGCATACATGCTCGCGGCGACGCTGCCGATTTGCACGGCGTGGACATCGTTCAGTGCGCCGTCGGCGGTGAACATTTGCTCGAGCTTTGGGTGCTCGGGATTCTCTACGTCGATGATTGCGAGGCCGTCGGCACCATTGGCCACGTAGGCGTATGTGCGGGCGACGTAGAGCTTGCCTGCGTGCTTGAGCGAAACCGATGCGCCGCGCACGGGATGCGGCTTTTCGGGGTTCGTGATGTCGAGCACTTTGATCCCGTCGGCATCCGTCACAAACGCGTAGCGGAACTGTACGGAAATCGCTCGCGGCTCGCGCAGGAAATCGCCGGTGTACTCGCCCACGAGTCGCGGCTTGAGCGGCTCTCGCACATCGACCACGAAGACTCCACGCGGCGTGCAAACATAGACGCGCGAGCCTGCACACACGGCGTATTCCGCGTCGGCGAACTTTCCGTCGGGGTTAAAGACGGCGTCCTTTTTGAGGTAGTTGTCCGCAGGGTCACCGTTCATCAAGCAGGTCGTATCGACGATGACGAGGCCCTCTTTCCGGTCCGTCGCGAAGACGAATCCATACACATCGTGGATGGGCTGCTCTTGATTCTCCGGCAAGTGCGTCCGCTTCGGATCGTTCAGCAAAGTGCTCGGCAATGCGACACTCGTGCAGTCCTCTAATTTCACATGCGTCTGCATCCCGAGAGGCGAGACCGGTTGCGTCAGGAAACGCTCGCTGAAGCCCTTATTATCGATGTTCGCAACGTCATATACCCGCAGCCCGTCGTGCCCGCACGCCGCGTAGAGATACTCGCTGCGCAGCGTCAAATCCCGGACTTCGCCAGCGTGATGCTCGTATCCGATTTTCAACTCACGCCCCGCCGCAACGTGCTTCGCGTGATTGTCGGAATAGGCGAGTTTTTGGAATGACGAACCGATCGGTGCCTGCGGCTCGTCCGCCTCCGTCCACACTGCGGCATACACGCTCCCCTCGCTGCCGACCCATGCGTAGCGACCGAAAAAGTTCACCGTGCC
>JAYTMG010000693.1:0-3394 GCA_043728745.1 Verrucomicrobiaceae bacterium
TCTTTTTGTTCGAATAGACGCTTGAATACACGGTCTTGCATCCCGTGAGAGCGGCAGTGGAAATGATGGCGATAGTTAGAAGTGTGCGGGTGGACATGGAAACCGATGTATGCCATCCGAGTCGGCCCCGTCAACCGCCGAGTCGGTGGAGAATTCGTTATCATCGTTTTTTCTCCTTTAGCGGGCTCGATGGAGGATGAACCGGCCCTCGTCGTAAACGGCGTCGTAAGTTGCAGTGATCCCGTCCGGCAGGAACTTTCCGTCGCAGGTGTAATGACCCGATCCGATCCACGTATTGAGCGTAGCGTCGGCATGGAATTCATTGCCGCGCCGCTTTAGCACAGCGCTGTGCTCGGAGCGAAAAATGCCGTGCCACGTTGCCTTGAAGTCCGCCCGATAAGTCTGCGGCCCGTCCTTTTGCACGATGCACCAAAGACCGCCGCCCGTCCCTTTCATGCGGGCACTTTCCCAGCGTCCCGAGTATGCACCGGTAAAACGATCCTTATCCGCCCGCGCCGCCTCCCACCGACGATTATATGTAGAACACCCGGCGAGCGCCAACCCCGCAACGAGTGCGAAAAACCGAAATGTATTTCGCATCATGCGAGTAAACTCGCTGCGGGCTGCTTTTCTTTGGTTTCGCGCTACGGTGCGACCGTCTCGACGAACTTAAATGCGCCGGCTTCGATGGTCATCATGACGGCTGATTTCGACGCGTTGCGCTTTTCGTCGATGGTGATGTTGCCGGTGATAGCCTTGAAGTCTTTCGTCGCCGCAATCGCGTCGCGCAGTTTCGCGGAGTCCGTGCCGCCTGCGCGTTTGATGGCGTCGGCGAGGATCATCGCACTGTCGTAGCCGAGGGCCGCCATGTCGTCGGGGACAGCGGCGTATTTCGCCTGATATTTTTTCACGAATTCCTGCACAGCGGGGGTCTTGTCCTCCGCGCTGAAATGGCTGGAGAAAAAGCTGCCGTCGAGCGCATTGCCCGCGACTTTTAGGAGCGAATCGCCGACCCAGCCGTCGCCGCCGAGCAGCGGGGCCTTGATGCCGAGTTGCTTGGCCTGCCGGGCGAGAAGCGCCACTTCGCCGTAATAGCCGGGGACGAAGATGGCGTCGGGCTTGCCGCCTTTGAGCGATGTGAGCTGGGCTTTGAAATCCTTGTCGCCCGTGGAGTATTTCTGCTCCTTGGTGATGGTGCCGCCGTTCGCCGTGAAGTGCTTCACGAAAAACTCCGCGAGGCCCACGCTATAGTCCTGCTTCACGTCGGTGAGCACCGCCACATTTTTGTAGCCTTTCGACAGCGCGAACTTCGACACCACAGTGCCCTGGAACGGATCGATAAAGCAGATGCGGAAAATGTAGTCGCCCGTCTCGGTGACCTTCGGATTCGTCGAGGCTGGCGAGATCATCGGGATCTTGTTTTGCTGGCAAATGGGCGCGGCTTCGAGGCTCTTGGACGATGCGACTTCGCCGAGAATCGCGATGGCCTTATCCTGCGCAATGAGCTTGCGGACGATGGTTGCAGGCTGTCCAGCGACGGATTGATCGTCTTCGGTGATGAGCTTGAATTTTCTGCCGAGCACGCCGCCCGCAGCGTTCAACTCATCAATAGCGAGCTGTGTGCCTTTGTGCGAACTCTGGCCAAAACTGGCGCTGCCGCCCGTGAGCGACGCGAATTCACCGACGATGATTTCATTCTGCGCCTGCGCGATGACGGTGCTGCAAGCGAGGGTGAGAAGTGACTTGAGAAAAATGGAGCGTTTCATGCGACGCCCGTTTAAGCGCGGAGCACTGCGGACGGCAATCGTAATGAGCGAGTGTTTCGCGGACGCCTCGTCCGGCGCTGGCGGCAAAAGGGCAGCGGCTCATCGTTGTGCGGCTTCGCCGTTTCGGTGTACCGGACGGGGCGTCCGGGGCACGAACACGAGCGGGGCGCTCGTGCCACTACGCGCTGCCGCGCTCGATCGGCGTCCCACTTTTGAACACGCCCGGAATTTTCGCGCCTTGCGACAAAAGCGTTGACGCAGCGCGGCGTGGCCCGCTTCACTCCGCGCGCTTCCACAAGCATTCACGCGCTTCCTTATTCACCAACCAGCATGTCCAAAGGCAAAGTCAACATCGCCATCGTCGGCCTCGGTTTCGGGGCGGAATTCATCCCGATCTACCAATTGCATCCCAATGCAAACATGTATGCGATCTGCCAGCGCGACCCGAAAAAGCTCAACGCCGTCGGCGACGCATTCGGAATCGACAAGCGCTACACGTCGTTCGAGGAATTACTGAAAGACCCGAAGGTCGATGCGGTGCATATCAATTCGCCCATCCCCGACCACGGCTGGATGAGCATCGCCGCGCTGAAGGCCGGCAAGCACGTGAGCTGCACCGTCCCGATGGCCACAAGCATCGAAGAGTGCAAACAGATCGTCGATTTAGTGAAAAAGACAGGGCTTAAATACACGATGGCCGAGACCGTCGTTTATGCCCGCGAATATCTTTTCATGAAAGAGCTGCTCGACACCGGCAAGCTCGGGAAGCTGCAATTCGTTCAGGCCAGTCACCAGCAGGACATGGATGGATGGCCGAACTATTGGCCCGGATTGCCGCCGATGTGGTATGCCACGCATTGCGTCGGCCCTGTCTCCGGCCTCGTCGGCGCGCCTGCGGAATACGTCTCGTGCTTCGGCTCGGGCACCGTCCGCAAAGAACTCCAAAAATGCTACGGCTCGCCGTTCGCAGTCGAGACCGCGCATATTAAATACAAAGGCAGCGACGTCAGCGCGCGCATCATCCGCTCGCTCTTCGACACCGCCCGGCAATATCGCGAAAGCATCGACGTGTATGGCGACAAAGCCTCCGTCGAATGGCCGCTCATTGAGCACGAACCGCTCGTCATGCACACCGCAAAGCTCCCCGAGCCGAAGATCCCGAAACTCATAAAGACGCCCGATTTCGCCAAGCGACTGCCCAAAGCGATCCAGCCATTCACCACCGGCGGCGTCTATGGCGGCAAAGGCAAAAAGAGCCACCGCAGCTTCGTGCAAGGTGCCGGGCACGGCGGCAGCCACCCGCACCTCGTGCATGAATTCGTCAGCTCGCTCGTCGATAACCGCGAACCATTCCCAAACGCCAAGCAATCCGCCAACTGGACCTGCGTCGGCCTCTGCGCCCACGAATCCGCGATGAAAGGCGGAAAGATTATCAAATTGCCCGCATTCACGCAGTAGCGTAGGTTACTCTTATGGCCGCAGCAGTCACATTTAGCAAAGCCCTCAAAATCGTGGAGCAACTCGCCGAGAAAGATCGCGAGAAGCTTTATCACGAAATGAAAGAGCGGCGCAGGGCTATTTGGCTAAAGAAAATCGAACTCGAAGCAGAAGAAACCCACAAACTCCGG
>JAYTMG010000694.1:0-10726 GCA_043728745.1 Verrucomicrobiaceae bacterium
ATTCCGCTTCACGAGCACGGACTTCAACAGCTACGTCACCGTTTCCACCGCCGACGGCGCGCCGCAGCGCGTGAACGGCTTCATGTCCGCCAGCACCGCTCCCGGCCTCGGCATCACCCCGAAAATGGATGTGCTCGGAGCTCCCGTTGTCATCGTAAAATAAACCGCTCTCCCCGAATTCGGGCACGGCAAATCCATCATGCGCTCTTTTCTCCTCGGACTCACAGTATCCACGATTCTCGCAGCAACCACGACAGCCGCCGCGCCCCGCGACGCTGTGCCACTCGACTCCGGCGACATCCCGCAAAACTATCGTCTTCATGTGGAATTTTCCGCGCCTACGACTGGCGCGGTTCGACTCGGGCCGCAGCTCGTCATTCCGCTTCCGGCGGGAGTTGAGCACGATGTGGCCATCGAGCATCCCACACACGGAGCGGCAGTGCTGCGCGTGTGGTCCGGCGGGAAATTGGTGCGCGGGCCGGAGGCGCTCAAAGATTCCTCGCCCAGCGGAGCGCAGGATTTCCCCGCCGCAAAAATCAACCTCGGCGCGGACTTCACAGCGGTCGTAAAATTCGAGTCGCGCGGCAGCGGCACATTGTTCTCCAAATGCGCGCCGACCGGCAAGTGGGCACCAAATGCAAAGGCGCTCTTCATTCGCGACGGGCGGCTTGTTTACGACATCGGCTGGCTGGGCGAGTTGGCGGGCGGCGGGAAGGTGGACGACGGCAAACCGCACACCGCAGTGGTGACGATGCGCGATGGCGCGGCGAAACTGTGGCTCGATGGAAAAGTGATCGCGGAGAACGAGAAGTTCGCGAAGCCGGATGGCGCAGGCCATGTCTTCAAAGTCGGACGCGCCGCGACTGATTTTGCAGGCGAGTTCACCGACGGGAAAATAGCGAACGTCCGCGCATGGTCGAGAGCCTTGCCCGATGCGGAGCTTGCGCTGCTTTTCAAAGGCGATGGCGGCGGCGCGAACACGCCGGATTTCACACACACGCCGACGGCCAACGGAGCGCGTCCGGTGCTCGAAGTCGCTGCCGGGGCCACGGTTCGCGAGGCGTGGTTGCAGCCGCTGGAGCGCACCGACCATTCCGAGCTTGTGGCAAAGTGGGATGCAAAAACACTGGAAGAAGGACGGCAAATTTACAGCACACTGTGCGTCGTATGCCACGGCACGAAAGAGCAGCCAGGCTCACTTCCCACAGCGTTGCGATTCACCGAGGGGCCGTTCAAAAACGGGGCGGACCCACTGTCGATGTTCACGACTTTGAACAAGGGCTTTGGCCAGATGGTGCCACAGCCGCAATACACGACGGCGCAGAAATATGCCGTCATCCAATACATCCGCGAGACGTTCCTCCGCCCGCATAATCCCTCGCAATTTGTGCCCATCACTCCGGCAATTCTTGCATCGCTTCCCAAAGGTCTCGCGCGTGTGGAGGCCGAAAAGGAAGACCGCTCGCTGCCGCAATACAAGAGGATGGATTTCGGCCCGGCGCTGTTTTGGACCTACCAGATCGCACCCGGCAACATCGCGCAAAAGGGAATCGCGATCCGGCTCGACGACGGCCCCGGCGGCGTGAGCAAAGGCCGCGCGTGGATGGTCTATGATCACGACACGATGCGCATGGCGACTGCCACGACCGGCGATTTCGTGGATTGGAAAGGGATCGCATTCGATGGAAGTCACGGCACGCATACGAGCCTCACAGGCGACCGGCATTTTGTGAATCCAGTCGGCCCCGGCTGGGCGTCGCCCGCTGGAAAATGGGACGACGACGCGCGCGTCATCGGCAAAGACAAACTCCGCTACGGCCCGCTGCCGCGCGAGTGGGCGCGCTTCGAGGGAATGTATCAGAACGCCGGAAAGGCAGTGATCGCGGCCAGCATCAACGGCGTGCGCGTCCTCGAATCTCCCGGCTTGCTCGACTACGGCACGACGCCTGTTTTCACCCGCACGCTGAACGTCGGAGTAGCCACGAAAACACTAGTGCTGCGGATCGCGCCAGACACGTTGAGTGTCGCGCTCATGGGCGATGGCACTTTGAAAAAGGACGCCGGCTTTTGGGTCGCATCGCTGCCCGGCGGAGCGAAGACAAGACTGTTCATCTCGCGCACCGACGCTGCATCGCTCGACGCACTCGCGAAGACGTTCACCGCGCCGCTCGATCTCGCACCGCTCACACTCGGCGGCCCTCGGCAGTGGACGCAGGAAATCACAACGACGTCCGAGGTCGGTAAAGACGGCCCCTTCGTTGCCGACACTTTTCCGCTGCCCATTCAGAACCCGTGGGAAAGCTGGATGCGGCCCGGCGGCTTTGATTTCACGCCCGATGGCAAAGGCGCGATCGTGGCGATGTGGAATGGTGACGTGTGGCGAGTGGACGGAATCACGGCTGCTGCGCCCGCGCCGCTCCAGTGGCGGCGAATCGCGACAGGACTCTTCCAGCCGCTCGGCGTGAAATTCCGTGGAGCCGATCTTTTCGTCACGTGCCGCGATCAACTTGCCCGCCTCCGCGACTTGAATGCCGATGGCGAAATAGACTTCGTCGAGTGCTTCAACGACGATGCGCAAGTCACCGAACACTTCCATGAATTCGCCATGGGCCTACAGACGGATGCAGCGGGCAATTTCTACTACGCAAAGTCCGGTCGCCACGCGCTCGACTCCGTGGTCCCTCATCACGGCACGCTACTCCGCATCAGCGCCGACGGCTCGCGCACGGACATTCTCGCGACCGGTTTTCGCGCTGCGAATGGCGTGTGCCTCAATGATGACGGCACGTTTTTCGTCACCGACCAAGAGGGATTCTGGACACCGAAGAATCGAATCAACCGCGTAAAGGTCGGCGGCTTCTACGGGAACATGTTTGGCTACACGAGCGTCACGGACACCGCAGACTCCGCGATGGAGCAGCCGATGGTTTGGATCACCAACGAGAAAGACCGCAGCCCTGCCGAACTGCTCAATGTGCCGAAGGGCGCTTGGGGCACGCTCGGCGGCGCGCTGCTCAATCTCAGCTACGGAACAGGCCGCGCGTTCATCGTCCCGAACGAACCAGTCGGCGACCAGTGGCAGGGCGCAGTGTGCGAACTGCCGCTGCCCGCCTTCGCAACAGGAATCATGCGCGGACGCTTCGGCGCGGACGGCGCGCTCTACACGAGCGGAATGTTTGCCTGGGCAGGAAATGCGCTCGCGCCCGGCGGCTTTCATCGGATTCGTCGCACCGAAAAAGCAGCACACGTCCCACTCGCGATCCACGCCGCGAAAGGCGCACTCACCGTCACGTTCAGCGAACCAATCGACTTGAACAGCGTGAAGCCCGACGCTTTTGCGCTCAAAGTATGGTCGCTCAAGCGGACGAAAGGCTACGGCTCGAAACACTACGACGAACATCCGCTCGACATCACCGCCGCGTCCTTGAGCGCCGACGGTCGCAGCGTGACGCTCGCCATTCCAAAGCTCGCCCCGACTTATTGCTACGAGCTCAAAACCAAGCTCCGGGCTCCCGATGGTTTGGAGTTTGATCGTTCGATTCACGGAACGATTCACCGCCTTTCCGATCGCTGACGACTCGAGGCTCCGCTTCAGCGCGGATTCTTCATCCAGTAAAAGCGGCCGTCTTCCGCTCCGCCCAGGAAATCGGGCACCCCGTCGCCGTCGAAGTCCACCACTGCCGGACTCACGTCGTGGCCCTCGATGTTCTTTTTCGCGAGTGTTCCGGCATTCTTGAAGAGCCACATTCCATCACGCTCTCCGACTTGCTGAAAGAAATCGGCGCTCGTCGAATTGAGCAGGAAATCGAATCGCCCGTCGCCATCCCAATCAGCGACGCAAAGCTTGCGGCGTCCGCTTTTTCCTGCGGTTCCGGCGTTGAGTCGCAGCGGCGCGCCAGTCTCATCGGCGAAGGCGTGACGCGGAGCTTTCAGCAGCAGTTTCCCATCGCGTTTTTCGCGCTCAAAAAACGCGAGGTAACCTTCCTGATCGAGCACGGCGAGGTCGGGCAGACCGTCTTTGTTGAAATCGAACACCACCGGCGTTGTGCGCCATTGCGTGAGCAGCGCTTTGCCCACCGGCTTTCGCCAGCCCCATGCCAACACGGGCTGCGGACTCGCCCACTCGACTTCGATGGGCTGCGGCGCAGCGAGTTTCGGAGCGGTGCGCGTGCCGATGTTTCGCAGCCAGACGATGTCGCCGAGGATGCTGTTGAGCACGATGTCAGCAAGTCCGTCTGCATCCCAATCCGCGACGGAAAATGTCGTGTATCCCCACTTCGCTTCGGCGGGGCCTTGGATGCTGCCATTCGGTCCGGCCATGATGCGGAACGGCTTGCCATCCACCGACAATCGGCGCGGCGCGGCCCACTTTGGCTCGGCAATTTTTACGCCGCTGAGATTCTCGAAAAACTCGATGTAGCCCGCAGTATTTCCGCTCACGATGTCCGTATCGCCGTCGCCGTCCCAGTCCACGCCAACCGGCGTCGCAAGCGCACCACACTTGAGCGTCTCGGCTTCCTGCTGAAAATAAATGGGCTGCGCGAAAATGGGAACGCCACCATCGAATTTGCCGGTGTTTGCGATGAAGGCAACGCGGCCATCTTCGTCGCCCACGACGAGGTCGATGTCGCGATCCTTGTCCCAATCGAGCGCGACCGGCGTGATCATTTCCAAGTCCATCCGCACGCCGAGACGCCTTCCGATTGCGTAAATCGGAGCGATGCGCGAGCCGGTATTTTCAAAATACGTGAAGCCATCGAGGAACTCGCCGCAGAGCAAGTCGAGGTCGCCATCGCCATCGAAGTCCGCGAAGTTCGGCGACGGCCATCCGTAGGTCTCCACCGGCTGATTCCCAGCGACCACCTTCGTCGGCTTGTCATACACAGGCGCGGCGCTCGTGCCGGTGTTGCGGATAAAATAAACGAACCCACGCAACGGCCCGCGCGTCCATTTGCCGGTCGCGTCGTAACCATTGTCCCATCCATAGTCCGACCAATCGCCAGCGCCCACGATGACATCGAGCGCGCCATCGCCATCGTAGTCCGCATAGCGCCACATGTTCGCACGGACCTTGCCGGAATGAACATTCGCAGGGAGCGGCAACTTCATTGGCTTATCCAAACCGGAATTGAGAAAATCGGGATACTCCAAACCCGCAGTAAGCACGCGCGGTTTCCCATCCACGTAGCTGACCTCCGCCATCTGCACGCCTTTGCTGATACGACGTCCCGCTTTGAAAACAGGCAGCGGATGCCGGGCCGTATCACCGGTCTTGTTCTCGAAAACATAGACGCCGTTCGACGGCTTGTCCGGGCAATTCACGACGAGATCCAGATCGCCATCACCATCAAAATCCATCGGTAACGGAAACGCCCAAAGCCCGACGCCGAGGTCCACTACGAGTCCGGGATTATTGTAGGGCAGACGCTCCAGCGCCGAAGCGGAGGCGGCAAGAAACAGCGCCGCAGCAAATATCGCGCTCTTCATTTCGGCCACTCTCCGTTGACCATGTCACGCGGGTTGAGCTTCGCGGGATCCACGACCGCGTGGCGGATTTTCTTTCTCTGCCACGTGTAGGTGATGTGGACGAGCCCGTCCGCCGTCTGAATAGTTGCAGGGTAGCTGTATTCGCCCGGCTCTTTCTCCAGCACCAGCGCGGCCTGCCACGTGTGACCATCCTTGGAAATCGCGACATTGAGCGGCGTGCGCTTTCCGCCCCAGCCGAGCGGATTGCCGGGAACATGATTGTAAACGATGAGGTGCCGTCCGTCTTTCAGCGTCACCGCGTCGGTGCCGGAATTCGGGTTTGGCAGCGCACCCAGCGCCATCGCGCCCCACGTTTTTCCACCGTCGTTCGAGCCGATTTCGAACACCTTGTTTTGTCGCGTGCGCCCAATGGCGAGCAGCTTCTCGCCGCCGAGGAAAAGGATGCTCGGCTGGATTGCCTGAATCGCCTTTCCGTCATGCACCGGGCCGACGCGCGTCCAGGTTTTACCGAGGTCCGCAGTGCGCTCGAAATGGACCGCCCATTGATCCAACACGCCGCCTTTCTCCGTGCTGGACCCACAAAGAATGTCGCCGCTCGCGAGCTGCACCGGCTTGTTTTTCACCGGCCCGATCATCCCATCCGGCAAGCGCTGCGGCACAGCCCAAGTGCGTCCATCATCCGCCGAAGTCGTGAGCATTCCCCACCACGAACTCGGCGACGGCCCCGCTTTGAAAAAGAGCATCAGCGGCCCGGTCGCGGGCTGAAAGAGTACCGGATTCCAAGTCGGATAGCGCAGCATCTTACCATCTGCCGCTGCGGGCTGCACGCCATTCGCCACCTCCACAGGCGCGGTCCATTTCCCGCCGTCCAAGCGCGACAGCCAGATACCAACATCAGGATTTTTCTCCGCCGTCCCGCCAAACCAGGCCGCCACGAGTCCCGACTTCGTCTCGGCAATCGTCGATGCATGACACGAGGGAAATGGCGCAGTTTCGTAAATGAACTCGGAGCGCATGAGCGCATCATCGGCAAATGTCGGGATGGAAATGGCAACGATGGAAATCAGGGCGGCGGTAGTTTTCATGGGTTGGTAGATTGTTCTCAGTGATTGCAGAACCGCCGTCGCCAGCAAATGCCAAACTCTCACCCCCGCTCAGGCGGGGTGTGATTAAAAGTAGAATAAAGCTCGGGGCAAACCAGTCGTGGCTCACGCAGCCCTCTGCGTGACACTGCAACCCGCGAAGCGCTGATCCAATGAGCGTTCCACCGACAATAATGCGCTTCGCGTGAGGGGAAGCACGCGGAGGGCCGCGTGCGCCACGACGCAGGCGTGCTCACTTGAGCATTTCCACTTATAATCACCCCCGCTCAGGCGGTCACGCCAGCAACGACTGGATCACGTGCCCGTGGACATCCGTGAGCCGGCGGTCGATTCCGTTGTTTCGGAATGTCAGTTTTTCGTGATTGATGCCGAGTAAATGCAGCATCGTCGCGTGGATGTCATAGACCTCCGTCGGCGCATTTCGGTGCTGCGGTTTGTAGCCCCATTGGTCGCTTTCGCCCGCGACCACGCCGCCTTTGATTCCGCCGCCGCACATCCAATTCGTGAATACATACGGATTGTGGTCGCGCCCTTTGCCGCCTTGCGAACTCGGCATCCGGCCAAACTCCGTCGTCCATAAAACGATCGTATCGTCGAGCAATCCACGCTCTTTGAGATCACGAATGAGCGCCGCCGCACCGTGCGCAAAACCTCGTGCGAGCGGCCCGTGGTCGCGCTCGATGTCTTCGTGACTGTCCCAATTCCGGCGGGGGAATCCATTGTCGTTGCCGCTCCAGATTTGCACAAAACGAACACCGCGCTCCAAGAGCCGACGAGCCGCGAGACATTTGCGTCCGAAGATGTCGATCTCCTCTGCGGCGTTGATGTCTTTGGGCCAGTTTTTCACGTCGTTGCGAATGCCATACATTTCCAAAACACGCGCGGGTTCCTTGGAAACATCAAGCGCCTCGGGTGCCGCGAGCTGCATCTTCGCGGCAAGTTCGTAGCTGCGGATGCGTCCATCCAGCCGCTCATCACCCGGACGCGTCGCTGCGTGGGCGTGATTCAAAGCCGCAAGCAAAGCACCGCCATCGCGCTCGCTCGCCGGCGTGATGAAGTTCCCGCGTTTGTCCGGAAAAAGATCCACAATCGGCGTCTCGCTTCCGGGATAAATGACCGTGCCCTGATTCTGCGTCGGCAAAAACGCAGCGTCCCAATTCTTCGTGCCGTTCGATGCCAGCCCGCGATGATCCGGCAGCACGACGAACGTCGGCAAATTGTCGTTCATCGAACCGAGCGCATAGCTCACCCAGCAGCCCGCAGCGGGAAATCCGGGGCGATTAAACCCCGTCGTCTGCAACAGCGTTCCTTGCGAATGAACGCCCGTTTTCCCGATGAGATTGTGAATCCACGCGATGTCGTCCACCACATCACCGAGCGCCGCAACCGGTTCGCCGAGCATCTTCCCAGTTTTCCCGTATGGTTTAAAATCCCACACCGGTTTTAGCCACGGCCCGAGCCCATTTTGAAACGCCTCCACCGCCTCGCCAAAGTCGCTCGGCTTGCCATGATTCTTCACCAGTTCCGGCTTGAAATCAAACAAGTCCAAATGACTCGCCGCTCCCGCCATGAAAAGCTGCACCACGCGCTTCGCCTTCGCCGGATGATGCAGCACACCGCTCGTCGGCGCGCCCAAAAGCGACTGCTCCCCAAGCAACGCCGCCAGCGCAATCCCACCCAGCCCACCGCCACTTTGCCAAAGAAAATCGCGCCGCGAAATCGCAGCCTGCGGGCGGAGTTGGTGAAAAGGCGAGTTGTTCATTGCACCCACAATAACCCGCTTCCCCGCCGGAAAGTAGTTTCTCGTTCGCAAGAGCTCAGCTTCGACTGAAAATCGGCGCTTGCCTCGCGCTTGCTCGTACAGCCCATTGAACGAATGCCCGATTGGAGCTATCGCACACTCATTCGACCGACACTCCTGCACTTCGCGCCGGAGTCCGCGCGCAAGATGTGCATTGGCACTCTATCGTGGATTGGGAGCAGCCGACTTGGACTCGCTGCGATTGATTTCCTCGGCCACATGCGAGCCGACAGTCGTATCGCGAAAACCGTCGCTGGGCACAACTTCCCCGGGCCGATTGGCATCGGCAGCTTGCTCGACCCACAAGCAAAAGCGCTTTCCGCATTCGCAGGATTCGGCTGCGGTTTTCTCGTAGTCGGCCCGGTCGGAAACGAATCCGTACAGCCATCGGATTGGACAATCGACTTACCAAGCGCAACGGTCTGCCACCGCGGCAAACCGCCAACGATTTCGTTCACCGATGCCGCAGCAAGACTTTCGGGCTTGGGACGAAACCGTATTCCCGTGTTCGCCCAACTCGCCACGGTTTCGCCTGAGATCGTCGCCGCCCTCGCGCCCTATGTTACCGGGTTCATCGTTCACCCAACGGATGCGCAGCTCTTCCACTCGCTGCGCCGTGGCTTCGCCGGCCTGTTGCTCATCGCCGCAACAACCGCCGACAACGAATTTCCCCACATCGGAATAGCCGACGGCGTTTGGCTCTCCGGAGAACCGTCCGAATTCAATCGAGCCGTTAAACTCGCGCGCAGTTCCCTCGGTGAAAAAGTCATCGTGTGCGGCGGAGCCAGTTCCCCTGAAGAATCGCGGTCTCTGCTCGAAAGCGGCGCGAATCTCGTGTTCGTCGATGCCGGGCTTGCCATTTCCGGACCAGGACTTGTCAAAAGAACGAACGAAGCGCTGCTCACATTGCTCCCTCGTTCGGAAGTCGAACCGCTGAGCCTCGAAGCCGCACGCCAGTCGTGGTTTTGGGGGCTTATGCTTGGAATAGCCGTTTTCGCGGGTGGATTACTCGCGACGGTTCTTGCATCGAGCCGTGTCATTCTTCCGTACGACGAGGCTCTGTGCGGGATTCCGCGCGGTGCATTTGCGAGTATCAACCCGCGACTCCTTCCATTCATGGCTCATGACCGGATGACTCTTGCGGGCTCCATGTTGAGCGTCGGTATCCTCTACTCCGCAATCGCGTGGAACGGGATTCGGAGGGGCCTCCATTGGGCTAAATCCGCGCTCATATTCTCGTCTGGAGTCGGGTTCTTTTCGTTCTTCCTTTTCCTCGGCTACGGATACTTCGACCCGTTCCACGCCTTCATCACTTCCGTCCTCGTGCAGTTCGTATTTTTCACCATGCTCACCCCGCTCGGAAAGGCGCACCCGCCCGCAGATGCCGACTGGACCGAGACTCCGGAGTGGCGGCGCGGACAGTGGGGGCAACTTCTTTTTATCGGAATGGGAATCGGGCTAACCGGTGCGGGCCTCATCATTTCGTATGTCGGATGCACGACCGTATTCGTAGGGACGGACTTCGAGTTTCTCCGAATCGCATCCGCGAAAGCATTAGTCGGCACGGACCGTCTCATTCCGCTCATCGCACACGACCGTGCGAGTCTTGGCGGGATGCTCCTTTCAAATGGAATCATCATCTGGCTCGCCGCGCAGTGGGGAATTCGCGCCGGCACTCGATGGCTCTGGCGGGCGCTCGCGTGGGCTGGAAATATCGCGTTCGCTGCGGCTATCGGCGTTCACCTCGTGGTCGGCTATGCAAGTTGGGAGCACCTCGCCCCTGCGGCAATGGGCTGGCTCGTATGGGTTCTCGCACTCTACCTCACGAAAGGATGGATGTGCCGGACCGTGCAGAGGCGGGTCGAATAGTCGGCGTAGTGAAGCTCGCTAGAAATGCGAATCTACGCCGGAAAAATATCCCGCAGCGCGAGCCGCACGCCGGGGAACATCGTCGGCTGCAATTCCTCGTCCACGGCGACGCGGCGGATGTTCGTCCAGTGCCCGTCTTTTGCTCCGGTGTGAACCTCGACGACGCGCTCATTCGCAAGCACGAGCCAGTATTCACCGACTCCGGCTTCGGCGTAAACTTCTGCTTTCTCGCGATCGAGTTCTTCGCTGGTCACGGCGACTTCTACGACGAGTTGTGCGGTCGAGGGATGCCCGCTCGTGTAGTCGAGCCGCTTTCCCGAGACGACAGAGACATCAGGTTCGGGCTCGGAATCGACGAGAGACAAAGGAGCATCCTTCCTCACCCAGCAAGAGCCGGTTGAGAGCTGGAGAAAGAGGCGTTCGTAAATTCCCGCCGCGAGAATTTCGTGTAGTGGCGACTTTGGCA
>JAYTMG010000695.1:0-1537 GCA_043728745.1 Verrucomicrobiaceae bacterium
GCTCGTGGAATGCACGCTCTTTACCGGACGCACACACCAGATTCGCGTCCACATGAAGCACATCGGCAACCCGCTCGTGGGCGACGAAGTGTACGGAAAACGCGGCAACTTCACCCGCCAGATGCTGCACGCATGGAAGCTCGGCTTCAACCACCCCCGCACCGGCGAACGACTCGATCTCATCGCGCCAATTCCCGAGGATTTCCGCGCCGCCGGCGTTGGCGCATTGCTATCGCCGGATGGCGTGCCGCTGGTGGACGCACCGCGAAAGCGCCGGATGGTCTAATAGACTGGTGAAATACCTGCGGACGTTGTTCTTACCTCCCGCTCTTGCTCTTGCGAGGTTTTCTGAGGCGGGCCACAGCGAGCAAGGGAATGAGTAAGACGTAAGAGAGGATGCGTCTTTCAACAGGCCGCTAATCGCAGGCAGAGCAGTCAGGTCCACGAAATTTGATCCGTTGTTCTTTTCCCTCGAACGTGAACCTCTGGATCACGCCACGAACTGACAAATCGTCTCAGTCGGCATGAATAGCGTGAGCGGGCTGGATGGCGTCGGCTCGAATCCAAATCGCGAATAGAACGAGGCAGCGGCTTCGTCCTTTGCATCCACGAACAGGCCGATACCGCCAGCGAGCTCGGCGACGCGAGCGATCCGGTGAAGTGCTTCGACCAGCAACGCCTTGCCCATTCCCTTACCATGCTGCGTTTGCGCGACAGCCAATCGACCAAGCCTCATCGCCGGGATGTGTTCGGGCAGCTTTTTTGCCCACTTTGACGGCACTTGCTGGCCGAGCACTTGGCAGAGTGAAATTGTGAAAAATCCAAGCACCGGTTTCGGAGGCGCAGAGCGCTCGTCAACCAGCACGAACGTCTTTGAGATACCCTTCGCGATATGCTGCCGGGCGATCTGTTGAATGTAGCGATTCAACGGCTCTACACCGCAGTCAAAGCCGCTCCGGTCGTGAGTCTCATCGAGCAGTTCGACTTTAAGCACGGACGAGTTTCCGGTGGGTGGCTTTTGCGGAAAGTAGCGCCGCATTTGGCTTCGGCGGTTTGTCGAGCAATTGGAACACCCGCTTGGTCTGTTCGCGGTTTAGACGGATGATGGTTTCACGTTCGAGAATTTCCTGCGCTTGGCGATGGGCCGCCTGCACGACGAAACGATTGAGCGATGAGCCTTCAAGATCAGCGGCTGCTTGGATGGTCTTTCTAACACCCGCAGGGATGCGGGCAACTAGACGAGAATTCTTTCCGGCGATGGCTGACATGGTGCCAATGTGGCACCGAATTCTCAAACGGTCAACAGCGCAGCAGATTCAAAGCTCAGAAAACCAACTGAATATGAGCACGATGTTTTTCATTTGATCGCCTGCGCCCAGTCTCCGCAGCGCACCGATTTTCGGGGATGCTGGCGGTGCGGGTGTGGGAGCGTTGCGTTCGCGGGATGGCGTGTCGCTGGTGGGCGGTGCAGTTTTCAAGGAATCCGCTGTCTGAACGCTTATGCGTGTTTGGCGAGAAAAGGAGCTTTCGATTCGTC
>JAYTMG010000696.1:0-16717 GCA_043728745.1 Verrucomicrobiaceae bacterium
GCCCCGCATCGGCATCGTCACCATGCGCGGCAGCTTCCACGGGCGCACGCTCGGCGGCATCTCGGCGACCGGGCAGGACAAAGTCAAAAAGGGCTTCGAGCCGATGGTGCAGGGATTTGCCGTCGCGCCGACCGAAGACGGCTATGTGCCCTACAACGATTGCGACGCACTCCGCGCCGCCGTCGCGCAACCCGGCATCGTTGCCGTCATGTTCGAGCCCGTGCAGGGCGAAAGCGGCATTCATCCCGCGACGCCCGAATTTCTCCGCCTCGCACGGCAACTGTGCGACGAGCGCGGCCTGCTGCTCTTTTTCGACGAAGTCCAGTGCGGCCTCGGGCGGACCGGCGATTGGTGCGGCTGGAAAACCATCGCACCCGACGTCATGCCCGACGCCGTCTCGTGGGCGAAAGGAATCGCCGGCGGATTCCCCCTCGGCGCGATCTGGGCGAGCGACCGCGAACTCACGCTCGCCGACGGCACCAAAAAGAAACTCTGCGACCTCCTCGGCCCCGGCACACACGGCACCACGTTTGGCGGCACGCCGCTCGTCTGCATCGGCGCAAACGAAGTCCTCGCCGTCGTGGAAGAAGAAGGGATGCTGGAAAACGCCCGCACCACCGGCGCCTACGCGCTCGAAGTTTTGCGGGCCATAAAACACCCGCTCATCCGCGAAGTGCGCGGCATCGGCCTAATGCTCGGCATCGAGCTCGTCCCCGACTTCGCCGACCTCGCCAAGCCGCCCGCCGGCCGCGCCCCGAGCCTTTGGATGGTCGATCGCCTGCACGAAGCCGGCCTGCTCGTCATCCCCAGCGGCACGCACGCCCTCCGCTGGCTCCCGCCCCTCAACGTCACCCGCGCCCAAATCGACGAAGCCGCCGCGATCTTCGCAGCCACGCTGTAGTTCGCCGTTTTTCTTATCTTCGATCTGCCACGCCGCGCAGACGCCTCCGTCGGGGCTCGTTTGGCAGAGAAATGGACCATCATTTTGTGCCCATCATTTTGATTTCATGGCGCGCTGGAATTCTCAAAACGATGGGTACAAAATGATATAATGGTCGCTCATATTCACCCCCCTCTTGATGGCGCACTCCCGAATATTTCCCGAGTAACAAAGCAGAGTTCATCACGCCCGCTCGTAACGTAAAAGTGGATGCGCTAAGTAAGACAGGTTTCCAACCTGTCCCAGCGCGCATGTCACGAATACCTCCCCGTGCTTACGAGCCCAACAGGTTGGAAACCTGTCCTACTTTCGCGTCTCCGCCGAGCGACGCCTCTTCATCTGCTCCACTTTTAATCACGCCCACTCGTAACCCGCGAAAACCCCAGCGCTTGACCGAGCGCGGATTCAAGCTACTGCACATAGATTCCATTCCAAATCATGAACCTGTTCCACCGTCCGCTCCTGATTGCCGCTGTTCTTTTACTCTCTTTGTTTCAAGGAAAGGTATTCGCCGGGATCGCTGTTTCGCCACAATTCGTGACTGGCTTTTTGGGGAATGCGGGGAGCGGGTTTTCGCCGGGGGCGATGGTTTTTTCGGTGGCGAATAATGGCGCGTCGCCGCACGCGTGGACGGCTGTTTCGAGCGCGGGATGGATGAACATTAGCCCGGCTTCCGGGACGCTGGCGGCGGGGGCGACGGTGCAATTACACGTCGCCACGAATATGCACGCGACGCTCCTGCAAACGGGGCTTCACACGGGGATCGTGACATTTTCCGATGGGCAGACGCGAAGTGTGCCGCTGCTCGTAAATGGAGTGGTTGCAACTTTGTTTGATGAGCGTTTCGAGGGCTCAGCTCTCGGGCCTCAGTGGGCTGTAAGCGGGACCGGGCAGGTGTCTGCGACGATTTATCGTTCCTACTACTTTGACCCCGTTGAAGCTCATGACGGCCAGAGTCTCCTCTTGATGCAAACTTCGACCTAGGGTTTACCCGCGAGAAATGAGGCGACGGTCACGCTCAATCTTGCCGGACAAAGTGACCTCGTGTTGGAGTTTTGGGCAAAATCCGACGGCGATGCGCCGCACGGGCCGCCTTCGTCGCCGTTTGCGGGTGGAGCGGATTTTGACGGCGTCGCGATCAGCACGGATGGGACGAATTGGTATGAGATTCAATCGCTGCGTACGGTGCCGGAAAATTGGGCAATGTATTCCGTGGACCTGGATTCTGCGATGGCTGCCCACGGGCTGATTTACGGAGCAAACGTGAAGCTGCGGTTTAATCAATACGGCTCTCACGGCGGTTTGGGCCTCGATGATGTCCGAGTGCTAAAACTCCAGAATCAGCGGCTGCGGGTGACACTTCCGAGCGCGATGAATGAGGGCGCGATGGCACAAGGAACGGTGTTCGTTTCACCCATGCAGCCGGTGCCGCTGAGCATCGTTCTGGCGTCGAGCGATTCGACAGCGGCGACCGTCCCGGCGACGGTCCAGATTCCGGCAAATACGGCATCGGCCAGTTTCTCCATCAATGCGCCAAACGACTCCCTGCTGGAGGGCTCGCAGTCCGTATCTATCACCGCAAGCGCGCCCACATTTGTCACGACTACGGCAGCGATGGATGTCCACGACGCGCAGACAGCGACGCTTTCGCTCACGGTCCCGCCGAATGCCAATGAGAGGGTTTCATACTGGGAAACGTGGACTGTGCAGGGGACGCTCTCCTTGAGCGCTCCACCTGCGCAGGCGGTCCAGGTCGCGCTCCTGACATCGAGTGATGATTTGTGGCTGCCACAGTTCGTGGAAATTCCAGCGGGCGCAACTTCGGCGACTTTTAAAATCGCGGTAGGCGCGGATTTTCAGCTCGAAGGACCGGAGACAGTCAGCATCACGGCGCATGTCGCCAATTGGATCGATGCAACTGCGACGATCACCATTGCAGACCTTTCAACGTCTCTCATTTCACTATCCGTGCCAGCCCCAATGACGGAGGGCGACTCGGCGACCGGATTCATTCAGCGGGAAGGGAGCCTACAAGATGCGCTCGTAGTTTCACTGGCATCTTCGGATCCCTCCGTTGCGACAGCGCCTGCGACGGTGACGTTCGCGGCCGGAACCTCATTCCTTTCCTTCCCGATCACTGCGGTCCAAAACACGGTGATGGGCGGCCCACAGTCCGTCACATTCACCGCGTCCGCTGACGGGATGACGCCGGTCTCCAAGACTCTGACGGTGGCAGATAATGAAGTGCATCATTTTTCATTCTCGGCGTTTTCTCCGGCGCAGATTCGCAATGCGCCGATTGAGGTCACGATTACTGCGCAGAGCATCTCGGATGATACGATTACGAATTACACCGGCGCAGTCACTCTCACTGCGGGAGGGCTACCGATTTCTCCCGCAAGCGTGACTCTGGTGGGCGGAAAATGGACGGGCACCATCGCGATTGGGGCGGATTCTCCGTTGGCATTCCTGCTTGCCGAAAATGCCGCAGGCGTGAACGGGTTGAGCGATGGCTTCTCCGTCGCACTCGGCACACTGCACCATTTCGCAATCAACGGCGTCGGGACGCAGAAATTCATGGACGCCCCGTTCCCGCTCACAGTGTCTGCGGTGGATGCCGGGGGGAATGTCATCAGTGGATACAATGGGCCGGTGGCAGTGGGCTCACTGGCGCGGAATACCCGCGCGCAGATCGGGATACCAGCGCCACCGACCAACGGGCATCCCTACGATTCTGGTTCTTTCATCACCCGCTACCCGTCTTTCCGTGTCGAAACAGCGTATCACTCCGGGGAGATCGGGTTGGTCGGACTCTTAGGGAGCGTAGCGATCAATTTCACTGAAGTGCCCCCGGGGACCTACAAAGACTTCACCATCCGGTTAAAGCACTTCGCCTCAGGCTCCAGCAACTATAGCTCAGACTATGGGAGGCGTTTCGAGCCTTCTGGCTGGACGGAAGTTTACCGGGGGGATCTCACTGTTACAGCTACCGGCTGGCTGGAGTTCCCGTTCTCAACTGCGTTTGATTACAATGGAGCAAGCGACCTGATGTTTGACTTTAGCTTTTACAACCCCGACGAGCCCGACCCGCCTGGGTGGAATGATGGGCGCTATGAGACGACCAGGGTTTCCGATTATCGTTGTTTAACTGACACGGGATTCTCCGATCTGAAGGAAGTATCGGCTTTTCCCAATGGCACTCACTATCTCCCGAATGTTCGCTTTTCCTCCCCCACATTCACACCCACGATCCGCCCGACCGGTCCCGTGACGGTGGTGAATGGAACGTGGACGGGCTCCGCGTCGGTTCCTTTTGTGGCGAACTCAGTGCAGATTACGGCGTCGGATGGCGGGACTTCCGGAAAAAGCACACTTTTCAGCGTGCAGACCCCGCTTCTTCCACCGGGCGCTGGAGTGATTTCGAGAGAGGACTGGGAGGCCAACACCGTTTCGACCGCTTGGCAGTTTTCTGCAATCGAGTCTTACAGCTACAACGAACCCTCCCAAACCACCCAAATCTCCAATACCGACGGGCCTCACGGGGGAGCGAAGCATCTGACGTTTGATCGTATGACGCCGCCCAATTTCTCTTCTTATATTAGCAACCAAGCGACTTGGACGAACGATTTAACAGGGCAACGGGGTCTCACACTCAAGTTCTGGGTCAAAGGGTTTTCTGAAATCTCAAATGCCCCACGTTTCAACAACCCACTCAGCCCCGATGAGGGTTTCGATGGGGTTTCGATGAGTGCGGATGGGACGAATTGGTATGAGATTATAGGGCTCAGGAATCTCTCGAACTCTTGGGCGCAATACACGGTGGACCTGGACGCCGCCATTCGGGCCCGAGGATTGGCATACGGGACCGGCTTCAAAATTCGGTTTAACCAGTTTCGATACTACTCCGCCCGAGGGGGGATCGCGATTGACGACATCGAACTGATTTCCACTCCTCCCACGGGCGCGCTGCTGGTCACACTGCCGGCGCAGGTGTCCGAAGGTGGGGCCAACCAGACGGGAACCGTGGGGATTCCATTCGCGGTTTCCTCGAACGTGAACGTGACGCTCAACAGCAATGCGGCGGCAAAAGTCATCGTCCCTTCGTATGTTATCATTCCAGCGGGGCAGACATCGGCAAGTTTTAGCATCCAAGCACCAGACGACTTGTTTATCGACGGCGACAAGACGGTTTCCATCACGGCTGCAGCACCGAATTACATCACCGTCGGCAAAGCGATGATGGTCTTGGATAATGACATTCCTGCCCTGACGCTCACGGTTCCAACAAACTCGGTTGCGGAAAACGGAGCACCCATATCCGCAACGCTCACCCTTGCAGCACCGGCAAGCGCCCCGATCACGTTTGCGGTGACCTCCTCGGATGGCACTGCGATTACCGTCCCCTCAAGTGTGACGATTTCTGCGATGTCCAGTTCGGCGGTCCTTTCGCTGTCGCCCGTGAACGACACGAAAATCGACGGATCTCAAACCGCGACCGTGACCGTGTCCCGCGTCGGACTTCCATTGCAGAATGTGACTATCACCGTGCTGGATAATGAGACGGGAAACTTACGCCTCGTCTCCACGATTTCACCCGAGCCGACTACCGCAGCGGAGGGGACTGACGCTACGCAGACCTCCTTCACTGTGTCTCTATCCGGGACGCTGACCTCGGCAACGACCGTCACCTTTACGTCTTCCTCATCGCGGGTTACTGCGCCTGCCGCAGTCACAATTCCCGCCGGGAGCACGTCGGCTGCGATCGCGTTCTCTGTGGTGGATAATGCGCTCTCGGATGGAGCCGAGCTGGTGACGCTCACCGCCAGCGCACCGGGGCTCACCAGCGCCATCGCCACACGAA
This sequence comes from Verrucomicrobiaceae bacterium, assembly GCA_043728745.1. GTDB lineage: Bacteria > Verrucomicrobiota > Verrucomicrobiia > Chthoniobacterales > Chthoniobacteraceae > SXWH01. Next base: position 5,802 of record JAYTMG010000696.1, read on the forward strand.
CGGTGCAGGATAATGAGGTGCATCATTTCGACATCGGCCCCATCGCCAGCCCGCAAGTGGCCGGTGCGCAAACCGCCGTCACCATCACGGCGAAAGACGCTGCGGGCACCACGGTTTCCGGCTATTCTGGGACGCTTTCGATGGCGGCTTCGGCAACCGTTTCTCCGGCGACTGTGTCCGGGTTTTCCGGAGGAGTCTGGAGTGGAAATCTCCGCTTTCTGTATGTTGCCAACGGAGTGGTTCTAAGCGTCAATGATGGGAGCGGTCACTCCGGCGCGAGCAATGCGTTCGATGTCTCCACCGGGCCGTTTATCGGCTACACTTGGGATGCCATCGGGCCAGTAGTGGCACCGGGGGCACCTATCCCAATCACCATCCGTGCGACCGATGCGGGCGGAAATACGTTTCCCGCCAACAACGAGTCTGTGACGGTAAGAGCGATGATCGGAGCGGGGACAACGACCGTCGGGGGCGGTGCCGATTCCTGGCCGTTTATTTTTTACACTTACCCAGCAAAAGCTCGAAGCCAGACCCTCTTTTTAGCCTCAGAGCTAGGAGGAAGTCGGACGCTCTCAGGGTTCACATGGACAGTCAGTTCGGGAGCGAGCGGAAAGACGCTCTCCAATTTTACCGTCCGGGTGAAACCCACGACTCGCACAAGTTTTGATTTTCTAGATGATTGGGAAAACGACGGATGGACCGTCGTTCACCAATCCGCACTGACAATCAGCGCAAATGGGCCGCTCCCGATTTCTTTCGACACGCCTTACGACTACGACGCCCAGTCGAATCTCATGATCGATGTCAGCTTTAGCAACACCGCGACAGGCGACTCCGTGTATTGGAAACAAGATTCCACGAGTTCTGACATGACACGCTATGGCAGCACTAACAGCGTAACCACAAACCCTCTCCAGTGGACGAACGCCAGCGTCTCCGGTTCTACAACTTACGATAGAATCTACACCCAGTTCCACTTCCTCCAGCCAGCGAATGCTGTCGTTTCCTCGCCCACTGCGCTCACGGGTGGAGTCTTGGCGGGAACCGTAACATTTGCTGCGGCGGGGTATCCGCTCTTCATGGAAGTTTTCGACGCTTCGGGCACCCGTGCGCTCAGCAATCGCTTCCGCGTCTCCCCACCACCAAACGGCGCAGACAACACCGCCCCGGTCCAGTTCACACTCCCGCCGACCGTCGCAGAAAGCGGCGTGCCCGTAACAGCGACCGTCGCAATCTCCGCAGCGAGCGCCAGCGATACGGTCATCGGCATCACCTCCAGTTCCCCGCAGAGCCTCGTCGTGCCGGCGCAAGTGACGATTCTCGCCGGGCAAACCTCTGCCGCTTTCAGCATCGCGCCGCAGAATAACTCAGCGCGCACCGGTCCGGTCACAGTGTCATTGACCGCCACGCTCGGCGCCACTTACGCCGGACTACGCACGACACAAGTGCTCGACGATGAGGCGATCACAATGACGTTGATCCTCCCCGCGAGCGTCACCGAAAGCGACACGACCTTGAGGGGCGTCGTGACGATCTCTCCCCCGCCGGAAAACGCTCAGATCATCAGCCTTAGTTCCAGTCTCATCGGAGCACTCACCGTCCCGGCACAAGTGACGTGCCCCGCCGGGCAGAGCAACGCGCCATTCACGGCGACCCTTCTGGACGATTCGCTTTTGAACGGAACGCGAACGGTCACCGTGACTGCTGCAATCGCCAACTGGGCCTCCACCTCAGCGACAGTCACCGTGAACGACAATGAGAACCTCTCCCCGTCGATTGACTTCTCGTCGGTATACGAGAATTCAACCGGATCAGGCACCGTTCGCGCGGGCTTCACCCTGCTCTCGCCACTCGTCATCGCTCTGACGTCTTCCGACCCAACTCACGTCACCGTTCCCGCAACGGTCACGATTCCCGCCGGAGCAAACTCTGCGAGTATCACGACGAGCGCCCCTAATAACACCATCTACGAAGGCAAGCTCACCGCCACCATCACCGCCACCTTCCCCGATAGCACGGTGAAGACGGCGCAGGTGACTATTAACGACGACGATCCTCCCACAGTCCCTCACCACTTCTCGCTATCCCCAATCGGAGCCTCGGTGGTGCTCGGAAAGGCTTTTTCGGTGACAGTGACGGCTGAAACGGCAGACGGCACAAGAGCTTCGGGATACGCGGGGAATGCCACCCTTTCCTCCGTCGCGGGCCTTGGCTCGCCCGCTTTTACTCCGGGGAGCGCGATATTCTCCAACGGGACGGCGACCTTCAGCGTCACCATGGGTGAGTTTGCAAACGGCGTGCAACTTGTCGCTTCGGGCGACGGGATCACCGCCACGAGCACTCCGTTTAATGTCATCACCGGCCCGGTCGATCACTACAGATGGAGCACCATCGCCTCTCCACAAATCCCCGGACGCCCCTTCAATGCGACCATCACTGCCGTGGATGCCGGGGGTAATTTAGTCACCAATACTTCCGGTTACCTATTGCTCACCGGTGTATCGACGAAGCGCACCATCGGCTCGGGACTTTCGACATCGACGTTATTCCCGCTTGGCGCGAACTCCCACGATCAAAGAACACAGGTGATCTATTCCACCTCGCAACTCGGAACGGCACCGATCACCCTCTCATCGATCGCCCTCTATGTCGAAGCGCAGCCGGGGCAGCCGCTCAACGCCTGGACCATCCGGATAAAAAACGGGACCAGTTACGGAACGTGGGATGCGACCGGATGGACCACTGTCTATTCCGCCAACAAGACCATCAGCGAGACGGGATGGGTGGACTTCGTTTTTACCACCCCGTTTAACTACAGCGGCACCAGCAGTGTGCTGGTGGACTTCAGCTTCAACAACACGACCGCATCGACAGCAGGGAGAGTGCGCACCTTCATCAGCTCCGGCACCACTTACGCATCCTCCAATAGCCTCAGTGGCGACCCGAGAGCGTGGTTCAACAACGCTGGCGTCTTTGGTCCAAATCCCTTGACCAGCAGTTCGGTGCCGCAAGCGATCTTCAACATGGCTGTCCCTCCGCTCAACTCCCCAAACACCACCGCCGTGCTCATGCAAAACGGAACATGGACTGGCTCGCTCACCCTCCCCAACAGCATCGGCGGCGGCCCCCTCATCGCAAAGGACTTCGCCGGAATCAGCGGCACAAGCAACGTCTTCACCATGAATGCCGCCAACGACAACGACACCGATCGCCTCCCGGATTGGTGGGAAACCGCCAACGGCCCGGCCAGCGGCAACTCGACGCTCGATCCCGACTACGACGGCCTCTCGAACTTTCTGGAATACGCCCTCAACTCCAATCCCAACCTCCAATCCCCCGCCCAACTCCCCGCCGCCACCGTCCAAACCAACCCCGCTGACGGCCTGAAATACCTCACCTTTTCCTACCGCCGCCGAATCGGAATTCTCGCCGTGAGCTACATCATCCAGACCTCCGCCGACTGCCTCACATGGACTCCCGATGCCGCGGCCTATCAGGAAACCGGGGCGGCACCGCTTGATGACGGCGTCACCGAGCAAGTCACCGTTCGCGTCCTCCCCGCGATCTCCGCAGGCGGCGGGCGATTTGTGCGGCTCAAAGTGACCGCTCCATAAACTCAGAACACCGCCTCCCATCGCGACGCTCCCCATCGCGCTCGCATTTATTTCCACAAAGAGTGTAACCTCGCCTGCGCCGCTCCGCAGGAACGTAGTGTTATGCAAAATAATCTTTGTCCTCAATGCCAGTCACCGATCCCCGCAGATGCGCCCGGCGGCATCTGCCCTGGATGCGCGCTGCTCGGCGTCTCGCTGCCGACAAGCCCTACGCAAGTCGCCGGGGCCAGCGTGCCGATGCTCGATGAAGTCGCCGCTGCCTTTCCCGAACTCGAAGTGCTGGAGCTCTACGGCCAGGGCGGCATGGGCGCGGTTTTCAAAGCACGGCAGCCCAAGCTCGACCGGTTCGTCGCGCTGAAAATCCTCACGCCTGCGCTCGCCACGCAGCCGGGGTTTGCCGAGCGCTTCACCCGCGAGGCTCGTGCATTGGCGAAGCTCTCGCACCCGAACATCGTCGGCGTCCATGACTTCGGCGAAAGCGGCGGATACTTCTATCTGCTCATGGAGTTCGTGGACGGCGTGAATCTCCGCCAGGCCATGCGCGCCGGCGTCTCGCCCGAGCAAGCGCTGCTCCTCGTGCCGAAGGTCTGCGAAGCCCTGCAATTTGCCCACGACCACGGCGTGCTCCATCGCGACATCAAGCCCGAGAACATCCTCCTCGACACCCACGGCGTCCCCAAGCTCGCCGACTTCGGCATCGCGAAATTTGGCGACGACAAATCCACCGGCCTCACCCAAAGCGGCGCGCAACTCGGCACCGCAGCCTACATGGCCCCCGAGCAAATCGAGCAACCCGCCACCGTCGATCACCGCGCCGACATCTACAGCCTCGGCGTCGTCCTCTACGAAATGCTCACCGGCGAACTTCCGCTCGGACGCTTCGCCGCCCCGAGCGAAAAATCGCATTGCTCCGGCGGCGTTGATGACGTCGTCCTCCGCGCCCTGGAAAAGCAACGCGAACGCCGCCAGCAAAGCGCCACCGAGATGAAGACGCAGGTAGAAAATGCCAGCGAACGCACGACTCCGCCGCCGCTCCCGCGCCGCAGCGTTCCATTCTCCAGAGCCGCCGCCGTCGGTGCGACCTTTTGCATAAGCAGCATTCCCTTTGGGCTCATCCTATTTCTTTTCGTCAAAGCCACCATCAACGCCTCGCTCGACACCCAAGGCCAGCTCAACGGCCCCATCGGCGGAAACATCATCATCTTCGGCTTCATCCCCGCCTTCATCGGCGTCGCGCTCGGGTGGAAAGCGGTCGGCGATTTCCGCTATCACCGCGGCCACCTGCGCGGCGGCGGCACGGCTGTCTTTGCAGCGCTCGGCATTCCGGTGTTCGCGGTCATCGTCACTGCGCTCGTCAATTTCGAGGACATCGACCGCGCCATCAATCCCCTCCGCATCGGCTGGGCGGGGACTCTCGTAGCCTGCCTAGTCGTCCTCGCCGCCTTCGCCGCCAGCATCTGGGCCGTGCGCGCGCTCTGGCGCTTCGTACACTCCGGCCCACCCGGAGTTCCGGTGCATCCTCGACCCGCGCCCAACTGGGGCCTCCGCATCTTCTGGCTCTTGGCAGGCTTTATCGGCATTCCCGTCCTCCTCGTCGCTCTCGGACTAATCATCCCGCAGATGCAAGCCAGTCGGGCGCGCAACCAAGCGATGCCCGCACTGGAAGCCGAGCCGGAAATCCGCAAGGCGGAAGACGAAGCCATCGAGCGCGCCGGGCAAAACCTCCACGACACTAAGCAGCGCGTCGCCGTCGGTGTCGCAACCCCAGACGACGAAGCGGAAGCGGAGATGCAAGTCGCTATCGCCGAAGCTCGTGGAGACAAAGTTCGGATTCTCGAAGCCACTATTGCCTATCTGGAAATTAGGATTCTCATGGAGCGCGAACGAATCAAGGTCGGTGTAAGCACGCCCGCCATCCTCACCGAACTGGAATTGAAGCTGGCGACAGAAAAACTGGAGCTCCAGCGATTAAAAAGCAGTAAAGGAGCGCGGCCATGAGCCTCAGATATGGCAGCCTAGCAGCAACGAGTACAGTCCCGGACATCCGGGGGACCAATCCCCGATCGGGGATTGCAATCCCGGACATCCGGCGGAGCGTCCCTGCATTGGGGATTGCAGTTCCGGACATCCGGCGGAGCGTCCCTGCATTGGGGATTGCGGTCCCGGACATCCGGGGGACCTTCCCTGCATGCAGGAATGCAGTTCTGGGTCTTTTTGACCACGTCCCTGACTTCAGGATGGTCATTTTTAGCCACAAATCCCGCGATTTCTCACTAATGAGAGCCATCCAGAGACCCAAAGGACGCAAAGGACAAAAGGGACCCCGTCCTTTCCGTCCCTTCCGTCCCTTTCGTCCCTTCACAACCGCCGCCCCGATATGAGCGACTTCGCCGCCACCCGCTGGACCCTCGTCGCGCAAGCCCGCGGCAACGACCCTGCATCCAAGGCCGCCCTCTCCGAACTCTGCGATGCCTATTACAAACCCGTCGTCGCATTCCTAGCCTGCGAAGGCCGCACCCAGGATGCGGCCCGCGAGCTTGCGCACGAGTTTTTCGCAATCATCCTCTCCGGCAAATCCCTCGGCGGGGCTGAGCGCGGTCGCGGCAGATTTCGCAGTTACGTCCTCGGCGCCGTGAAGCACTTCCTCGCCGACCACCGCGCAAAAGCGAACGCCGAAAAGCGCGGCGGCGGCATCGAAAACGTCCCCCTCGACACCAGCACGAGCGCCGGACTTTCCCTGCCAACGATGAGCGACGACGAGCGCCGCTTCGACCGCCAATGGGCCTTCACCATCATCGCCCGCGCCCTCGACACCATCAGCAGCGAACTGCGCGACGCAGGAAAAGCCGCCCATTTCCTCGTCCTCAAACCGTGGCTCACCGGTGCCGGCCAATCCCAAGCCGAAGCCGCCGTGCAACTCGGCATGAGCGAGAGCGCCGTCAAAGTCGCCATCCACCGCCTGCGCCAGCGATTCCGCGAAGCCGTGAAAGCCGAAATCGCCCACACCGTCCCCGCCGAGAGCGACGTGGACGACGAACTCCGCCACCTCGTCGCCGTCCTCGCTGCCTAATCCGCGCTCATCATCCCGGATCCGCAAACAACACAGCACGCAAATCGGTGCGTGCCGAAAGAGCCCGCGGCTTGATGTCGCCAAGTCGCTGCCCCGCATCCATTCCCGCCCGCCAGCAAACCCCGGACGGAACCAGGCAGCACTGCAAAGGAGCGAGCTGCCCGAGATCGCGGCATAGCGCGTAGTGCGGGTTTTTCCGCAGCTTATCATCGAGCACACGCGCGAATGACTCGGGAAAACGGCCATCGCAAAACAGCGTGTAATGCGATGACCCGCCAGCGTTGCGCTCCGGCGCAAGCAACGCGAACGACGGCGCAAACGAACACGCCTCGCAAGCTGCCGCAACGGCTCGCGTCACGAAAATCTCCGACAGCTTCTCGCCGCACAAATCGCTCGTGCTCCCACCTCGCCCGAGGAATCGAATCGACGGCGTGCGACCGACAAATCCATCCACCTCCACAATGTCGCCGAGCCGGTAACGCCACAGCCCCCCGCCCGTCGTGACGATGACGCCGTATTGCTCGCCCTCGCACAGTTCATGCGCCAGCAGGACTTCGCCCCGCGAATTCTCGAACTCGAAAAAGTGCGACCGAATCGCAAGCGGATGATGCCTGCGGAATGGAATGGAAACGACCGCCTCGGTCGCAAGCAGTCCCTTATTCTGAATCGAGATGCCGGGCAGTCGCTTCCGCAATTCGGCATGAGGAAGCGCCGACTGCGCATCGCCCCAGCAACTCACGACTTTCAAATGCGGCCAAATGGCTGCGATGTCCGATGACGCGAAGTTGCGAAGTTCATCCGCCCGCGCAGACATCGGCTTCGCGGAAATGCACGCCCGCACTTTCGCGGGAAGTTCACCAGCCCGGACACATCCGCCATTTTGGACATCCGCGAGAAGTTCGTCCCACCACCCGCGCAACGCATCGAGCATGAGCGCGAGGAATGACGGATGCCAGACCGACATCAGCCGCAGGCCGCGTTCGCGCAAGAGGAAGAGCAACGTGAGATAACGCGAAGTCTCCACATCCTTGACCAGCCGCAACGCCTGCGGCACAGCAAAAGTCGCGTCCACAAGCTTCTGCGCGACGCCGCCGAGATAAGCGCTGTCATCATCGAACCCGATCGGAACCGCGGAAGGAACGCTCGTTTCCGGAAGTGCCGGCGAGATCGACCAATACGCCGGACCGCCGACCACCGCAGGATGCTCGCGGCAAAGGTCGAGCATCCACGGACCGACCGCCGCATTCATCTGGCGCTGAAACGACGCCGTGTATGGGATGAGTTTGCGTCCGCCCGACGAACCACCAGTCGGCACGAGCCGCGTCACAGGCTCCGTCGTCAAGACACCCCGCTCGCCTTGCATGATCCGATGAACCCACGGCTCCAGCGCATCGTAATCAACGATCAGAACACGCTCCCGGAACTGTTCATAGCCGCAGACCGAGTCGAAGCGATGCGCCCTCCCGAATGCGCTCGACGCGTCGCGAACAATCATGGCCGCAAGCAGTTTCTGCTGAGTCGCGCATGGGCTTTGCAAAGCGCGGAGAAACCGAACCCATGCCGGCGAACTCGCAGCGAGCCATGCTCCGTTCGCAATCGCGGCGATCATCGCGAACTCATCCGGCGGCCCGCCGCAGTGAGATTGGATTCGGAGATCTCAGTGATGCACACGAGCTCATCCCCATTTGTATGGCCGCTGTTGCGCGCCAGAAAGAACGCGATGTGGGCATTGCTCGCGCGTCCGTCCGGCGCCTCCGCAAGCGCGGCCCGAAGTCGCTGAGGCGAGTGAAACCGGACAATCCCATCCACGCCATACTGCGCGCCGTACTGCGAGGACGCGAGTGTGTCGATGAGACGCTGGAGCGCTCGCGGCGTGTCCGCATCGAAGCGCGGATAAAACTCGCGCCAAAAGACCGGCAGAAATCGGTAAGTCCGAAATCCCGAAGTAAGGAGCAACCAAAAGCAACGCCGGCCTTGTGCGGATGCGCGGAGCGAATTCACCGCGGCAATCCACGAGCGAGCGAGCGCGGGCGAATTCCACGCCTCGGGCGAAACAATCGTATCGCCCGAAAAGATCGCAGTGATCGGCTCGCCATCGAACTCGCGCTCGCAAACAAGAAGCGTAGAGAAGCCGAGCAACCGCCCATCCCTCCGGATCTCGATCACCCAGTTTTTCCCCGCAAGGTCGCGCTGAAATTGCAGCCGCGTCACTCCCTCGAAATGCGCAGAGAGCAACGCGAACATTTCATCCCGCTGCAAATCGCTCAACGCCTCGCGGGCGATCAAACCAGTGCTACTCATAAAAGCGCGACCTCCGGCAGAACAGCCCCTTTGATTTCAAGTGCATCATCTCCCGGCCAACTCACGCGATAGAGCCGCGAGCGCCACGTCTTGGTCGTGAACGACCGCCGAATCGCAGCAGTCGTTTCGTGCAAACGCGGAAGAGCGACCGTGATGAACCCGACCCCCGCAGTGAACGGGAGCAATCCCGCGATAAATCCCGGAAGCGACGGGCCCGCGACGAATGGCGTCAGGAACACCTGCGACAGCGTCGTTCCCACGGCAGGCAGTTGCACACCGCCGAACAACCGGCTGGCGCAATTCACAATCGGCCTCGCGATCCGCAGCGCTCGCGAATACCCGCGAACGACCGTCTGGCGAAAGCCACGCTGGTCCCACAGTCCGCCGCACGCGATGATGTCGTCGCCGTCTTTCATCACGAACAACTCCGGCAGCCCGTGGACCGCGAGCGATCGCAGCCGTTCCTTTGTCCAGTGAGTCGCCAGCGAGAATTTCCGACCGTGTTTCGAGAGCAATATCAAAACCTCTTCCGTGTGCTCGTCTGTCATCCGCTCGACATGCGGAGCAACTCTCGGCGGACGGTCAGGCACCGCGATGAGCAGCGTATCGAGTTCACCGAGGAACGAATACTCCGGTAGTCCGCGCGCGCCACTTTCCAGCAAACGCCGCGCACGCTTATTATCCGCAGCGATGCAGGTGAAATAGAACGCCGCCGGGTTGTCGCGCTGCTTCTCGTGGAAGAAACGAAAGCCATCACGAATGATTCCGAATCGCCCCTCCGCTGAAGCGTCGAGACGGAGTTCCGCGAGATAGCCGACATCGTGCGGACGCCCATTCAGCCAGCATTCGCGCCGGATGCAGCGGCCCATGCAGACAAGCTTTTCGCCTTCTCGCACGACGATTGTTTGGTCGCTGCCGTCCGCGATATTTGCTCCGACAAAGTAGCTCGGCTCGCGCTCAAAGCTCACACTCACGGAACCACGCATCGGGTTTTCGCGGAGCAGTCGGCGGATGGCTTCGTCGTCTGCGGGAGTGGCGATTTGAAAGCGCGGCTTCACTGCGCCATGAGCAGCGGACCGGTCCATGATTCGTCACCGAGCGGATACGTGTCGCGCAGGCTCACGTCGCCTCGGTGCATTCCGTTGATGAGGTAAAAATTGCGCCACATAAATCCGTTCGCGCGATTCACGGAATCGAACCCGCGCTTTACGATGCTGCGCCATGAATAGAACCGTTTGCGCGCTCCGAGGCATCCGCGCTGGAGTTCTTCCGGCGACATCCCGGCGGGCTGAAACGGGATGCGATTGTAGCTGTATCGATCATCGAGCCACCATGCGTCGTAGAGTAGTCGCCCTTCCTCGCGCAGCCTGTGATAGAGCGGCGTGCCGGGGAATGGCGTGAGGTGATTGAACGCTGCGATATACATCGAATGCTCCTGCGCGAACGACACCGTCTCGTCGAAACTCGTCGCCGTGTCGCCATCGTATCCGAAGACAAATGTGCCGTAGATGCGGATGCGATGTTTGCGCAAATTCGCGAGCGCTTTCGTGAAGCCGCCGCGTGCGGTGTTAAAGGTCTTGTTCATCGCCGCGAGGTTTTTCGCATTCAGACTTTCAAAGCCGATGAGCACGCCCTGACATCCGCTGCGTGCGATGAGTTCCAGGAACTCTTCGTCGTGCGCCGCATTGATGCTCGATTGCCCGACCCAGCGGATGCCGAGCGGGATGAGTGCGCGGAAGAATTCTTTCGCCTGCGCGAGATTCGACGTGATGTTGTCATCAACGAAAAAGAAGAGCTTTTTCGTTCCTTTCAGCGCGGTGAGTTCGGCGATAATTTCGTCCGCCGGACGCCGCGTTTGGCTTTGGGAAAAGACCGTCTGCACCGCGCAGAAGTCGCATTTGAAATGACACCCGCGCCCCGCTTCCACGAGG
>JAYTMG010000697.1:0-1552 GCA_043728745.1 Verrucomicrobiaceae bacterium
GCTCGTGATGTCGGCGGCGAGTTCTTCAATCTGCAAACCAGTGATGTACTCGGCGAGATTTTCGGCGTGCGTGCCGATGTCGCCGACGCAGCCCCCTGCTCCGCTGCGTTTTGGGTCGGTGCGCCACGCGGCCTGCTTCTGGCCGCTGGCTTCGAGGCGCGTGGCGAGCCAGCCTTGCGGATACTCGGCCACAACTTTGCGAATTTTCCCGAGCTTGCCGGCGCGAATCAGGTCGCGCGCTTCCTTCACGAGCGGGTAGCCGGTGTAGTTGTGCGTCAGTCCGTAGAGCAGGCCGCTCTGCTTCACAATCGCCGCGAGCTTCTTCGCTTCGGCGAGATTGAGTGTGGCAGGCTTGTCGCTCAAAACATGAAAGCCGTTTTCCAGCGCCAGCTTCGCGGGTGGAAAGTGCATGTGGTTCGGCGTGACGATGGCGATGAAATCCATGCGCTCGCCTTCCGGCAGCTTCGCCTCGGCGCGAATCATCTCCTCAAACGTGCCGTAGCAACGATCCGGCGGCAGGAAGAAATCCGCGCCGCTGGCCTTCGAGCGTTCGGGGTCGGAGGAGAACGCGCCGCAGACGAGTTCAATCTGCTGGTCCATCGCCGCCGCGATGCGATGCACCGCGCCGATGAAGGCCCCGCGCCCGCCGCCCACCATGCCGTAACGAATTTTGCGACTCATAAAATTGTGTTCTGCCTGTGCGTTGTGTCCGTTGTGCTGCGACTTCCCGCCAAACTTTGTTTGCGTGGAAAATCGCGCGGACTCTATATTCCGTGCCAATTGCGAGTCAACGATGGCGCGGCAAAACGTGCTGCCGGTTTGTAACCGGCAGAATTTCTCAGAACGAGAACGCGCCGAAACTGCCAGTGGCAAACTGGCCGCACGCTAAGAATCACATGGCCCATTTCACCACCGCGCAACTCGCGGAAAAACTCGGCGCAGAACTCGTCGGCGACGGCGCGCTTGTCATCAACGGCTTTGCGCCCGCCGATGCGGCGCAGGCGGGGCACCTTACGTTTGCGGAGAACGAAGCCTATCTCGCCCAGGCCGAGCAGGGCGGCGCGTCGGCCATTCTCGTCAGCGACACCATGGCCTCGGCGACGAAGACCTTGCTGCGGATGAAAAACCCACGCGTCGGTTACGCGAAGGTGCTGCCGCTGTTCTTCTCCGAGCCGCCACTGGCTCCGGGCGTTCACCCGACGGCGGTGGTGGCCGCTTCCGCGCAAGTGGATCCCAGCGCGCACATCGGGCCGCACTGCGTCATCGGCGAGCGCGTGAAAATTGGCGCGCGCTCTGCGCTGCTCGGCGGCGTGAATGTCGGCGACGATTCACGACTCGGCGACGATGCGAAAATCTTTCCCAACGTCGTCCTCTACGCGCGTTCGCAGATTGGAAATCGCGTGCGCATTCACGCCGGCACTTCCATTGGCGCGGATGGTTACGGCTACGTCTTCGATCAAGGCCAGCAGCTCAAGGTGTTGCAACTCGGCAACGTGATCATTCACGACGACGTGGAGATTGGCGCGAACACCTGCATTGATCGCGGCGCGCT
>JAYTMG010000698.1:0-2479 GCA_043728745.1 Verrucomicrobiaceae bacterium
GAACATCCTCATGATCGCCGGCCGTCCATCGCACGGCCCCGGCCAGCATGAGCACAACGCCGGCGTCCAACTCCTCGCCAAGTGCCTCGAACAAGGCGCTGCGGACCGCGTATCGGTGAAAGTGAAGCTCAACGCCCAGTGGCCCACGCCCGAAGAAATGGCCGCCGCCAACACCATCCTCATTTATTCCGACGGCGGTGGCGGACACCCCGCCGTAGTCGGCGATCACCTTCAGCAACTCGACAAAGAAATGAAGCGCGGCTGCGGCTTCGTCTGCCTCCACTACGCCGTCGAGCCCGCTTACGAAAAGGCCAACTGGCCCGATGGCGCGCCCGGCCCCGACGGCAAGCCCGTCAAGACTCCACCGCCCGCCGACCGCAGCTCCACCGGCAAAGGATCGTCCGAATTCCTCAACTGGCTCGGCGGATACTTCGAGCAATGGTGGAGCGTGAATCCGCACTGGACTGCCGACTTCTCCGCATTCCCAAAACACCCGATCAGCGACGGCGTAAAACCATTCATTACCAACGACGAATGGTACTACCACATGCGCTTCCGCAAGGACATGAAAGGCGTCACGCCCATCCTCAGCGCAATAGCCACCGAAGAGACCACCAAGCGCGGCGAAGGCCCGCACGCAGGCAATCCCGAGCAGAAAAAAGCCGTCCTCGAACTCAAACTCCCGCAGCACGTCGCATGGGCAGTCGAGCGCGAAGACGGCGGACGCGGCTTCGGCTTCACCGGCGGACATTTCCATTCCGGATGGGCCAACGAAGATCAGCGCAAGCTCGTCCTCAATGCGATCGTTTGGAGCGCAAAAGCAGAAGTTCCCGCCGGCGGCGTCGCCAGCAAACTCACGCCGGAAGACATGGAGGCAAACCTCGACCCAAAAGGGAAAAAGTAACCCACGTTCCCGACGCACATTTTCGGGCCGGGTGTTTGACAGTTTCGGCTCCTTCGATAGCTTCCGTCACATGTCGCTGAAACAACTCAAAGATGAGGCAACAAATTTGCCTGCCGTGGAGCAACGGGAGTTGATTGCATTCCTCATTTCCCAGAAGACCGTTCGAGACGAAGGCTTCCGGCAAACGCTAGCGCAAAAAATTGACGACAAGGACGCGTCTCATTGGGTTGATATTGATGATTTGCGGCAACGGCACGCGGAATAAACGCAGGGCATGGTTTATCGGCTGCTGATCGACATCGAGGCGGTTGCGCTCTTGGACTCCTTGCCAAGAAAGACCCGAATGCGACTGATCGATCATTTCATCGCGCTGCGGTCGGCTCCCGAACAACTCTCGGATTACCACGAACACGATCAAATCGGACGTCGGGTTGAAATCAGCATCGTAGCGGGTTACTCGATCCATTACTGGGTGGATTTCCCCGACCGGCATATCAAGGTTCTCGCAATCGCGGCAGCAGATCAATGAATCGACATGCGTCCGTTTCTTTTGTTGGAGCGGCGCATGATTTCCGGCATCTCTTGTTTTATGGGAACAAATCTTGGACAGTTATTGATGACCGGCGTTCCCGGTCTCGCACTTGATGCAAAGTCGGCGGAAACCTTCCGCCGCATTCAGCCCGGCGCCTTCATCCTCTTCGGGAGGAACATCAAGTCGCCATCGCAGCTCCGCAAGCTCTGCGACGACCTCCGCGACCTGTCGGAGACGCCGCCGATCATCACCATCGACCAAGAAGGTGGCCGCGTCTCCAGGCTCAAGCTCATCGGCAACGAACCCCCAAACGCCAACCAGCTTCGCGACAAAAACGACCCCGCGCTCATCGCGGACCACGGGCGCATCACCGCGCGATTGCTCCGCATGTTCGGGTTCAATCTGGACCTCTGTCCCGTACTCGACATCTCGTTCGACGACGAAGCCGACAACTCCCTTCGCGGACGCTGCTACGGCAACGACGCCGCCCACGTCATCCGCAACGCAGCGCGCTTCAACGACGCATTGCGCGCCGCTGGCGTCCTATCGTGCGGCAAGCACTTCCCCGGCTACTCGCGCTGCCCCGCCGACGCCCACCACGAGCTCCCCACCGTCCCATTTTCGCGCCAAGAGCTTGACGCAAATGAACTCGCCGTCTTCAAGCACTTCGCCGCGCCCGACAGCCCCAGCCCCGTCGATTCCATGATGATCGGCCACGCCTTCTACCCCGCGCTCGACGACACTGGCGTGCCCACTTCGCTTTCCCGCCGCGTCATCACCGACCTCCTCCGCGGCGAGCACGGCTTCAACGGGCTCGTCATGACCGACGACCTCGACATGGGCGCCATCCTCAACCCCTACGGCACCGGCGACAGCGGCATGGAGGAAGTCATCCACCGCGCCATCACCGCCGGCAACGACCTCGCCATGATCTGCCACCGCGTCGAGATGGTGGAAAAAGCGCACGGCTACCTCTCCGGCGTCGCCGCGCCCGAGCTCGACCGCGCCCTCGCCAACATGGCCGCATTCAAAGCGAAGCTCTC
>JAYTMG010000699.1:0-8325 GCA_043728745.1 Verrucomicrobiaceae bacterium
CGCTATTTCCAGTGGGTGAAAATGAAACAACACGAAGGATGAGGTACGAAGTGTGGAACTGACTCGGCTGATGAGCTGGGCCGGAACTCTGGGGGGAACTTTGGATGTTCGCGGCCGCATCAGCAGGCGTTTCTCTTCTGCGGAGCCCGGAAAACTTCCGCTACCCACTGGAAACAGCGAGGAACCTTCGATTTCCTCTTTGTTTTCGTGCTGTAGGCTCACTTTGATGGTTTTTTGTCCGCTGTGTTGGGCGAGGCGTCCGACTCCGTTGAGCAAGGCGGGGCGGCTGGTGATGGCTTCGCGGTGGTGCTCGCCGTCGAACATTCGTGCGTAGAGGTGCCACCAGTTGTAGATGAGGGCGATGAGGTTGGCCATGAGCCTACACGGGGCGAGTTTTTGGGTGACTTAGCCGGCCCAGCCCCATTGGTTTTTGAGTTCGTCGTAGACGTTTTGCCTCGCTGCGCTCGCCCTTCGGGCAGCCTGCGGCTGGCTATCTCCGCTTCGCTCCGGTTCGGCGTCGGCTCTTTCGCGGTAGAGTCGGGGCATGGCGATGGTGGGGTAGGCGATGGGGTCGAGGCTGGTGACGAGGCTGTTGACGAGGACGGCGATTTTGCCGCTCCAGGGGGCGGCGGCGCTTTGCCATTGGCCGCTGCCGGGGAGGGCGGGTTGGTGGTGGTCGTGTCGTCGTCGGGCGTTGCTCCCGATGGGGGCGATGGCGGGGGCTTCGCGGACGAGGATGACTCGGCGTTTGCAGCTCCAGCCGCTGAGCTGGAGAGTGGCTTCGATGGCCTCCCAGCCGTCTCCGGCGTCGATCCAATGGGCTCCGGCGCGTTGCATTTGTTGGATGAGGGTTTTGACTTTTAGGGTGTGCTTGAGTTTGAAAAGATAGGGCACTCCGATGGCCTCGGCGGCGCTCATGATGCGTTCGTTGCCGTAGCCGGAACCGAGCGAAGCGAGATAGCCTTCCGATAGGCAGCCCGCAGGGCGGAGCGAAGCGACGGCAATCGCCTCGCAAGAAGGTGGGCCAGTGGGTGCGGGGGAGGGCGGCGAGGAGTTTCCAAAGGCCGGGGAGTCCGTGTTTTGCGGCGGTGTCTTTTCCGGGGCAGACTTCGACGCCGAGGCTCATGCGTGTGTTAGCCATGAAGTAGCTGTGGTAGGCGTGGCTGGGGCGTCCGGGTTTATGCGGGTTGTAGCCGATTTGTGCGCCTTGTTGGTGGCCGTAGAGGGTCTTCACGGTACAGTCGAGATCGAGGATGTAGGGGACGCTGAGGACGGGTTTTACGCAGTCGCGCATTTCTTCGGCCAGCCAGTCGAGGCCGGCAGTTTCGTCGATGCGTTTCATCGCGCGGCGCACGACCTGTTCGCTGACGGTGCGGGTCATTTTTAAAAGGGGAGGGTTGAGGGTGTCGCCGCGCACGGAGTTGATGTGGGCGTAGCGCCAGTGGCCGCAGGGGATGGAGAGCGTGGCGGTGCCCATGACGTCCACGATTTCGCTGCCACGATTGCCAAAATACCGCAGCGGACAACCGCGCAGGAATTGCTCCCAGCGCCCGCCGCTGTGGAGGAACTGGGCAAAGATAATCAACTGCGCTTCGCGGGTGACGGGCGCGTCGGTCTGGAACTCGGCGTAGTAGCGTCCGCCGGGCGTGTCCACGGGCCAACTGGCGCGTGCGGGTATCGGTGTGATTTGACGCTCACCCTCAGGGTGAGTGCTCTGCGGCGCTTTCTCTTGCTCCATCCCTCTCTACATCAGATTTTTCCGACAATTGGAAGATCAGCCCAATCACGCTTCTAGGATCAAACTACAATGGGCCGTTCACTCCAACCCGCGCGCGATTCAATCACCCGATTGCAACCGCGCGGCAGTGCTGACAGTATTGCTTCATGATGAATGTTGATTGGAGTAAAGTGCGGGCGGAATTTCCGATTCTCGCGCAGCAGGTAAACGGCAAGCCGCTTGTCTATTTTGACAATGCAGCGAGCTCCCAAAAGCCGCACGCCGTCATTGACGCAATCTCGCGCTACTACGAGCGCGACAACGCCAACGTCCACCGTGGACTGCACGAACTAAGCTCCCGCGCGACCGACGCCTACGAGGCCGCGCGCGGAAAACTCGCGCGCTATCTCGGCGCGGAATCGTCCGACGAAATCATCTTCACCCGAGGCACAACCGAGGCCATCAACCTCGTCGCGAATACGTGGGGCCCGCAGAATTTGAAAGCGGGCGACGTCATCTTGCTTACGGAAATCGAGCATCACAGCAACCTCGTGCCGTGGCAGATGCTCGCGGCGCGCACGGGAGCGACACTTCGCTTTGTCCCGCTCGCCGACGACGGCACCCTCGCGTTCACGCCGTCGTTGCTCGATGGCGTGAAGCTCTTCGCGTTCACTCATATTTCCAATTCGCTCGGCACCATCAATCCCGTCGCGGATTTCTGCCGCGCCGCTCGCGAAGTCGGCGCTGTGACGATGGTGGATGGCGCGCAGTCCGTCGGCCATATCCCCGTCGATGTCCGCGCGATGGGCTGCGATTTCTACGCATTCTCCGGTCATAAAATGTGCGCGCCGACTGGCAGCGGCGGGCTCTACGGACGGCTCGAATTGCTCCGCACAATCCCGCCGTGGCACGGGGGAGGGGAGATGATCGTCAGCGTCACTTATGAGCGCGCGACATACAAACAGCCGCCCTACAAATTTGAAGCGGGCACGCCCAATATCGCGGGCGCAATCGGACTCGGTGCCGCTGTGGATTATCTCGAAGCGCTCGGACGTCCCGCAATTTTTGAGCACGACTCGAAGCTCGCAGCACAGGCCATCGCGATCCTCACGGAAATCCCCGGAGTCCGCGTCCTCGGGCCGACCGGCGAGCGAGGCGCGCTCGCTTCCTTTCACGCGGAATGGGCGCATCCGCACGACCTCACCACTTACGCAAATGAGCACGGCCTTGCGCTGCGGGGCGGGCACCACTGCAACCAGCCGCTCATGCGCAAGCTGCAACTTCCCGGCACTACGCGGGCGAGTTTCTATTTCTACAATACCTCCGAAGAGGTCGAACGCATGGGCGAGATTCTGCGCGCTGCGCGGAAGTTCTTCGATGCGTAGGCGGTGCTCTCCATCCCTAAGACTCGGGCGCATTCCGCCTTTCCATGATTCTACTTTAACTAATGACACGCTTCATTCTCGCAACGGCAATTGCCGCCGCCACCGCATTCGCCACACCGCCTTTTCCGAAAGAAGACGAGCTTCTCAAAGACGTGAAGGTCGCCGAGGGCTTTGAGGCCACGCTGTTTTCCGCGCCACCGCAATCGAACTATCCCGTCTTCATCGCCGCTGCGCCGGATGGCACGCTCTACGTTAGTTCGGATGGCAACGGCTCGCTCGGTCGCGATCCAAATCGCGGGCGCATCTTGCGGCTTCGCGATACGGACGGCGACGGTCGTGCGGACGAAATGACGGAGTTCGCGAAGGTCGATTCCCCGCGCGGCCTCGTGGTCGATGGTAACACCGTCTATTGCGTGCATCCGCCGGACATCAGCGCATTTACGGATACCAACGGCGACGGCGTGAGCGATGTGCAAAAGGTGCTCGTGAAGGGCATCGCGTTCGATTTCAAAGGCCGCCCGGCCGACCATACGACGAACGGAATGGAGATGGGGATCGACGGCTGGCTTTATATCGCGGGTGGCGACTTCGGATTTATGGAGGCAATCGGCACCGATGGCCGGAAGCTGCAATTGCGCGGCGGCGGCGTCATCCGCGTGCGGCCCGATGGCAGCGGAATTCAGCTCTACGCGCGCGGGACACGGAATATTTTGGAAGCAGCGGTGTCGCCGTTACTGGATATTTTCACGCGCGATAATACGAACGATGGCGGCGGGTGGGATATTCGGCTGCATCATTTCACGGGCTTCGAAGACCACGGATATCCGCGGCTCTACATGAACTTCCCGGACGAACACGTCGCACCGCTCGCGGACTACGGCGGCGGCTCCGGCTGCGGCGCTTTCTGGCTCGATGAACCCGGCTGGCCCGCTGCTTGGAACAATCTTCCTTACACGAGCGATTGGGGGAAAGGGCCGATCTTCCGTCACACCGTGAAGCCGAAAGGTGCGACGTTCGAGGAGACCGAAAAACCCACATCGCTCGTGGGCATGACGCGCTCGACCGATGGCGACGTAGATGCGCGCGGATACGTCTATGCGTCCTCATGGAAAGGTCCGGCGACCTTCGCGTGGGCCGGTCCCGAAGTTGGATACATCGTGCGCGTTGCACCGAAGGGCCACACGCCCGCAGCGTTGCCCGATTTTGCAAAATCGACAGACCCGGAGCTGGTGAAGCTGCTTGCCAGCGCGAGCAATCGCACCCGCCTCGAAGCACAGCGCACCCTTCTGCGTCGCGGCCTGAGCCCCGTGATTCTTCCAAGCGTCTATGCGATGATCAAAGATTCGGCGACTCCGCTGCCTGCGCGTGTCGCTGCGCTGTTCACGTTCAAACAAGCGCTCGGTGCGAAATCCAACGAGGGCATCGCGGCACTCATCGCAGACCCGGTGCTCGGCGCGTTCGCAATGCGCGCACTCGCGGATCGCGAGGACCAAATCACCATCGCGCCCGCCACTCTTACGGCGGGGCTGAAGAGCGCTGACGCCCGCGTTCGCAAAGAAACAGTCGTAGCGCTGGGCCGCTCGCACGGACTCAGCGGAGTGTGGGCCGATGGCGCGACGCCTGTTCCGCAAAAGCTCAACGCGACGGGCCTCGCTGAAACCGCCACGGCCATCGCGCCGTTGCTCGGCGACTCCGACGCGATTGTCGTGCATACGGCGATGCAAGTGATGCGTCAGTTGGCCGCGAGCGACGCCTGTTTTGCGATCGTGGATCAGCCAGCTTCGGCCACGCCGCTCCGCACTGGAGCGCTCATGGTGCTTCGCGGCATCCACGACGCAAAGACTGTGGACGGGCTCATCGCGCGCCTGGGCAAGACGACGGACCGCACGCAACGTGAAGGTTTGCTCACCGCGTTGTGCCGGCTTCACTCAATCGAGGGTAATTGGAAGAAAGACTCCAAAGGCATCGGGGAATCCTGGGGCACTCGACCCGACACGCGCGGGCCATTTTACCAGCCCGAGGAATGGGCCGAGACGAAGAAAATCGCCGAAGTTCTCAAGGCCGCGATCAATGCTGCTGGAAATGAAGAAGCTGCGTTTTTAGCGAAGGAGTTCTCGCGTCACCGCATCAAAATGAACGATGCCACGACCAAGCTCATCGCCCTCGCCGCCAAGGACCCGAGCTTGCTGCCGATTCTTGCGAAGCAACTCGCGGAAGCTGATAGCATCCCAACGGAGGCGATCCCGCTTCTCATGAAAGCAAGCGGCTCGGATGATGACGCTACAGCTACCGCCGCAGCGATCGCGCTTTGCAAAGTGGATAACCGCGATGCGACTTACGCCATCCTCGGCACGCTCGCCCGACTTGGCGAAAAGAAGAAAGACTTCGCAAAACTCCGCAATGCGTTCTTCAACTCGCGATTGATCGAAAATCAGCATCAAGCCTTGGAGCAATCCGCGCCGATGCTCGATGGCACGATGAGCGTTTGGGCCGACGCTGCGCTGCTCAATCTCGCCGCCCGCAAAGTCGGTTCGCCCGAGCCGCGCGAGATGGCTGCGAAGTCTCTCGAAGCCGGTTGGGCGGACGTAAAACGCCGCGAACAAATCATCCGCGCCGCCGTCTTCGCCGAAGATAAATCGCTCGCGGAAAAGATCGTCGCCGCACTGACCGACGCGGACCCTGCGGTAGCCAAGTCCGCGCAGGATGCAGTCAAGAAGCTCAAAATCGATCCCGCCAAGATGGCCGCGAAACAAACCGGACCGATGATCTCATCCCTGAAAGCGGCGGACGTTGTCGAGCAAGTGATGAAGACCAAAGGCGACCGCGCACGGGGCGAGGGACTATTCACCAGCACGGGCTGCGTCGCCTGTCATACGGTGAAAGCGACCGACCCAGTGAAGGGGCCGTACCTTGGAAACATCGCCGAAACCTACAAGCGCCGCGAGCTTGCCGAGGCCATCCTCTTGCCGAACAAAACCATCGCGCAGGGCTTCGTCACGAACCTTTTCACGATGAAAGACGGCGCCGTGCAAATGGGCTTCGTCACGCAGGAAGCTGCGGACAAAGTCGTCATCCGGAATATCGCAGCGCAGGAAATCACGCTCGACCCGAAGAACATCGCCAAACGCGAGAAAAACGACAATTCGCTCATGCCCGAAGGCCTCGTCAACGCACTGACCGTGAACGATCTCGCCAGCTTGATCGACTACCTCGAATCGCTCGCAAAGAAGTAACGCTACTCCGGCCTCGGTTCCCGCCCGAGCAAGCGCGCAAGCGCATCCGCAGGGCCGATGCTGCCGTCGAGGATACCTTTGATTTGCTCGATGATGGGCGCTTCCAAGTTGTGGCGTCGCGCACATTCATACGCGCTGTAAGTCGTCGGCACGCCCTCCGCGACCATCTGCATGGATGCGACGATGGACGAGAGTTGCTCGCCTTTTCCCAGCCGCTCGCCGACGGAGCGATTGCGGCTGTGCTGGCTGAAGCACGTCACCATCAAATCCCCGACACCGCTCAGCCCCATGAACGTCGCCGGTTTCCCGCCGAGCGCGCCGCCGAGGCGACCAAGCTCTACCAGCGCGCGAGTCACCAGCGCGGCCTTTGCATTGTCGCCAAGGCCGAGGCCATCGCACACGCCAGCGGCGATCGCGTAGATGTTTTTTAGAGCGCCGCCGAGTTCGATGCCCGCGACATCGTCGTTCGTGTAGGCGCGGAACGACGACGAGGAAAATGCACGCTGCAACCGCTGCGCGACCTCGGAGTCCTTGCAGCCGAGCACTACGCAGGTCGGACATTTGCGCGCGACTTCTTCGGCGTGGCTCGGACCGCTCAGGACCGCGACGGGGTTCTTCGGGAAATACTCCGCGAGGATTTCGCTCATGCGCAAACCACTGCCGCGCTCGACGCCTTTCGTGCAGCTCAGCAGCACTGCCCGCTCTCCAAGTTCCGCAGCAAAAAGCCGCGATGCCACTTCGCGAACGGCCTTCGATGGCGTCACGACGAGCAGCAGGTCGCAGCCACAAAGATCCTCCAGCGTCGAAGTGAACGACAGCGATTCCGGCAGCTTCACTCCCGGCAAATAGACTTGGTTCTCCCTGGCCGCGCGCACTTCATCAATGTGGGCGGCGTCGTGCCCCCATATCGTAACAGACAGTCCGTTGCCTTGTAGAACCAGCGCCAGCGCGGTTCCCCAGCTCCCTGCGCCGATGATTCCGACCTTTTGAAAACTCATGATTCATTCCCTTTCTTTTTGCCGAACCGACTCTCCGTCCCCGCACGCAGCCGCGTGATGTTGGTGCGATGCCGAACGATTACCAGCGCCCCTGCGACCAGCGCGAACCAGAATGCAGGCCAGCCGTAAGACCATCCGCTGACATTCCCAATTCCAACCACGGTCGGCAGCGCGGCAGCGGCCACGATGCTCGCCAGTGACACGTAGCCGCTCGCTTTGAAAACCAGCACCCACAGCGCAAAGACGGCGAGCGTCGCCATCGGCATCATGCCCAGCATCACGCCCAGTGAAGTCGCCACGCCTTTGCCGCCCTTGAACTTCAGCCATACCGGGAAGCTGTGGCCGATGATGCACGCAAACGCTCCCACGATCGGCGTGTATTCGCCGCCGAGCCGCCGCCCGAGATATACGGCGGCCACGCCCTTTAGCGCATCAAGGATGAATACCGGCAGGCCGTATCGCCAGCCGCACACGCGCCACACATTGGTCGCCCCGATATTTCCGCTTCCTTGCGTGCGAATGTCCACGCCCTTCAGCCGGCCAGCGAGCAGGCCGAACGGCACAGAGCCCAGCAGGTAGCCAACGATGAGGCAGATGAAATATGGAAGCACAGCCGCGATGGGTTGCCCGTCCCGCTTCATCCTGTCAAGCGCAGCGAACGATCCGGTGCCCGCTCGGGTGTGATTAAAAGTGGTCCATCTCAGAGAGCCTTGGGCAAATGGAAGCCGAAGGCTCTGGAGTGCGGTGAGCATCACCGCTCTTTGACTCGTCCTTTCTCTGTGATGTCGCTCAAAGCTGCGATTCTCGCAGCACTCCAGAGCCTTCGGCGTTCATCGCTCGCGAAACCACTATTAATTCTACTTTGTTAGCGGCAAAACTTTGGCCCGCGAAAGGCGCGAAAGGCCGCGAAATAGATGTTTATTTCGCGCCTTTTCGCGCCTTTCGCGGGCCAATTCCGAACTCCTTCAGATCAAGTAACAAAGTAGAATTAA
>JAYTMG010000700.1:0-6230 GCA_043728745.1 Verrucomicrobiaceae bacterium
TGGCCCGCGAAAAACGCAAAAAAGCGCGAAATGGGAAATCCTTTCGCGTCTTTTCGCGGGCCAAAATGAGCGACTAACAAAGTAGAATTAATCACACCCCTCTGACTCTACTCGATCCAAATCCGCGCTGTTTCGCGCTCTTTTTCGTCCTTTATTTCGCCAAGCCATTTCCGCGCTTGCACGGGATCTCGTCGGCCGAGGTAGCGGACGAATCCAAACAACACGGCATCAATCGCCGGATAGTCGCGATTTTTCACCAGCCATTTCGCGAAACCTTCTGGATCGGATTCCGCCCAGACTTCCGCCGCTGTGCCCACTCCGGGATAGGACTTCGAGCCCGCGTTGGGCGGCATGCTTCCCGCCCATTCGAGCGCTTCGAGCGGGCTGAGCTCGCGCGCCATCCGTCCGGCAAGCATCATTGGCACAGCATTTCCGTCGTAGAGCGGGCGCGGCATCGATTTCCAAAAAGCGGCTGCTTTTCGCAGATCCACGGTTGCGAGCTTTCCGGCGACGCTGGATGCTGCGATGACTTTCGCATCGGTATTTGCTTCCGGCGCAGGCAGTGAATCCCACCACTTCAGCATCGCCGCTTCCCCGCCGCTCGTAAACACGGCGTTGCAAAGCTGGCCAAGGGCCGCATTTGTGCCGGGTCCGGGATGCTTCGTGATGAACTCCGTTGCTCCAGCGATGTCGGTGGTTGCAAAACCGTCGAGGAATCCCTGAGTCAATCTCTGGTCCGATGTCCGGAGAGGATCGGCCTCCAGCCATTTGCGTGCACTGGTCGCATCCTTTCCTGCCCACTCGAACATGATGTCGCGCAGCTTCACTTCGTATTTCCCGCGAGCACGAGGCTTCATTCCCTCGATCAAAGCGGCCTCTGGATCGCGGCGGGACCATTGAATCCAGAGGACCTCCCATTCCCACTGAAGCGGGCGGGCGGGCTGAATTAATCCCTCCAAAACCTGGGCCGCCTTCGAGAAATCCGCCTTTTCCAGTTCCGCAATTCGCTTCAGCCAATCGGCCTGACGGGCAAGGCGGTCCGGCGTGAGGAGGTTCTTCGAAATCGGCGAATCCGCCTCAATGGAAGGATTCAGCGCGAAGCACGGCGAGAAGAGAACGACAGCGGACAGCACGGTGGCCAGGAAGGATTTCATACCTCCCCGTTGTCAGCCGCCTCTGCCAAAATGCAAGCATGGTTCTGAGGCTCCACATCGACGGGAATTCTACTCTGTTACGCCTTAATGGAAAGTAGCGGGGCCATCCCAGTCCCCGTGCTTTTTCATAAGAATTCTGAGTTTTACAAACCGTCTTACAGGTCGCGGGGTCGAAACGGCCCCGATACTTAAAAAATAAGTTGCCGTCGTAAGTCGCCGCCCTCATGGGAAGTCGAACTGCGGTGCCTGCTGCTTCATCCTTGGCAGCTCATTAGCGCATAATCCGACGGGCACATTCGCCGAGGTGTTGCGTAATGGGGACGGTGGTTTTTTGAAACTCCCGTCTTTGCGGGAGCGTTCCCATTGGTAAGCTCTTTTATTCATGTCCACGTCGCTTGTTAATCCTTGGCTCTCTCGTCTTTCGAAATTCTGCGTCTTCGCGACGCTCGTCCTTATTTTTTTAGGGGCGATTGTGACGACTTACGATGCGGGGATGGCTGCGCCAAATGCGCCGCATGTCGATGGCACTTTGCTGAATCCTACGACGCCGGGGACCGACATCCCGTGGTATAAAAATCCGCCGTTGCTCAAGGAGCACGGTCACCGGCTGGTCGCGATGGCGATGGGGTTGAGCGTCGGGGTTTTGGCCGCGATGCTGTGGCGGAATTGGACGGCGTTCTTTGTCGCGGTTGGCTTTATGTTTGCGGCGGATGCGTGTCGCGCTTTTGGGTGGAAAGGGAATGTGATTTCGCAACTCCGGGTGTGGCCTGCGATGATCATCTTTATCGGGATGCTCGTGGGGCGAATGAAGCGGCGAGGGGAAAAGATGACCGTGGATCAGGGGCTCGTGCTTGCGGCCTACATCGGCGCATGTGTGCAGGCGGCGCTGGGCTCGCTGAGGGTGGAAATCGAGACGGCGGGAAACATCGATCTCGCCACGAATGTCCGCACTTTCCACGGAATATTCGCGCAGATTTTCCTCGCGCTCCTTGCGGTGATTGCAGCGCGGCTTTCTCCAGTTTGGAAGGAGCTGGGCGAGCGTCCGAAGATCGATGGCGCGCGCAAGATTCATATCATGGCGATCGCGCTTCAATGGCTCTACATCATCCAGCTCGCGTGTGCGGCGTATCTCCGGCATCGCGGGCTCGGGCTGGTGATTCCGACCTGGCCCTCCGCAGGAAGCGGGATGCTGCCGGATGTCTGGACTCACGCTGTGGGTATTCATTTTCTCCATTCGCGGGTGCTGCCGATCCTCATCACGGGGCACGTCATCGGGCTCGCCATCGCTTGTTTGAAGCGGGCTGCGGGTGAAGTGCGAATCACGCGGCTCGGTTTGGCGTTGCTTGCGATGGTTGTAGTGCAGTTCATGCTCGGCGTCATGATCATCTGGAAAGGGCGGCATCCGCACATCACCAATACACACGTCGTCGTCGGCGCACTCATCTGCGCGACGACCGCGCTGCTCGCGGCGCGGAGCTGGAGGGTGAAGGCGTGAGTGAACCCGTAGCGGTGCCAGCGGCAAATGCTGAGCCAGGCATCCTCGCCGACCTTTTGGATCTCACGAAGGCGCGGCTGAACATGCTCGTGCTCATCACGACATTCGTTGGCTATTGGATGGGCGCGCCGGGCGCGATCGACTGGCTGCGACTCGTCCAGGCGATGCTCGGAACTGCTCTCTGCGCGGCGAGTGCTGCGGCGCTGAACCAGCTTTGGGAGGTGAAAATCGACGCGCTGATGCCTCGCACTGCTGACCGACCCATCGTCGCCGGGCGCATGAAAAAAAGCGCGGCATTTTGGATCGCGCTCGCCCTCGCAGCGATCGGCGGCACCTGGTTGTGGCTCGCAGTGAATGCGCTCAGCGCGATCCTCGCAGTGAGCACGATCTTCATTTACGTCGTCCTCTACACGCCGCTGAAGCGCGTCTCTGCGTGGTGTACGCTGGTCGGCGCGGTGAGCGGCGCGATTCCGCCGATGGTCGGCTGGGCTGCGGCGAACCCGCATCTTTCGCTCGGCGCGTGGGTGCTTTTCGGCGTGCTCTTTGCGTGGCAGATGCCGCACTTCCTCGCCATCGCGTGGATGTATCGCGACCAGTATCGCAGCGCGGGGCTCGTCATGCTGAAGCGCGACGACAACACGGGCTTTCCCACCGCAATCACCAGTCTTTTCTTCACGTTCCTGCTGACTGGCATCACGCTTGTGCAGTTCAACGCGGGCCTCGGCGGCAGCATCTACCTTGGCGGAGCGCTGTTGTTTAACAGCCTCTTCTTCCTCGCCGCGCTTCACTTTTGCGCGGACCGTTCGCGGCCTGTTGCGCGGCGGCTGTTCTTCACGAGCATCATCTATCTGCCGCTCATTCTTGGGCTCATGGTGTTCACGAAAATATGAAAGCGCTCGCACTTCTCACCGCCCTGGCGCTCGTCGGGTGCGAGCAAAAACCGCCGCCGCCATTTGATGCGCCAGTCAAGGAGGTCACCGATCCGCTCGCCGAAATGCTGGAGCATCCGCGTTACACGGTGCCCGCGTTCACGCTCACGGAGCGCAGCGGCCAGCCGTTCGACTCCAAGACGATGCGCGGCAAAGTGTGGGTCGCCGATTTCTTCTTCGCCACATGCCCCGGCATCTGCACGGCGCTCAGTGCGGAGGCGCAAAAAATTCACGTCGCCACGGCTGGCCTCGCCGATGTTCGGCTGGTCTCTATTTCCACCGATGAGAAGGACACGCCCGAAGTCCTCCGCGACTACGCAAAACGCCACAACGCCGACGACCGTTGGTTTTTCCTCACAGGAAAAAAAGCGGACGTCTTCCGCATCGGCAACGACGGCTTCAAGCTCGTGCTCGCCGACAACACCGCCGTCGATGCCAAGGAACAATTCATCCACAGCGGCATGCTCGTCCTCATCGATCGCGCCGGGATGATCCGCGGCTACTACGACGCCGTTGGGCCGAAGGCCGAAGAGAACCGCCAGCGTCTCCTCCGCGACATTCAGAAAATCCACGCTCAATGACACTGCCAGCCATCAACGCCAGCCTCAACGCCACCGCCGCCCTGCTCCTCATCCTCGGCATGATCTTCATCAAGCGCGACCGCAAACAAGCCCACGGATACACCATGGGCGCGGCATTCGTCGTGTCGTGCGCATTCCTCGTCTGCTACCTCTACCACAAGTATTCGCTCTACCACGATACCGGGAAAGCGAACACCGTCTTCATCGGCCCACAGCCGTGGAAGACCATCTATCTCGTCCTGCTTGGGAGCCATGTGTTGCTCTCAATCACCGTGCCGCCGCTCGCCATTATCACCATGCGCCACGCGCTCGCCGGGCGCTATGAACAGCACCGGCGGCTTTCCAAAATCACGCTCCCGATTTGGCTCTACGTGAGCGTCACCGGAGTGCTCGTGTATTTCTTCCTCTACCGTTGGTTCCCGGCGGTCGTCGTCTAAAAAAGCATCCCATATTTTCCGCAATAATGACGTAGTCGCGTGAGCCGTCGTATCCTGCGCCTTGACCCCGCGCCGATTGCTCCGCCACGGTGCTGCCACTGTGAATCGTCTCTTTAACCAATCCGCTGCCAATGAGTGAACGGTCTTCTCTCGCGGACGTTTGTATTCGCAAGCCCGTCTTCGCGACGGTCATCAATTTGTTCCTGCTAGTCGTCGGTGTGATTTCCTTCCGCGACCTTGGCGTGGACCAATTTCCAAATGTGGACCTTCCCGTAATCACGGTGAGCGCTCAGTTGCCCGGCACGTCGCCGGAGGAAATGGAGACGACCGTCACCAAGCCGCTCGAAGAAGTTCTCAACACGATCGAAGGGCTCGACGAACTCTCCTCCACGACGAGCGAAGGCTCGTGCCGCGTGACCGCGCAGTTCCTCTTTTCGCGCACCAAAGACGCCGCCGCGCAGGACGTGCGCGACAAGGTGAACCAATTGCTCCCGCGTCTGCCAAAAGGCATCGAGCCGCCGGTGATCGGGAAGTTCGACTCCGACGCTTCGCCGATCATGCAACTCTGCGTCAGCGGGCCGCGCTCGATGAAAGAGCTGTCGTTCATAACGCAGCGTCAAATCAAAGAGCGGCTGGAGACCGTGCCGAATATCGGCGCGGTCAATCTCGTCGGTGGCCGCCGTCGCGCGGTGCAGGTCGCGGTGGATGTCGATCGGCTGCGCGCGAGCGGGCTCACCATGGCAGATTTGCGCACCACGCTCGCCGCGCAAAATGTCGAAGTGCCAGGCGGTCGTGTGGATCAAAGCGACCGCGAACTCACGCTGCGCACGCTCGGACGGCTGGAGCGCGTGGAGGAATTCGCCGACCTGAACGTCGCGAGCCGCGGCGGTGTTTCCATCAAGCTCGGCGACGTCGCGACTGTCTCGGACGGCATCGAAGAACCACGCTCCCTCACCCGGCTAAATGGCGAGAACACCATCTCGCTCGTCGTGCTGAAACAGAGCGGCACCAACACCGTGGAAGTCATCCGCGGCGTGAAAGCGCGGCTGGCCCTGCTGGCGGAGGAGCTGCCGCAAGATTTGCGAATCGAAGTCATGCGCGACCAATCGCGGTTCATCGAGCGCTCGCTGGATGAAGTGAGCTTTCACCTTCTGCTCGGCGCAGTGCTGGTCGCGCTCACGGTGTTTGCATTCCTCCACGACTGGCGCGGTACATTCATCGCCACGCTGGCGATTCCAGCGAGCATCATCGCCACATTTACGCTGCTGCGCGTGATGGGCTACACGCTGAATAATTTCACGATGCTCGGCCTCGTCTTCGCCGTCGGCATCGTGGTGGATGACGCGATCGTGGTGATCGAAAACATCCAGCGCACTCTCGAGGAAAAAGCGCTCGATGCGAAATCCGCGGCGATGGTGGCAACGCGGGAAATCGCGCTCGCCGTGCTGGCGACGACGCTATCGCTAGTCGCGATCTTTTTGCCCATCCCATTCATGGAAGGCCGCACGGGCCGGTTCTTCGCGAGCTATGGCGTCACGGTGACGTTCGCGATTTTGGTGTCGATGTTTGTGAGCTTCACGCTCACGCCGATGCTTTGCTCGAAAATGCTCCGCCACACCGCAGACCCCGCGCTC
>JAYTMG010000701.1:0-2531 GCA_043728745.1 Verrucomicrobiaceae bacterium
CGCAGAGAAGCCACGAGCCCCCGGAGCGCCTGCCAATGCAGACCCAGATCGGCTTTCACTGGAAGAGCGCGTGCTTTCGGAGCGGCTGGGCTTTCAACGTTCGATGGGACACTCGGAGCGATTCGCGGAGCGACTGGGGAAACTGGTGCTGCAAACGAAGATCGATCTGGCAAACGGAGAAACGGACTCCCCCGATTTGCAGTTGCTCAACCGAATCCTCAAAGAGGTGCGCTGGATCGTGGGGCCGGATTTTGATTTCGCAGTGCGCAAGTGGCCAGAGGATGGGCTGAAAGTGAAGTGGAGAAAGGACGCGCTGGAGCTGGGACAATTGCCAGACGGGCTGCGGTCGCTGATTGCGTGGATGGTGGATGCGGGGCTGATGATGAGTGTGCTAAAAGAAACGAAACTGAATCGTCTCAGCGCAGAGCTTTTTGCAATGAACGATCATATCATATCGCACGCACGACGCGCAGATGAACTGACGGATGAGGAGCTAAACTCTGCCTCGCGCGCAATCGACGAAATCGGACCGCTCGGAGAGAGCCTTGATGACATGCAGAATGATACCCGCTCTGCTCTCGACCGCCCCACTGTCCTCCTCCTCGACGAAATCGAAACGCACCTGCACCCCGCATGGCAACGGCGCGTGCTCCCCGCGATGCAGCGTCTTTTCCCCAAAGCGCAGATATTCATCGCGACGCATTCGCCGTTTGTCATCTCGTCGCTAAATCACGGCTGGATTCATCGTTTGCGCTTCGATGAGGCAGGCAATGTGAAGGCATACACGCCTCGCAAAGCTGCACTAGGAGATACTTACGAGGATGTGCTCGAAGACATCATGGAGATGCCGGAGCGATTCGACCCGGACTCCGAAGAAATGCTGAAAACCTTCGAGGTCGCACGAGATGCGGCGTTGGCAGGAGTTGCGAGCGCTTTGCCGAAGGCCCGCGAACTCGCAGTCGAGATAGCGAAGCGAGGCCCGGCGCTGGAAGACATCGTGGGCCGGGAACTGCGGCAGCTCGAACGCTTGATCCAATCCAAGCAGTAACGCCCGATGACTCCCCAAACGCGCGGCGCAGAGCCGGACATACTGACTCAAATGGGAGCGAAGTGGGCTGCGAAATTCACTGCTCGTCGGACCAAGAAGATTGGGGCGAAATTTTACTGGCCCGCGATGCCGCTTGCGCAGCGTGAGTATCGCCTTGAGCGGCTCAACCATCGCCTCCAGCCATTGCTGAAAGCTCAGTCGAAAGGCTGCTGCTCCTTTTGCAACAAACGTCCGGTGGAGGTGGAATCCGTCGAACACCACGCACCCAAGAGCCGCCGACCAGATCTCGCCTACTCGTGGAGCAATCTCTTTTACTGCTGCGGGAAGTGTCAGGCCCAAAAGAAGGAACACCACCACGCCTCGCTGTTGAAGCCAGACGTGGAGGGATACCAGTTTGAGGACTATTTTATATGGAGGTTCAAGACAGGGCGAATCGAAGCCAACCCGCGCGCGACGCCGGACAAACAGCGTGCTGCGAAGGTAACGATTTGCCTTTACGGGCTGAACGACCCTGACCACTGCCGCATCCGCGTCCATAACCGAAAACAGTGGCGGAAAGACAAGAGGGAGCCCTTGGACGATTTTAACTATCCCGCATTTGTGACCGCTTCGGAAGGGGCCTAAATCTCTTTTGGATATCCGAAAAACCCAGCCTCGACTGCCGGGCACTTCGTAGGTGATCCGTGGGCACTTGACCGTCAGGAATGAACGCGGATTCGGTGGGCATGGCGCGGAGATTTAAGGCGCGCGATTTGCGGCTGCGAAATGATTTTCCGGCGGGGGTGGAAGATTTTTCAAAGCAGCGATTGCACACTCGGCGAGAATCCCTTAATCGCGCGCTCTCAAATTACATTAATGCAGCAACAGCAGCCTTGGGACATTCCCGCAGCCATTTCACTTTATAACATCGACCGTTGGGGAGCCGGGTATTTCGGCATCAACGAAGCGGGCAACGTGCAGATCTTTCCCACGCTGGATACTTCGACGCCGATCGACATCATGGATCTCGTCGCCGAGGCGAAGTCGCAGGGGCTGAGCTTCCCGATGGTGCTGCGGTTTCAGGACCTCCTCCAGCATCGTGTGCAGACGATCAACAAGGCGTTTGGCTCGGCGATCGAGGAGTTCAAATACAACAACGTCTATCGTGGCGTGTTCCCGATCAAAGTGAACCAGCTCCAGGAAGTCGTGGAGGAAATCATGCTGGCGGGTGAGGCGTTCCATTTTGGAATCGAGGCGGGCAGCAAGCCGGAGCTTCTGGCGGCGATGGCGATTCATCGGGACCCGGAGTCGCTCATCATTTGCAACGGATATAAAGACAGCCAGTTCATCCAAAATGCGCTGCTCGGCACGCGGCTCGGCAAGCGCGTGATCCTCGTCGTGGAGAAGCTGGAGGAACTCGCCCAAATCCTCGCCGTCGCCCGCGAAGTGGGCGTAGAGCCGTGGATCGGCGTGCGTGTGCGGCTGATGGCGAAGGGCGCGGGCA
>JAYTMG010000702.1:0-5336 GCA_043728745.1 Verrucomicrobiaceae bacterium
AATCACCGCCCTACAAAACAACCCTTTTCACGATAATGAAACCATTCCGCGCATCTCGACCGACGCCCTGCGGGGTTCGGCGCGCGGTTTTTTAACCCACATGGAGGGCGCTGCTCTCCTACACAACTTTAACAACCTTAGATGTTTAACGGACTATTTGGTCTATTTTCCAACGATATTGGAATAGACCTCGGCACTGCCAATACCCTCGTTTATGTGAAGGACCACGGAATTGTCCTTCGCGAGCCTTCTGTCGTGGCCGTCGTGGCTGGCACCAATAAAGTGCTGGCTGTCGGCGACGAGGCGAAACGGATGCTCGGGCGCACGCCGGGGAATATTCAGGCGATTCGGCCATTAAAAGACGGCGTTATCGCCGACTTTGAGGTCACAGAAGCGATGCTGCGGCACTTCATCCAGAAGGTCCACGGGCGTCGCACTTTTTTCAAACCACGCCCGCGCGTTGTCATCGCGGTGCCTTCGGGCATCACGGAGGTCGAGAAACGCGCGGTCCGAGAATCAGCTCTCCATGCTGGTGCTCGCGAAGTTTTCCTTATCGAGGAACCGATGGCTGCGGCTATCGGTTGCGGCCTGCCTGTGCAGGATGCTGCGGGAAACATGATCATAGACATCGGCGGTGGGACCACGGAAGTGGCGCTCATTTCTCTGTCGGGCATCGTGTTCAGCCGAAGCGTCCGGGTGGCGGGTGATGAGCTGGACGAGGCGATCATTCAGTACATGAAGCGCGCTTACAATCTGATGATTGGCGAGCGGACGGCAGAGGACATCAAAATCAAAATCGGCAGCGCTTATCCCATCGAGAAGGAACAGACGATGGAAGTGAAAGGACGCGACCTAGTCGCGGGCCTGCCGAAAACGCTGAGCATCACTTCGCAGGAAGTGCGCGAGGCGCTGCTGGAGCCGATTTCTACGATTGTGGATAATGTGCGAGTGACGCTGGAGCGTTGCCCACCCGAGCTGAGCGCGGACCTTGTGGACCGCGGCCTCGTGCTCGCCGGTGGCGGCGCTCTGCTGCGCGGTCTGGACCGCCTCCTCAGTGAGGAGACGGGCCTGCCGGTTCACGTCGCGGAAGACCCGCTGAGTGCGGTGGCCGAAGGTACGGGCCGCGCGCTGAGCGAAGTGCGCTTCCTGCGGCAAGTCACTTCGACTCATCAGTTCCGGGGCAGCGCAAGCTGAGCTTGAACACGGCCTACGCCGATGAACACACACTACAGGGTAAATGGAGACACCGTTAAAGCGGTCGCCCGACGCCGCGTGTCCTTTTGGTCCCTTCAGTCTCTTTCGTCCTTTTCGGGACCCTCAAGGGATGAAAGGGACTTCAAAGACAGAAAGGATCTGCGATGACGTCGCGCCGCCAAAACGTCCTGTCGGTCATCGCGTTCGTGTTCGTGGTGTTGTGCATTTTGCTGCTCCCGTCCGGCAATCGCGAGCGTGTGCAAAATGGATTTCTTTCGCTCATTTCACCCTTTTTGAAGAAGGGCTCGGAGTGGGATAATTCCGTCGCGAAACTCCGCCACCAGCTCAAGTCTTTGCGCGAGCTGGAAACCGATAACGACAAGCTGAAAGTAGAGAACGACAAGCTGAAGGCGCTCAACCAAGCGCTGCAAGGCGTGGAGGCGGAAAACCTCCGGCTCAAAACGGCGTTCGGCTACAAGGACCAGTCGCCGTTTTCCCTCGTCCCAGCCCGCATCATCGGGCGCAGCGAATCAAACTGGTGGGGCACGGTGAAAATCGACCGCGGCACTGCCGATGGCGTCACCAAGGACATGTCCGCAATCACGCCGGATGGGCTCGTGGGAAAGATCATCGCGGCGAGCGAACACGCGGCGACGGTTTTGCTCATCACCGATGAAACATGCGGCGTCTCGGCGACTTTAAGCACGCCGGAAGGAGAGGCACACCCCGGCATCATCCGAGTAGTTCGCGGCGACCGACTGGCCAATATGAACCAGCCGCGTATGACGATGTCCTTCCTGCCGAAACGGCTCGAGGTGAAGCCGGGATGGAAGGTCTTCACGAGCGGGCTCGGTCACGTATTTCCGGCGAACATCATCGTCGGGCACGTCGTGGAAACCAAAGAGAGGGAATTGGAGAGGGAAGCGACCATCCGGCCCGCAGTGAATATCGCCGCGCTCTCGGATGTTTTCATCGTGACCGGTATGAAGGGAGTGACGCGGAAATGACGTTCTATCTTTCGCTCCTCGTCAGCCTCTTTCTAGCACTCGTCGTGCAGCATTTTACTGGCGAGATGTACGGGCTCGGCGGCCACGTATATCTCCTGCCGGTCGTCTTCTTTTTTATCGCGGCGGCGCTTCCGTTGCCGTCGGTGTTTTTCTTTGCGGTCGTGGCCGGGCTCATGTGGGATTCGCTCACAGCGCTGCCGACTACGCTCCCGAATGAAACGGTAAAATATGAGGTCGTTTTTGGCTGGAGCGTGGCGCTCTATGGCGCGCTCGGTGCCGTGATGAACGGACTGCGCTCGCTGTATCTGCGCGGGCGCTGGGAGCTTCACTGCCTCCTCACCGGCGTGCTCACATCGGTCATCGTGTTGATGGAGTTTCTCATCATCACCTTCCGCCGCGAGCCGTTTGCCTTTCAGTGGCCCAATGATGTCTGGCACCGCATTGGCGGCAGCGGACTTGCCGCCGCGCTGATCGCGATTCCTGCATTCGCCGTATTCACCTGGCTCGGTCGCCGCCTCGGCACGATCAAGTTCGACACCATGCGCCCCGACTAGCCATGAAA
Source organism: Verrucomicrobiaceae bacterium (assembly GCA_043728745.1). Taxonomy (GTDB): domain Bacteria; phylum Verrucomicrobiota; class Verrucomicrobiia; order Chthoniobacterales; family Chthoniobacteraceae; genus SXWH01. The sequence continues at coordinate 2,764 of JAYTMG010000702.1, forward strand.
GACCGTTTTCAGCGCATAAAAGAAATCCGCAATCTGCCGAGCACATCGCTCCGCATTATCTGCCTCGCATTGCTCATGTTCACTGCGATGGGTGCCCTCGCAGCAAAGCTCTGGCATGAGCAGATGACGAACTCGGAGACGTGGCGCAAGCGGATCAAAACCAGCAGCAAAGTGACCGTCCGCATCCCGAGCGTTCGCGGCGACATTCTCGATCGCAATGGCTTTGTGCTCGCAGAGAATCAACAGAGCTACGGCGTGGATTTTTACTTTCCACAGATGGTGGAAGCGATGAAAGACACCGTGAAGGAGCGCAACCTCGAGAAGATCGCTGAAGCGCAAAAAGCAGGCAAACGTGTGGCGAAAGACGAACTCGACGCACTCCCGCTCCGCGAAGAAGAACTCACCCGCGATGGCATGCGCGCGAAGGTAAAAATCCCCGACATCGTCTCCATCATCAACACTGAGGTAAAGCCGAAGCTCCACGCGCTCGGGCTGTCGGAAGAAGACCCGGCTGCCAACCTGGATTACCACTCCGTGGATTTGGAGAAGCATTACCTCGCCCGCGAGCATGTGCCCTTCACGTTCTTGGAAAATGTAAAATTTTCCACTGTGGCGAGGATTTCTGAAAACGATGTTGGCCTGCCCGGCGTGGAAGTCTGCGTCCGCCCGATGCGCCGTTACCTTTATGGCGCGTTCGGCTGCCACATGCTTGGCTACGTCGGTCGCCCAGAGGATGAAAGCAAGGAGCCCGACTACTTCCAGGCGAATGGCACAAAGACGTTCGACTACTACAAATCCGACATCGTCGGTCGCGCCAGCATCGAGAAGTATTGCGACGAATGGCTGCGCGGAAAACCGGGTAAACGGGTCCTCGAAAGGTCGGCAAAAGGAAAGATCGGCGCGGAGATCGAACGCATCCAGCCAACCCCCGGCAACAAGGTCTATCTGACAATCGACGCCCGCATTCAGATGATCGCAGAGCAAACCCTGCGCGAAGCCGGAGTCGGGCGCGCAGCCGTAGTTGTCGTCGATCCGAACAACGGCGACATTCTCGCGATGGCGTGCGTCCCCAGCTACGACCCAAACACATTTGTCGAACAACTGAAGGCCATGGACGAGGATAAAACCGACCCGCTCCTCCCGCGCTACGTCCAGTCCTATCCGCCCGGCTCTACTTACAAGCAGGTCACTGCGCTCGCGATCCTTCGTTCTGGTATTTCACCCTATAGGTCTTGGAACTGCACTGGCGGAGTCAAATACGGGAAGTTTATGAGATGCACCGGTTCACACGGACCGCGGGATTTGACGGGGGCGATTATGAAATCGTGCAATTCGTATTTCTATCTGATGAGCAACAGCATTGGCGGAAATGGAAACGCGAAGGATGGCTTCACGCATATCGAAGCCGTGGGCCAGGCGCTGGGCCTCGGGATGAAGTCGGACCTGCCAATCGACGGGGAAGATCCCGGAGTCTTGCCGGGACCAAAATATTTCACCACCAGCGGTCTCCAATCGGACATGGACTCCAGCGGACAGCTCGCAAATACCTCGATCGGCCAAGGCAAAGTCGAAGTCTCGCCGCTCCAAATGGCCATGATCACCGCCACTGTCGCGAACGGCGGCAAGAGCTACTATCCGCGTCTGGTTTCGCGGATCGTGGACAGCAAAGACAACGACGTCCGGAAAGATAACGGCGAACTCGTCTCTCCCATCGAACCCCGCCTCCGTGCAAACCTTCTCGATCTGGGACTCAAAGCGAGCGACATCGAAGTAGTCCGCCGTGGAATGTTGAAAGTGGTGAGCGACCCAGGTGGCACAGGGCAAAGGGCGAAGATTAAAGGAATCGAAGTCGCCGGAAAAACTGGCACCGCGCAGGCCTACCGGCAGGAAAAAACCATCGACGAAAATGGAAAACCAAAGATTGAGAAAATGGACGATTACCGTGTTTGGTTCACATCGTTTGCGCCTTACAAAGATCCGAAATACGCCATCTGCGTGATGGTCGAGAGCGGCGGCAACAAAGCCAGCGGTGGCAGGGTTGCTGCGCCTATCGCCACAAAAATCTTGCGCGAATCCCTCGCGCTCATCGCCTTCGACCAGAAAAACGAAGGCGACGAAAAATTCCGCCCGGCGTTTTTGAACGCCGTCGCAGGCAGCTTTGCGACCGTGAACGAAGTGAAGGTCGCCGACGACGGCTCGCTGACTAAGCTCGTGGCGGACGCATTCAAGGACCAACCGCCCGGAGCAACTCGGGCAGATGACGACGAACATATCGAGCGGGACGAAAACGCCCCCGTCGATCGCCGGAAGCGCACCGCAGTAAACGTCGCCGCCAAGAAAGCCGCAGACGCCCGCGGCAAAATGCAGCCGTCCGTAAAGCAAGTGCGCCAGCCGACCTGGTTCGAACGCGCCATCCTCGGACGCAAACCCATTTCTCCATCCACAGAACAACCCAGGACACGATAAACAACCCACCAGTGCTCAAACGAATCACCCAAACTGCAATTTCTCTCATACAAAAAGTGAAAAGACTCATCGGACTATCACCGCGTCAAACCGGCAACAAACTCATC
>JAYTMG010000703.1:0-1729 GCA_043728745.1 Verrucomicrobiaceae bacterium
CGCGCAGTCCAGAAGTAGCGTGCCTTTCGCGCCGCTCCGTGCCACGCTTCACACCATGATACCCGGACCCGACATCATCATCGCATGTCCCCATTGCGACGCGCTTGCCAAGTTGCCGACTTTCGACGCCGTCGATCCGACGGGCGCGCTGTCGTGGACGGACGGCTTCCAAGAACTACCCGGCTGCCCGCGTCAGCCCAACGTCGTGCGCTGCCACGAGTGCTCGAAACTTTACTGGCTCGCCGTCGCTCCGCAGCTCGGCTTCCTCATGCCCGGCGAAACCGGCGAAGGCGAACGCGCGACGTGGAACGGCGTCCCGTCCGTGACATCCACGGATGAAGCGGGGTTCCTCGAAGCCATCCGCGAAGGCATGGCCGCATTCCCCGAGCAGGAACTAGAGCTGCGCGTTTACGCGTGGTGGCGCGGGAACGATAAGCATCGCTATTCCAAAGAGCCCGGTCGTTTTCCCCAGTCGCCGGAAGCCGTCGCAAATGCGGAACGGCTCATCGAGCTCGCCGCAGATGGCGACCACGAGCTCGTGCTTTTCCGCGCCGAAGCGTTGCGTCAACTCGGTCGGTTCAAAGAAGCCAGCGAGTCGCTTTACGGACTATGCAGCGACTACGCACTCGCCCGCGAACGCCAGCGCGAACTCATCGCCACGGAATCTCGCGAACTCGAATTGCTCTTCACCGAGGAAACTCTCCACCGCCTCGCCGCCGAGCAGGAAGCCGCGGAAGCCGCGGAAGCCGGGCAGGGCTAGTGCTCTGCCAGCCGTCGGTTGAGGGTAAACCGCCGTGTTTATCGGCTGTGATTTGTGAATCGTAATTCTACTTTGCTAGTAGCGGGGCCGTCTCGGCCCCATGACCTCTGAAACGGATTGTAAAACGCGGGATTAACGCGATTTCAACGGCCTTCGGGATGACATTCGACTTCATCCGTAGCGGTGCTGGCGGGTGCCGAGGTAGGCGGTGAGGACTTCGTGCCAGGGCTGGTCGGTGGTGATGCGGATGTAGGGGCAGCCGTTGCGATCGCAGGTGCTTTTTACGCGGTCGAGGAAGGCGCCGAATTCGGCGAGGTAGCTTTTCCGGATTTCGGCGGGGCGGGTGAGGAGTTTGCCTTGCGCTTCGAGGCCTACGAATTCGACGGTGCCTTGGAAGGGGAAGGTGACTTCATACGGGTCGAGGATGTGGAAGACGATGACTTCGTGGCCGGCGAAGCGGAGGTGCTGGATGCCGCGTAATACTTTGGCTTCGTCGTCCATGAGGTCGCTGATGAGGATGACGATGCCGCGGCGGCGGGTTTTTTGGGCGAGGGCTTCCATGCTGGAGGCGATGGAGGTTTTGTCGGCGGGGGCGAAGCGGGAGAGGAGGGTGCAGAGGGCGTTGATTTTCGCGAGGCTGTCGGTGCGGGGGAAGTGTTCGCGGGGGGCGTCGTCGAAGATGGTGACGGAGGCGGCGTCGCGCTGGAGGAGGATGAGGTAGGCGAGGCAGGCGGCGATGACTTTGGCGTAGTCGATTTTGGCGATGCGGCTGCTGCCGTACTTCATGCTTTCGCTGCCGTCGAGGAGGAGGTGGGCGACGAAGTTGGTCTCCTGTTCGTATTGCTTGATGTAGTAGCGGTCGCTGCGGCCGAGGACTTTCCAGTCGAGGTGCCGGGTGTCGTCGCCGGGGACGTATTCGCGGTGTTGGGCGAATTCGATGGCGAAGCCGCGGAAGGGGGATTTGTGGGC
>JAYTMG010000704.1:0-1225 GCA_043728745.1 Verrucomicrobiaceae bacterium
GGAAACGTCTTTTCAGCCGCGCGCACCCGCCGACGCTAACCGGAAAAACCGACCTTACCCTCGACAACAACATCCCCGCCGACCCGGCGATACACCGGCCCCATCAATCTCGCCGCCGCGCTCGAAGCCGCCGCACCACGCCCTTTAATAACGTCCGGCCCTCCGCACAAAATCGGCGCGATATAAAAGACCGCACGTTGCACCAGCTTCGCGTCGAACGCTGCGCCGAGGACTTCGCCGCCGCCCTCGATCAGCACACTCGTGCAACCACGCTTGCCCAGATCCCGCAGCACCGCACGCAGCGATTTCCCGCGATAGACCAGCGTTTCGTCGCGGTGTTCATCGGTAAAAAGATGCGCATCTTCCGGTAGTTTACCCGAGCGAGTCAGCACGACGCGCAAGGGCTGGCGGCCTTTCACACCGCGGAGTGTCAGACGCGGATTATCGGCGCGCAACGTTCCTGCGCCGATGATGATCGCATCCACAGCAGCCCGCAATTTCATCGCATCGCGCCGCGAAGCCTCGCTCGTGAGCCACTGCCCCTCGCCCGGCGGGCGGGTGAGTCGTCCATCCAGCGAAAGACCTGCCTTTGCGATGACGAGCGGCAGCCCCGTCACCACCCAATGATTAAATCCCGGATTCAGCGCCGCACATTCCGCCGCTAGGATTCCGTGCGAAACACGCAGCCCCGATTTTTCCAAAATAGCCACCGCGCGCCCCGCGTGCGAGGGGTTCGGATCGGTCGCGCCAAAAACCACGCGCCGCAAGCCCGCCGCCACGATCGAATCCGTGCAAGGCGGCGTGCGTCCATGCGTGCAGCACGGCTCCAGCGTCACATAAATCGTCGCGCCTTTTGCATCAGTGGGACTACCCAATGCACAGAGCGCCTCGATTTCCGCGTGAGGCTCCCCTGCCCGCCGATGCCACCCCGTCGCCAGCACACGACCGCCTTTTACAATCACCGCGCCCACAGCAGGATTTGGGGAAGTCCACCCCGCTCCACGCTCGGCAGCACGGAGCGCAAGGCGCATAAAAGTTTCGTCGTCAACAAGGCTCATACAAGCCCACTAGCCTCTACGGAGAGTTGTGACGAGCGTGAATACATAGAGCCCGCACGCAGGGTGTCATTAATTCTACTTTGTTAGTCGCTCATTTTGGCCCGCGAAAAGACGCGAAAAGACGCGAAAGGATTTCCCATTTCGCGCTTTTTTGCGTTTTTCGCGGG
>JAYTMG010000705.1:0-1610 GCA_043728745.1 Verrucomicrobiaceae bacterium
TGGGCGCTTCGCGCTATAGCAACGGCGGCAGGAATGCCGCCGCTCCTTGGCTCGTTACACTCGCATCGCAACATTCGCGTTCCACTTCCAATCACACCCGAAACGATTTGCGCACTTTGACGCGTTCCCTTACGGTCGGGGCATGACCGCAATCCTGAACAGTGATGGACAAATCACGATCCCGAAGGAAATCCGGGAACGCCTGCATTTGAAAGCCGGCGATGTGCTGGAGTTCGACGATTCGTCTCCAGTGATCACCGCGCGCCCCGTGTTCGACGAAGTGGCGATGCGATCGGTGCTTGGATGCGTGAAGGGCTCTCTTGGAGTTACGGCCGCTGAGTGGGTGGAGGAAGTGCGCGGACCGGTCGGCACTGAAACTGTGGAATGAATACGGCGGTTGATACCTCCGTGCTGCTTGCAATTTTCAACGGGGAAACGGGAGCGCAAGATTGGCTCGGAGCGAGCGACCGCGGGTATCTGCGTAAGTGGTTTCCGAATCTTTCACTTCTGTCTGTTGAGTAAGCACGTTCGTATTTTGGTGTCCGTGTTGCGTTGACTTGTGCGGCGGGCGTTTGAGAGTCGGGGGGTGAAATTTATTGCTGCTTTCCTCGCGCTCGCCGTCACTGCATCTGCTGCGGATATGTTTCCGTTTCAGCTTCCGTGGGATGATGCGTCGCCTTCCATCACGAATGTCTCGTGGCTGAACGACAAGCCTGCCGGGCGCGATGGGTTCGTGAGCGTGAAAGACGGGCATCTTTTTGCGGGGGAAAAGCGGCTGCGGATCTTCGGGATGAACATGTGCTTTTCGGCAAACTTCCCGACTCATGCGGATGCGGAAAAGGTCGCGGCGCGGATGGCGAAGTTTGGGATTAATTGCGTGCGGTTTCATCACATGGACATGTTCAACGCGCCCGCCGGCATCTTTGCAAAGGACGGGCGCACGCTGGATGCGGAGCAGCTCGACCGGCTGGATTTCTTCATCGCGGCGCTGAAGAAGGAGGGCATTTATGCGGACTTGAATCTGCATGTTTCGCGCACGTATCCCGACCGTCCGAAGGCGGAGAAGAAGGGCAACCCGCAGTTCGACAAAGGCGTGGATAATTACCACGCGCCGATGATTGCGCTGCAACGAGATTACGCCCGCGAGCTGCTCTCGCACGTCAATAAATACACGGGCAACGCGTATGCAGCGGAGCCAGCGGTGGCGCTGGTGGAGATTAACAACGAGAACGCGCTGGGCTTTCAGTGGTTCGCTGGGGAGATGGACCATTTGCCCGCGCCGTATGCGGAGGATCTCAGCGCGCAATGGACGGCGTGGCTGGTGAAAAAATACGGCGCGGCGGAAAAAGCGGCGTGGAGCGAAGGGGCGCGGGCGGCAGGCAAAGAGATGATCGGCGCGGGTAGGGTGGGCGTCTCGCCCAATACTGTTCACTTAGCACACATCCACCACAAAATCCCTTTTTCGCGCGATCGGCGAGTCCCCTCTTTTCCTCACCGGAAATCGAGGGCGTGGCTTGCTTTTGATTGTTCGCTCTTTACTCACTCCTCGGCTGCTTGCCGCTTTGCTCGTTCCGATGCTTTCGAGCATCGTGTTGAACACTGCTTTTCTT
>JAYTMG010000706.1:0-17643 GCA_043728745.1 Verrucomicrobiaceae bacterium
CTGCGGAAGTTTTCCGATGCTTTCCCATTGCCGCAGATCGTCGATGAACGCTTGCGCTCGGACGACATCCGGCACGTTCAAATCCCAGCCGACGGTATCGAGATGCGCGATCTTGCGCAGGCTCTCCACGCCGGGTTTGCAGCCGATTTTCGTCTTGCCGGTTTTGTCCTTCCAGTCGTCATAAAAGTCGCGCCAAGTCGGCTTGTCTTTCCTGGATGGGTCGGCCCACTTGCAGTCGGAAATGCACGCCTCTCCATACTGGCGAAAACTCACTCCATGCTTCACCGCATTGTCCCAGATGAAGCCGGTCGGCGAATACGCGAGGGCGTCGAAGCTGTCCTCGGTTTTCATATTCATGTAGCTGCGCGGCCAGTTCGCGTGGCTGCGCTCGACATACTCGGTGGCGAATGCGGAGTTACTCCACTGATGCCCATCCGCGCTCTGGATGCCCGAGCAATAGGTGTTATCGAGCAGCGCAAAGTCGCGCGCGATTTTGTGCAGATTCGGCGTGTACTTCTCGCCAAAAATGCACAGCGCCGGGTCGCCCTTGCCTTCCTTCATATCACCGAGCACCTGATCGTAAGTCCGGTTTTCCTTGATGATATAAAGGACGTGCTTGAACACGCTCGGCTCGCCCACCCGCTCCGGCACAGGCCGCGGCGCGACTCCGGGGCGCGCGGGCAGCGCGGCGTCTTTCATCGCGCTGTAGCGCATATTCACTTCGGCGATGACTGTCTGCTTCGCGAGTTCGTCCTTTTTCGGGACGGGAATCAGCGACACGGTGCCAAAGTAATCCTTGGAATTTTGCTTCAGTTTCTCGCCCGGTTTGTCCGTGGATTTGGGCACACGGACCGAGCCGATGCCCTTGATATTTGCGACGGCGAGTTGCCTGCGCACGCTATCATACGAGACCGCGCCGGGGAACCATCCGGTCGGGATGAGTCCCTCGAACTTCGATGCTCCGGGCTCGAATTCGATGACGGCAATCGCGTTGTGCGTCCCGTTCGCGACAAAGAGCCAGTCCCCGTTTTTCTCGAATGCCAGCGCATTTGGCTGCGCACCAAAAAGGTCAGCGGGCGTCGGGCGCGCCCATATTTTCTCGATGATCTGGCCGCTCGCGGTGGCGATCACGCTCAGCGTGTCATCGCCCGAATTACACACGACGACATGCTTGCCATCCGGCGAAAGCGCCATAGCGCTGGCGTGTTTTCCGGCGAGCAATTCCGAGGTCACCTTCCCGCTTGCGAGGTCGATAATCGACACGCTGCCTTCGCTCGCGATATGCCGCACGGGGTCCACACGCACAAAGGTCCCGCGGCCTGCGGGACCGACGAGATCCTTCGGGCCGGGACGGCGTCCGCCCCAATTGGAAACATACGCTTTCCCGCCGTGCAAAACCACGTCGAAGGGTGCCACACCGACGTCGATGGTGCGCAGCACTTTATCCGTCGCGAGGTCGAGCTCGGTGAGCTTGTTGCCGAGATTCAGGCATACGTAGAGCAGCTTCCCGTCGGCGGAGACGGCCATGCCCGCAGGGATGTCGTTCTTGCGCTTTGCGGTGCGGGCCTCGGGCAACGAGAGGCTGCGATTCGGCTTCACGATTCCATTTGCCCCAACGTCGAACACCTTCACGGTGCCGTTCACATTGCTGAGGAAAATGTGCGAGCCATCCGGCGAGAAGACGATGCCGGTGAAGCTGAGTTGCCCGCTTTTATCCGTGAGCTCTGCGGGCTTCGGCGGCACGGGCGGCACGACTTTCGACGCACCGGCTACGCCGCTTTGTTGCGTCCCGCTGGCTGCGCCGATTCCTTTGAGGTCCGCAGCCTTGTCCGGCGGGAGCGGTACTTTTTGCAGGATCTTTCCGGAGACGGGATCGATGATTACGAGCTCGGCGGTTTTCCCCGCGGTCGCGAGCAATTTCCCATCCGGCGAGAGGACGATCGCCTGCGGCCGCATTCCGGGCAAATCGATCTGCTTGCCTGCGGGCGTGATGATTTGGTTCGTGGGCGTCATCCATTTTCCGTCGGCCAGTTTCCCGACGACATCGGACGTTCCCGTGGCGACCGAGACCGGCCTGACACTGGGCGCGACCGGCGGCAATAGCGGTTTTTTTTGAGCCAAAGCCGGATCGATTAAGAACGCGGCGATGCTGACTGCGAGGATGCTGGTGAGTTTTCTCATGCGGCGCGGACAGTGACCGGACGCGGAAATGTGTCAACTCTTGGCGAGCCCGGCTGCGGGAGAAATGTGCGCTCTCTCGTATCGACGCCGCGTCCGCCGCCGATACAGTGCCCGCCGTATGCGAACGCTTTTATTTCTTCTTCTGACTCTTTCTCTCCACGCTGCTGACCGACCCAACATCGTGTGGATCGTCGGCGAGGATATGGGCCCCGAACTCGGTAGCTACGGCGATGCGCAAGCGATTACGCCGAACATGGACCGACTCGCAAAGGAAGGCGTCCGCTTTACCAAAGCGTTCACGCACTGCCCGGTGTGCGCGCCGAGCCGGAGCGGGCTCATCACGGGGCGCTATCCGATTTCTATCGGGACGCAGCACATGCGCTCGCGGCTGATTGAGCCGCCGGTGACATTTACCAAACGGTTGCAGGATGCCGGCTACCACGTGAGCTGGCCGGGCAAGACGGATTTTAATTTCGCAGATCCCGCCAACTTCGCGACCTCGCGGACTGGCTGGCACAAAGGCGCTGCGCTGAAAGAACCGTTTTTCGCATACGTGAATTTCACGCAGAGCCACGAGAGCCAAGTCCGGAACGATGGCGACAAGCACGCCGCCCATACGAAACGTCTCACCGATGCGCAGCGGCACGATCCCGCGAATATGTCGCTCGCTCCGTTCTGGCCGGACGCGCCGATCGTGCGCGAGGAAGTGGCGCGTTACTATGACCTCGTGACCAGCGTGGACTACGATGTCGGCGACGTTTTGAAATGGCTCGACGACAATCACCTCGCCGAAAACACGGTGGTCTTTCTCTTCGGCGATCATGGCCGAGGGATGGCGCGTTACAAACGCTGGCTCCATGATACCGGGACGCGAGTGCCGCTCATCGTCCGCTGGCCGGGCAAGATGAAGCCCGGCACCGTGCGGGAAGACTTGGTGGAGTTTCTCGATTTTCCCGCGACCGCACTCGCACTCGCGACGGGCTCTGTTCCGCCGGACCTCGAAGGTCGGGCGATGCTGACAAAAGACGGCACCGCTCCAGCAGAGGCGCGCAAATATGTCCACGCGCACCGCGACTTTATGGACGAGACGCTCGACCGCATCCGCTCGGTACGCGACGGAAAGTTCCGCTACATCCGCAACTTCATGCCTGAGCTGCCCTACGCCCAACATATCGCTTACATGGAAATCGGCGGCACCATGCAGGCGTGGCGGGCATTGAACGCATCTGGAAAAGCGAATGATGTGCAGCGCCTTTTCTTTGCAGACAAAAAGCCAGCCGAGGAACTCTACGACTGCGAGGCCGACCCGTTTGAAATCCGCAATCTCGCTGCCGATCCCGCCCACGCAGAAAAGCTCGCAGAACTCCGCACCGAGATGGATCGCTGGCTCAAATCGACGAACGATTTCTCCGGACGAATGTCAGCGGAAGAAATGGTCGCAAACAGAATCATTCGCCCGCGCGACGAGAAATACGAAGAGCGCAAAAAAGGCGCTCCAGCAAAATAGCGACTACTCGAAGACAGCGCCCACGAACGGAACGTAAGAAAAGCCGGCACTCACGGTTTCGGCGCTACTTGGGTTGTCGGTTCCTTGGGCGAAGCGAGGGTCGAAAGTGCTGCGCTTTACGAGCGCCACATGCCCGTCGCAAAAAAGGAAATGAGCGAAGTTTTCTTTGCTTTTCAGGACATCATCCGACCCGAAATACGCGCGGATGCTTTCGGTCCTAAGCTCGGGTTTGTCGTCGCCCTGCTCGCCCATCAGCACCGTGGATGAAGCAGACTCGATGCGGTTCGAAGCAAGACTAGGTTCGCTGGCAGTCGTGAGCCATCCGTTCATCGCGTATGAGAAGAGCCATTGGTTTGGGAGTTTCATGAGGCGCTCTACATCCGCGCGGGGAACCGCTGGATTGATCCACACGGATTTTTGTCCGGGCTTTGGAGTGGCAGCATCTGCAAGCGGATCCATCAGCGGAACCTCTTTGATATAGCCGGGAAGCCGGTTGAACCACGCGTCCTTATCCTTCAGATCGACCGATTCCCCGTTCATCCCAGTGGTCGGGAGTCGATTGTCGAAATCCGTCAGCGACCCATTGAAAGCCACGCCCCACTGACGCAAGTTGTTCATCGAGGAATTCTGGTTTGCCGTCGCGCGCGCCTTTGCCATGCCGGTGAATACCAAGGACGCGAGGATCGCGATAATAGTGATGACGACGAGAAGCTCTATGAGCGTGAATCCGTTTGAGTTCCTTTGAGTTTTCATGGCTGGGATGACGACGAGTATCCGAGCAGCGTCACCATTTTACGAGCATCGGTTCGTGACAATTCTGTGCCGGGAATGCCTGCCATGCGAAAAGAATCTTCAAATCACTGGTTTCATTCCCACCCGCGATGTAAATATTTTACCCATTCCAAAATGAGCGCGCTTACACTCCTACGCATCGTCGGCTTTTTCCTGCTCTCGCAGGTCGCACTGAGTGCGCCAGTCGTTGTCATTGATGCCGGTCATGGCGGACATGACCGCGGCGGTATGCCGGGCCAGATCGTAGAGGAAAAAAGATACGCTCTCGACGTGGCAATGCGTTTGGACTCGGCATTGCGACGCGCCGGTTACAGGACGGTGATGACGCGCCGCGGGGACTATTTCGTGGAACTCGACAAGCGATCATCCATGGCGAATCGATACGCAGGAAACGCGATTTTTGTGAGCATCCACTTCAATGGCGCTTCAAACTATGACGCGCACGGAATCGAAACTTACTACGCATCGGGCAGTGCAAGCCGCCACCTCGCGCAAAGCATTCACTACCGGGTTTTGAAGGCGACGGGCGAGGTGGATCGCAGGGTTCGGAGCAGGGGTCTCAGCGTCCTGCGCAAAACCCGGATGCCCGCCGTTCTTTGCGAACTCGGCTTCCTGACCAACCGGTACGAAGCCCGGAAAATCACAAGTTCCAGCTACCGCCAGCGATTGGCCGATGCGGTCGCCGCAGGAATTCGGAGTATTTATCGCTGACATCCAGTCATGATCCTCAGCGTTGCAGCAATGAAGGCCCTCGAAGAGAAAGCATTCGCCGACGGAGTGCCTGCGGATGTTCTCATGGAGGAGGCTGGCGCACAAATCGCCTGTGCGGTCCGGCAATTTTTCCCGGCTCCCGGAGTCTGTGTGGCGGTATTTGGCAAAGGGAATAATGGCGGCGATGCACTCGTCGCAGCCCGGCACCTCGCGGACTGCGGCTGGGACGTCCGCCTCGTCCCGGCGTTCCTTGACGAAGAATGGTCGCCGACTGTGCAGCGTAAATTTTCCGACGCCGCCGGATGTCATCGCCGAACGGCTCTTGCGCTCCAACACACCACGGGCCGCCCGCTCGTGGTGCTCGACGGGTTGCTCGGGATCGGCGCCGATGGACCGCTCCGCGATCCCATTCACGCGCTCACTCGGAGCATCAATCATCTCCGCCAAACCGCCGGTGCCCACGTCTTCGCGCTCGATTTGCCGACAGGCCTCAACGGTGACACGGGCAGGGCCAGTGCCGACTGCATCGTCGCCGATACCACGCTCACGATCGGATTTGCGAAGCACGGCCTCATTGCCGATTCGGCGACTTCATTTGTCGGCCGCCTCTGCGTCCTGCCGCTGCGCGAACTGAGCGCCCGGGCGGGACGCGAAACCTGCGACGCAACCATCGCGACGCCCGCAGAACTTGCGCACCTTTTACCGCGGCGCGGGTTCAACACCCACAAAGGTGAAACCGGAAGGCTCGCCATCGTCGCAGGATCGGCGCCCTACATGGGCGCGGCGATCCTCTGCGCGAGCGGCGCACTTCGCGCCGGTGCCGGGATGGTCACCCTTTACGTGCCGAACGAGATTCTCCAATCCATCGCCACGCGACTGCCCGCCGAGATCATGTTGCAGCCGACTTTCGCGCTGCCGGACAACCTGCTGAAAAAGCACGACGTCATCGCGATTGGGCCCGGCCTTGGCATGGAGCAACGCGGCGATATTTCCCGTTTTGTCGCGGAATGTCCGCTTCCCATGGTCGTCGATGCCGACGCCATCAATGCCATCGCGGGCAGCCCGGATGGACTTCTCCGCGCTCCCGGCCCGCGCATCCTCACACCGCATCCCGGCGAGATGGCGCGCATCGATCCCGAATCCGCGAACCGCAGTCGCCTCGAAACCGTCGAGGTCTTCACCAGTCGCTTCCCGTGTACCTTGCTGCTAAAAGGCGCGCGGACAATCGTGGGCGAGGCTGGGATGCCGGCGAGCTTCAACACCACCGGCACACCCGGCATGGCCAAAGGCGGAAATGGCGACGTCCTCACCGGCGTGATCGCGGCACTGGTCGGTCAACGTGTGAAGCCCTACGACGCCGCCCGGCTCGGCGCATGGCTGTGCGGGCGGGCCAGCGAAATCGCGATCAGCCACGGCTGCGAAACCGAGGAAACGCTCTCGCCATCGCGAGCGCTCGACTTCCTTTCCGCTGCGTTCAGTGATTTACGCGGACGGTGCTTTTAGCTTCGGCAGACTCGCCGCGGCGACTGCCTGGCCGTGGCGCTTATCCTTTTCATCCGGCGTCCGCAGTTTGATGCGCTCCGCCAGTTCCGGGAACTCCACGCGCAACACTTCGCCCGCTTTTTCCAGCAGAAGATTTCCGCCTTCACCGCTCGTCACCCGGCCCAAAATGAGCAGCGTGCCGATGTCGTAAAATTCCGCATAGTGGGCGATGGCATAGCCGAAGCAAATGCCGATGCTCTCATAGATCCGCCGCGCCCGTTCATCACCCGCAGACATGAGCGCCTGCACTTCCACGAGCTGCTCCGCAAACTTCATCCCAGCCGGAAAAGTGAGACCCGCAATCGGTGCCAACCGCGCCACGCCTTGCTGACAAAAGAACTGCACCGCGCATCCGCGATCACCGCTCCATTCATCCACTGGCCCGTCCTCGCGATAATCCGTGGGCGCAAAAGCCAGCTCGTTCAGCCACGGCGTGATGGAGCCGTCCGCCGTCACGTAGCCGCTCGCGACGCTCGTGCCCATACTCACACCCAGCACGCGATTCTCGCCAAAGCTCATGGATGCAGCGAGCGCGGTCACTTCGCCGTCGTTCGCGACTTCAAACGGGATGCCGTTCCAATCGCGCTGAATGTCGAAAAAGATTCGCCGGATTCGCCTCTCGAAATCCTCCGCCGACACCCCGCGAAACAGCGACGCCGCCCGCACTTCGTTATCTACGTAAACGCCGGCCGCGCTCCCGCCGATGGCATCCACCCGCGGCAGATGGGCCGCCGCACGACGCAGCGTGTCAGTGATGCCGTCGTAGTGATACTGCGGGTCGCTCTCGAAATACGGGTCCCACGCGATCTCCTCGGAGAAAACCACCTTGCCATCCAGCACCGCCGCGCACTTCCGATCCGAGCCGCCGAGATCGAAACCGATGCGACATCCATCGAGATGCCGGCCCAGAGGAATCGCGGATTCGCGCGATTGCGGGGCTGCTTCGTATGCGCAGCCCTCGACGGAAAACGAACCGTAAATTTTCGCCGAAAACTCCGCATCAAAAGCCCGTGCTCCGCCCGCTGCATAAATCACTTTCAGCTCCGCGACCAACTCCGGCGCGCCGCCTAGAATCACGCGTGAAGCGCCACGCGACCAAAGGAGAAATTTCACCAACCGCTCCACATATCGGAGGTTCAGCGCCGCATTCGCAGCGGTGTGCGGCAGCGTGGTAAATTCAAAGCGCGACACGGTCCCATCCGGTCGCTCCAGAGCAATCGCCAGCGGCACCGAGGCGCCCATTTTTTTATAAACGCGATTCCACAAAACCGCATGAGTCACAGCGGCATCAAGCGGCGGAACGATAAGCGGACGGACATTCAACATACTGGACGCGTATCCTGTATCCTGCGGATGTGGCGAGAGGAAACTTCAGGTCACGCGGCCTTCATTAACTCAAAGCGAAAATACTTCATCTCGCCTGTTCGGAAATGCTCGTAAACGAGCGAGCCCTTTACGGCTGCGAAGTCGCTAAATGCTGCGTAGAGCGACTTGGGCAAAATCTTTTTCATCAAGGCCAGCTTGCGGTCATTGTCGGCGTCGAGCGCGGCAAGGACGTTCGGTGTAATCTCGCGTTCGGCGGTCACTTTTAGCCCGCTGGCGATCATCTGCCCGCGCCAGAGATCGACTTTATTATGGTCGCGAAAGTCCGCGCAGACGAAGCGTCCTCCGGGCTTCAAGACGCGATTCACTTCGCTGATAAACGCGGGCATCGAGCCGTAGCAGTGCGACGATTCGACATTCACGACGATGTCGAATGTCGCGTCGGGGAACGGCATTTTTTCCGCATCGCCCACGAGGAAGTTGAGTCCGTCGCGTTTGTAGCGCTCGTTGCAAAGGGCGACGGCCTGCGCGGAAAAATCGATCGCGGTCATGGCTGCGGGCTTTCCGAAGCGATGCAAAAATGCCGCCCCGCCGCCGCGTCCGCAGCCGACTTCGAGGACGTTTTTTTGCGCGAGAGAATGCCCGGCGCACACGGCGCGGTAAAGCTGGAGACCGTAGCGCTCGCCTTGCTCGTCGGGCTCCAGCGCGAGGGATTCCGGAACCGGCAGCGCGCAAAATCCGTAGTTCATCGTCTGCCATTCCGGGATGGCAAATCGACGTGCGAGAAACTGATACCAGCGCCGCCAGAGCAGGCGCTTGAGCACGGGGAAGCGGATCAAAAAAGCGAAGAGGCTCGTGAGCATCCACTGTGTTTGGCCGGAGATCGCGGCGATGCGAAGACAAATGACTTGCCCGGACGCGTGGATCGGCGAAACCACTTGCATGAACTTCTGGCAACCACCGCAGATCACTCGTCGCGATTTTATTTCCCGCACCACGCTTGCCGTGGCGGCATCGGCTTCCTCGCTCGTCGCCGAGGATGCGAAGGGCTTCCGATTTATCGCCGCGAACGATCTGCACTACGATACTGGCCCGTGCCGCGAATGGTTCACGGCGATGGTCGAGCAGATGAAGGCGAGCGCGCCGGATGCCGCATTCTGCCTGCTTTGCGGCGATCTTGCGAACACGGGGCAGAAGGATTCGCTTGCTGCGGTGAAGGAGATTTTCGGGGCGCTCGGCGTGCCGCTTCACACGGTGCCGGGCAATCACGATATCACGGACGGGGACGAATCGCGCGAGAACTACGACGCCGTGTTTCCCGACAAACTGAACTATCGTTTCGAGCACGCTGGCTGGCAATTTGTGGGGCTCGATACGACGATGGGGACGAAGTACGACAAGACGACCATCAGCGACACGACGCTGGCATGGCTCGACTCCGAGCTCCCGAAACTCGACGCGGCGAAACCGACGGTCTGTTTCACGCATTTTCCGCTCGGAGAAAAGGTGACGCACACGCCGCTCAACGCAGCCGCAGTCGTCGAGCGTCTGGTAAAAGTGAATCTCTGCGGCGTGTTCAGCGGGCACTGGCACGGTGCAAGCGAGACGGCTGCGGGCCACGGCATCATGACGACGAATCGCTGCTGCGCGCGAGTCCGCGGGAATCACGACAAGTCGCCGCTGAAAGGTTGGTTTGTTTGCGAGGCGAAAGCGGACGGCACGATGGAGCGAAAGTTCGTTGAGTTCAAAGCGCCTGCGGGAATCCCGCAGGGCGATGCGGCTGCTTCAAAAAAACCTGGGGCGAAGCCCAAAGCACCGCCAGCGCCCGCACCGGAGCCGCCTATCGATCCGTCGGCAAGAGGGTGACGGACACGGCGCGGTGGTCGCTGGCTTCGTTCCACACTGGCGAGTGATTGATGCGCCCGGAATCGCGGACAATTTCGGGGACGATCCCTTTGCTGGCGAAGATAAAGTCGATGCGGGAATACTGGTCTGCTTCCTTCCAGTAATGGGTCCAGCGATCTCCTTGCTCATCCTTCGCCGGGATGGCGTCCATGAATGCCGGGGAGCTGCGAACGCCGCTGATTTCCTGAAAGACCGGTTCGTTGCGGGTGTCGTTAAAATCGCCGTAACAGATCACATTTGCATCGGGCGTCGCCTTCAAAATTCCGTCGAGATGGAGGCGCACTTTCGATGCTTCGAATCGCCGCACGACGGCCTCGCCTTCTGCGCTCGGGAGCTTTGACTTGAGGTGCGCGCCGATGCAGCGGAGTTGGTAGCCGGGCGTGACCTGAATGGTGACATCCAAGATTCCCCGCCGCACCAATTGCTCGACTCCGCCAAGCATGAAACGGACATCCGCCCGCGAATCGTGTGCAGCAATCGGGTAGCGGCTCAAGAGCGCCAGGTGCCGGTCTGGATCGGACGCCTCGACATACTCTGCATGGACGAGCCCGAGCGGTTTCACGCGTGCGAGAAAATCCTCAAATTGCGCCCGTGATCCCATTTCACAAACTCCGAGGATGTCGGGCTGAACATCGCGGAGCACCTGCACGACGGCTTCCTTTTCCTGTTCTGTTTTCGGCTTCGCGGGCTGGCCCTTTGTGGAACGCTGATCTTCGCCGACCCAATTGCGAAGGTTATAGGTGCAAAAGACGACGCGTTTTTCCTCAGCCCTTACGCACGCGCAAAAAAATGCGAGGATGAGGAAAACGTGACGCATATTTATTCGGGACAGCAAAGAGGCTCGCCGAAGTGGCGAGCCTGTTTGACTGAAAATTATCGACGCCCGACTTTCTTAAACGTGCGTGTCGCTGTGAACTTGCGTTGCCGCAGGTTGTGTCGGTGCGGCTTTCGCGACATCGGCATCGGTCACTTTGGGCGGCTGTGGCGCGGGTTCGCGGAGAATTTCGTCCTGAATTTCGTTCTTCGCTTTCGAGAACTCTTTAATCGCGAGGCCCATGCCGCGGGCGAGCTCGGGAAGTTTCTTCGCGCCGAAGAGAAGGAGCAGGATGCTCATGATCATCAGCCCTTGAGGACCGAACATGTTTGCCAGTGTTGGAAAGAGATGAATGTTCATAATTGTAAAAAGAAGACGCTTTTAAATAGCACCGGGTTACGCGGGCGGCAACGGCTTATTCGCGGATGATTCTGTCATGTCGCGCTCGTCGTTTTTCGCCTTGTTGAATTCCCGGATGGATTGCCCCAGGCCACGCGCGAACTCCGGGAGCTTTTTCCCGCCGACCATCAGGAGAATCGCGATGATGACAATGAGGCCCTGTTCGCCTGCTAAAAATGCCAATGTGTTCATACTGCGACGACCCGCGGTCGCGCGTTCCCTTTGGATATTTACTGGTGCGCGCAGGCTGCGGCCAACGCTTTGAAAACAGCAGGTGTCACCGCCGCCATGTAGCCTTCGCGGTCCGTCCGCCAATGGGCCTGGCACTCGGCTAAATGATCGTCCGACAACGATTCGCCGCGCGGAACGGCGGGGTCCCACGGCAACTCCAGCGTCACAATCGCCGGCGCAGTCCCGTCTGGATACTTGAGCCCGAATCCGCACCAGCCGCCGAGCGAGCCGTGCAGCGCATCTTCTGCGGGCTGATGGCTGTGTCGGCGCCGATAGGGTAAACGGTCACTCTCATCGAGCGCGGCCCACATCGACTCAAGCAGCGGACGGGATTGCGGGCCGTCCGCATCGAACTCCGCGAGCGCCCAATGAAGAGTCACGATTTTTGCGGGGCGCAAAGTGAGGATCAAATCGCGGAGCGCGCGGCTTTCCGGCTCGGACCACGGAGCGTCGCCGGACGGCTCGTCATCGCCGGTCTGAACGCGCCAACGGAAATCGCAATTGCGGTTCAGGTCCACGCCGCGCGCGTTGTAGCGTGTTTTCCGCAGTGCTCCGTCCGGATTCACTTCCGCCCATACAATCACTGGGTAAGACACCCTCCCGCGGGCAAGAAACTCGGTTTGAAAACGGAAAAGCAATTCGGTCGTTGCGGGCTCATCGCCATGCACACCGCCCAGAAGCAGGGTTAAAAACGGGGGCGGAGTCTCTGAACGGAGATCAAAATTGGTATGCACCGTCAACTCCCTCTCCTCGACGGAGCGACCAACGGTGAAGGCAGTTTGCGGCGCGAATTGGCGACTGGATGACATGGGAGACAATCCGCTAAATCGCCGCATGATGCAAGGCACTGAACGAATGAAAGCACGTATGAAAATTCTAGAAAGCCGTCCTTTTCCCGAGGCTCGGGGCTTGCTATAACAAGACCGATCCGAGTGCCCAATCAATTCGACTACATCATTTTCTCTGCGTCCGCGCTCCTCGCGCTCGGGGCGATCTCTTATGTGCTGAGGGCGCGACACGGCGTCTCCCTGCATCTGGTGTGGTGGTGCATCTTTGTGCTCACGCTGGTCGCAGGAATGTGGCTCACGGTGACATCAGGTTCCTTCGTCGCGAAGCAGCAGGAGGAGTCGATGATCATCATGGCGCGGACCTACGCCTTGGAACTGCAACGGATGGGGCATGAAAAGATCACGCTCACCACGCGAGAAGACGACCCGACTTACCGGAAAATCTGTCAGGCTATTTCCGAATGGTGCATCACAAACCCCTCCATCGTGGATATCTATACGATGAGGAAGGGGGCGGACGGCAAAGTTGTCATCATCGCTGATCCCGAGACTGACTACAATGGAGACGGCCGGTTTACGGAGAAAAAGGAGATGGCGACACCGATTGGCGAGTTGTTTGACAAAGAAGACGTCGGCCTCGAACTCGCACTCGGCGGCGAGGCGTCCTTCAACCCTCAAGTCATCACGGAT
Source organism: Verrucomicrobiaceae bacterium (assembly GCA_043728745.1). Classification (GTDB taxonomy): domain Bacteria; phylum Verrucomicrobiota; class Verrucomicrobiia; order Chthoniobacterales; family Chthoniobacteraceae; genus SXWH01. The sequence goes on from JAYTMG010000706.1 coordinate 12,884, forward strand.
CGTTGGGGCTCGTGGGTCGGAGCGTGGGCACCGGTGCGCGCCGCATCGGGCAAAATTGAAGCGGCCGTAGGCGTAGATTACCCCGCAGAACGCTGGCATGGAGCGATCGCCGAGGGGCGGCGTAGCGCGATGATTCGCATCGGGTTTCTCCTTACACTCATCGCGATGGGCGGATCGGCCATCGCCATTCTCCGCGCAGACATTCGTAAGCGTGCGGATGCTGAAGCCCGGATGCGGTACACCGATGAGCGAATGCAGCTCACCATCCGGCAAATGCCCATCGGCTTCATCGAATGGAGCGCCGACGCCAAGGTGCTCGCATGGAATCCTACTTCCGAAAAAATCTTCGGCTTTACGCGGGATGAAGTCATCGGGAAAAAAATGTTCGATGAGATTGTTGCGCCCGCTGCACGGGAGCATGTGGACAAAGTTTTCGCCGACCTTCTTAAAAACCGTGGCGGGATGCACAGCATCAACGACAACGTCGCAAAAGACGGGCGGACAATCACTTGCGAGTGGTTCAATACTCCGCTCGTGGACAGTCACGGGAAGGTGATCAGCGTTTTTTCCCTGCTTCAGGATATTACGCAGCGAATGCATCTGGAAAAACACGTCCAGCAGTCCCAGCGGCTCAACGCAGTGGGGCAGCTCGCAGCGGGCGTGGCGCATGACTTTAATAACATCCTCACAATCATTACGGGACACACGGGACTTTTGCTTTCACGGAGCGACATTCACGCCGAGGCGCGCGCCGATTTGGAACGTGTGGAAAACGCGGCGCTTCGGGCTGCGGCACTCACCCGCCAGCTCCTCACTTTTAGCCGCCAGCAAGCGATGTTCCCGCGCCCGCTCAATATCAACGAGGTTGTGCAGGTATCCGCCGAAATGCTCACGCGCGTCATCGGCGAGCACATCCGTTTCAACATCCGCCTCGCCTCGAATCTCCCGGCAGTGGAGGCCGATGCAGCGATGCTCGATCAGGTGATTACGAATCTCGCTATCAATGCCCGCGACGCCATGCCTCGGGGCGGCAGCGTCTCCATCGCCACGGAGCTCACCACGATCACTCGTCAAGATATTCAGGCCAACCCGGATGCGCATCTCGGCCCGCATATCCAGATCAGCGTAATCGACACAGGCACAGGAATTCGCCCGGAGAATCTCGCCCGCATTTTCGAGCCATTTTTCACCACCAAGGAAGTGGTCAAGGGCACAGGCTTGGGACTCGCCGTCGTCCATGGAATTGTCCGGCAGCACCGGGGCTGGATCTCCGTCACGAGCACCGAGGGAAAAGGCACCAGCTTTCACGTGTTCCTACCAATTACCGACAAAATACCGGAACGCATCCTCACCAAATCCACCTCTATCATGGAATCACAATCACCTAGGCTCAAAACGATTCTCGTAGTCGAAGATGAAGCCGTCGTCCGCGAACTCGCCCATATCATCCTGGAACGGGCCGGATACCACATCATTGAGGCCGAGGATGGACCTACCGCGCTCCGTATTTGGTCGCGGCGGAAGAACGAGATCGATATGCTCATCACTGACATGGTCATGCCCAACGGCGTCACCGGTCGTGAGCTCGCGCAACGTCTTCTTGCCGAGCGTCCGGAACTTCCAGTCATCTATGCCAGCGGCTACAGCCAGGAACTCACTGCGCCAGATTTCATCGAAACTGCCAGCCGGGTTTTCCTCCAAAAACCCTACATGTCCGACCAACTCGTCGCTCTCGTCAACAGGCTCATGCCATCGTAGGCGACGACGCATGGCCCGCAGCAGCGAGTTTCTCGAGCACCTGCTCGACCTCCTCCAGCCACTCGGCGACGTGACGGCGCGCAGCATGTTTGGCGGCTGGGGCATCTACCACGGCGGCAAAATGTTCGCCCTCGTCGCATTCGAAACTTTCTACGTGAAGGTCGATGAGCACAACCGGCCCGAGTTTGAGACCCTCGGCCTCGGCCCATTCACTTACGAATCGAGCGGCGGAAAACGGGCCGTCATGGCTTACTACACAGTCCCCACCGAAGCACTGGATTCCTCGCCACTCCTCTGCCAGTGGGCAGAAAAAGGGATCGCCGCAGCTCAACGCGCAGCGACGGTGAAAAAAGCGCCCCGAAAGAAGAAAAAATAAGCCGCGCAGTTTCCGCTCCGATATGGACCCAACTATTTACCTCGAAATTGCCCGCCAAATCCTCAGCGAACCCACCGCGCCATTCCACGAAGAAGCCGTGCGCGCAAAAATCCGCGAACTTCTGGATGGATGCCCTGGAATCACGCTTTCGGAAGATCCCTTTGGCAATCTCATCGCTCTCTATCAGGGCGGCGGGAAGAAGCCCGAATTTGCATTCGCCGCCCACATGGATCACCCCGCCTACGTCGGTCGCGAGTTCCTTGGCGGAGTTCCGAAGAGCTATCGCAAACTCAAACCGCCGACGGAAAAATTCGGCCCTTTTCGCATGTGGGCGCTGCCGCCTTTCCAAGTGCGAAACGGGCGTATTTACTCACGGGCTTGCGACGACCTCATCGGCTGCGCGTGCATCGTAGCGATGTTGCGCGAGCTTTCGAAAAAACGCGCGAAGTGTGCGGCTTACGGGCTATTCACACGGGCAGAGGAAGTCGGATTTGTCGGCGCGATCCAGCTCGCAAAGCGCGGCATCATACCGGACGAGACGACGATCATCTCGCTGGAGACCAGCAGTCGCAAAGGCGGCCCCGTGAAGATGGGCGAGGGCGTCATCGTCCGCGTCGGCGACCGGACAAGCGTCTTCGACTCTGCCGGGACCGCACGGATTCTCGATGCCGCGAAATCAGCGAAAATCCCGCATCAACGTGCCCTCATGCAAGGCGGGACCTGCGAAGCAACGGCCTATGCGCTTTACAACTACCGCACGGCAGCCATGTGCGTGGCGCTGGGAAACTACCACAACTGCGGCCCTTCGGACCGCATCGCGCCGGAGTTCGTCAACGTGGATGACTCCGTCGCCATGGCCGACCTGTGCATCGCCCTCAGCCGCTCAAAACCAGCGGACCCACTCGCCGCACTTCGCCGCCGACTGGAAAAGCGGATGAAGGAATACCGGAAGCACTTTTAAGCTACGTTTCCCGAGGAACCCGTGGGGCTGCGAGCTGTAAGATGCGCGCTTTTTTCTCGTCGTAATTCAGCGCGTGGAAGACGCGAATTTCTTCGACCCGTCGGGCGGCATTTAGAGCATCGAGAAGACGCGTATATTTCAACCCAAGCGCGGACGTCTCCATGTATCGGTTCCGAAGATCGGTGTCCGAATAATTGTGCGACTCCCGCTGAAACAGGTGGAATCGCAGCCAGCGGCGATCGGCCAGCGATACGCGCTGGGTCTTGCGAAAAAAGCCCACGAAAAGCAGGAGCACCATGTAAGTATCCACACGGGATTGAAGCTCCAGATTGCGGATAAACGGCTCGCCAGTCATGTCGCGCTCACCCCGGCGGAAAGCGAGCGCTGCATGGAGCGCGTGGTCGATTTCCTCCACGAATGCGATGAGGCTGCCGATATTGTGGTCGCTCAAACTTCGACGAGGATCGTGCGCCTCGAGGTGGTCGATGAGCCAGCGCGAATAGTAGATGCCGATGAACAGATTGTCGCCGCTATGGCGGAGGAACGTGCGGGCCAGATGACTGAGTTCGCGTGCCTGCGCTCCGGCGAGACGGGAAAGTTGAGCGCAGCGTTGGTCGGGGATGATGCAGTCTTCCAGCGCAACCCCCGCGCTGGCGTACGTGCGCTCCAGCAGGCGGGTGATTTCGTGAAAGAGCGAGCTCATGGAAGAATGAGTGGCGAAGGTTGATCCAGGTGCATATGTCGCTCAGCGGTGTCGTTTAAAGCCAGTCGGATGTCGTGAAAACGCTCGCCGAGTTCCCGGAAGATCGGCGCGAGCGAATGTTCGCGCGCCATCGAGTGCTCTGCTGCGATCGCGTAGTTCGTCGCCCCGATATTCTCAAAGAATTCCACATCCGGCCCGCCTCTGCGAGAGCGGCACTCCACGCGCTCGTGAAAAACACCGGTGATGAAAAGCGTGTAGTTCCCAATGTGCGCCCGGAGGAGGAAGCTCTGCTTTGAAGCCGCCTTTTGCAAAGCGAGCAGCATGTCCCCGACGTATTGCTGCGGACCTTCCCCAGCGCCGGATGGTGCATTCATTCGCTCCGTGCGGCTGAAACTCTCCAGCAGCGATGCGAGATAATCCGCAGTTTCCCGGCTGGCGAGTTTGTGCTCCTTCAGCACATGGCGGAGCAGCACGTAGAAGTAGCACTGCGGAGAGATTTGGAGCGTCGCGCCCGCCTCAAGAACGGCCTGAAAGAGAGGCTCGCTATCAAGAATCGAATCACGGGTATCCGAATCAGTGAGAAGCTCGGCAAGAGATGCTGAACGATTCTGCCCGCCGCCGGCCAGTGTGCGGATAATAAAATCAAAATCCGCGGCTGTGAGCCTTTCCCGACAAGTAGGAGTTATCATCGGCATTACGGTGCGAGCATCGACGATGCCACGCGGAATTGCAAATGCCTTTCCGGGAAAAAAGAATAGGCCAGACCGCGGGTGCGGTCTGGCCTGTGAAATCCCTTTGCAGGGAAGTCAGCTTACTTGCTGTAGCCTTTGGCAGGAGCAGCGGCGGGTGCCGGTGCTGATTGCGAGCTGGAGCAAGCTGCGAAGCCGAATGTTACGGCTGCGAGTGCGATAAGAGCGATAATGCGCATGGTATGAAGTGTCACCCCTTTCTGTGGCTGGTTG
>JAYTMG010000707.1:0-2225 GCA_043728745.1 Verrucomicrobiaceae bacterium
AAAGATCCATCCGAAGTCGTAAAGCCCGGCCAGAAAGTGAATGTCACCGTGTTGGAAATCGACCTCGTCCGTAAACGCGTCGCGCTCTCCATGAAGTCAAACGCCGTCGTGGAATCCCAACGCAAACCCGGCGCTCCCAAAGAAGCCGGCAAGCGCGACACCGAGCGGTACACAGGCGGCAATTCCGGCGGCAAGCCGGCTGGCGGCGGAATGGGAAATCCATTCGGCGGCGAGGACTGGTTCAGCCTCGCGCAAAAGAAAAAGTAAGCCGCCCTGCTAGAGAGCTATCAGTCTGTCACCGCCGTTCAAGAGAGCGAACGAGCGGCGCTTGCGAAAGTAGTCAGCGGCTTCAGCCGATACACCGCCGTGCTTTCGGAGCGGGAACCCTTTGGAGAAAGACGTCGTGAGTGAACCTCCACGCGCTCTCTGGTGGACTCGTCGCTACGGCTGAAGCCGCTGACTACTTTCGCAAGCGCCGAAACGCACCATTCGTCAAATTGCCGTCGCGGCAGACGCTTCATTCATCTCGTCTCCAAACAAAGGCGCATTTTGAGTCTGTCAAATTATTCGAGGCACCTTTTGGTTATGTGGTAAACACATAAAGCTCGTCCTCGGATAGTCGCAGGAGGAGGTCTGGAGTGACGTCTGTCTGGCGGATGATGCGGCGCTGCTGAATCTGAATCCGCTCACCGTCGATGGAACCATGATACCAGTGAAGGAGAAGACCGATAAACGCGGTGCTGCCGGAAGCCAAAACCTCGGTGATGAACTGTTGCCAATTGCCGGCTTCGAGGCTGCGGCCCTTGGAATGGACGCGCTGACCGCGTGAGTTGCGGGCTGCGGTAAGTGAGTGCTGGAGACGCCAGCGCTCGAGCTTGGTCTCGCTCCAACCGCGTCGTCGCAAAGTAGAGATCTCTCGTTCGGTAGGTTCCTTGGCGTGAGAACGCCTGTCATAGCGGACTTGGGAGCCAAGAGCGGTGCCGCAGTCACAGCTTCCGAGCGTCGTGAGGTAGTAAAGTTCGTTTGGCTGTAGCTGGGATGCGACATGTGGGTTGTGAGCTTCAGTCAAGGCTAGAGCATGCTCACGCGCGAGCAGACGGAGCGAATCGAGTCGCGCGTTTGCGGGTAAAGTGGCGGTTATAAAGTGACACATTCACGGAAGACGTAGCTAGTCGCCTAACGACGGGATCACGAATAAATCCGTTTGTTTGTGCGCCGCATTTATAGGCGACGGATTTGTTGAGATATTACGTGGTCGGGCGGTCATGGGTGTTGGTTTTTGCGCAAATGCTGGAACGACTTTGGGTCTGTCAAATTATTTAGTCTGCGAGAAGTAATTACGGCGTGAGCTCGATGCGGTAGAAGCGTGCGGGGCCGCTTGCGCCGCCGGTGTGCGTGAAGGTCCCGGCGGTGAGCGGTGCGGGATTCAGGGTCGTCCATGTTCCGCCCAGCGCGGTTGCGCTCGCGACGTTGTAGCGGCGACCTGCGACTGCGGGCCAGGTGATGACGATGTCGGCTCCGGTGGTCGCGGTGGTGGTGACGCGGAATGTGGATGCTGAGTCCTCCGGTAGTGTGCCGGAGAGCCACTCGGCGCGGTTGTTTTGGCCGTCGCCGTCTTTGTCGGCAGTGGCGTCGTGGGTGCCGACTGTGAGGCCGTGTGCGGCTTCCCATGTGTCGCCCATTCCATCGGCATCGGTGTCGGCTTCTACGTTGAAAGTATTCGTTTCGCCGGTGTGGCCGAGGCCGTCGTTGGCGATGAGTTTTACGGAGTTCACGACGCTGTTGAGCGCGAGGCTGCCATTCCATAAGCCATTGGTAAATGTGACGCTGGAGGGGGTGACGGGGTAGTTCGTCGGCGGGGGGATGAAGGGGACGATGAGTCCGGAATTGTGGAGGCCTTTGCTGAGCTCTTGGAAGTTACCGAGCGCCCAGTTGGTTGCGGTGTTGTTGTCGCTAGTCCCGCTGCGAACGTGGACGGGATTGAAGCCACTTGCGGCAGCGGAGCCATTGCCGGACCATTGCGCAGGAGGAACGGTGATGTTTGTGTAGGTGGTGCTTCCTACGGTGACGGTCGGGATGTTGATCGAGGCAATCTGTGCGGAAGTGTAGCCCCATGCGACGAAATCGCGGACGGCTCCGGTGTTGTCGCAGAGCATGCACCAGCCGTTCGGGCTGCCGCCGCCGCCGCCGGTGCTCCATTCGATAGGGAAGGGGTAAATGCCGGC
>JAYTMG010000708.1:0-1046 GCA_043728745.1 Verrucomicrobiaceae bacterium
CTGCGCTGCTGGAAGTCGGCGCGCTGTTGTTGGAAAAATGGCGCTGCGATCATGTGCTCGTGACGCTCAGCGAGCAGGGCATGATGCTCTTCACGCAAGGCCGCGCGCCTTATCATATCCCCACGCGCGCACAGGAAGTCATCGACGTCAGCGGCGCGGGTGACACCGCCATCGCAGTTCTCACAGCGGCGCTCGCCAATGGCGCTGCGCCCGAAGAAGCCGCCGAAATTGCGAACCACGCCAGCGGCATCGTGGTAGCGAAAGCCGGCACCGCCGTGGCCACACGCGCCGAAGTGATGGCGAGCTTCGCGGACTGATGCGGCGCGCGCTCGTCGTATCGTTGCACGACGTTTCCCCGCATACGTGGGAGCCGTGCAAGCGCATCCTCGCCGCGCTCGACGTTCCGGTCTCGCTGCTAGTCATTCCAGACCATCATGGCCGTGGGCATTTCACCCGCGATGCCGCATTTTGTGAATGGCTGCGCAATCGCGCGGCGGCGGGTGATGAAGCGGTCATCCACGGATATTTTCACCGACGCGAAACTCGCGACCGGGAGACGCTTGCCGCACGTTTGATCACGCGGAGCTACACCGCAGGCGAGGGCGAGTTTTTCGACATCGACTACTCCGCAGCTCGCGATCGCGTTGCGAAGGCGCGCGACGAATTTCGCAGCGTCGGATTGGAGCCAAGCGGCTTCATCGCGCCAGCCTGGTTGCTCAGCGACGAAGGCCAGCGTGCAATCCGCGAACTCGGCATCGCCTACACCACACGGCTCCGCACCGTGACCGAGTTCCAGCGAGGGCGCGAATGGCAGAGCCAGAGCTTGTGTTGGAGCGTCCGCGCGGCGTGGCGACGAGCGATGAGCCTCGCATGGAACGCATCGCTTTTTCGTCGTCTGAAAAACGTGGAGCTGATGCGAATCGCTATCCATCCCGTGGACATCGAGCATCCGCAGATTTGGAAACAGATCACGCGCCTCGTCTCCGCCGCCGTTTCTGAACGCGACGCGATGACGTATCGTGATTGGGTCGCAGCGGATTATTTCA
>JAYTMG010000709.1:0-8033 GCA_043728745.1 Verrucomicrobiaceae bacterium
AAGCGCTGCGCGCGACTCCCCGAATGCGATCGGCTGGTGGTGTTTGGTGGTGACTAGACGAGTCGCATTCGGGTCGTCGGCGCAGTAGAAAACCTTCCCTTTTGTGTTGGCGAGAAGCCGCTCAAACGCTGCTTCGATCGCCGCCAGGTCGGGATAAAAATCAAGATGCTCCTCCTCGATATTGAGGATGATTGCGTGCTCTGGGTGATAGCCGACAATCGTGCCGTCGCTCTCGTCGGCCTCTGCCACAAAGTATTCGCCCGCCGGGTCCCAATAAGCATTCACGCCGAGGATCGGAATCTCCGCGCCGACGTAATGCGAGGGATTCACCCCGCCCACGCGCAACACATGCGCGGCCATGGAACTCGTCGTCGTCTTGCCGTGCATCCCCGCGACCACGATCCCTCGTTTCTGCCGCATGATCGCAGCAAGCGCATCCGCCCGCCGCACCATCGGGATGCCAAGCCGGACCGCAGCATCAAAGTCCGCATGACCGGGCTTGATTGCGGAGGAGTAAATCACAAGTTCGGAAGTGCCGACTTTCGCCGGATCAACAGGCGACGAGAACTCCAGCCCGAGCGTCTGCAAGCGAGTTGTCTCAATCGTCGTCGCCTTATCGCTTCCGCTCACTCGGTGCCCGAGCGAAATGCACAGCCCCGCGATTCCGCTCATGCCCGAGCCCGCGACACCGATGAGGTGAATTCGTCGGGCTCCAGCCGTGAGGAATTGTGCAAGTTGTGAGCCGTCCATCGTCATGCGCAGTGTTTCAAAATTGTGTCCGCCACCAGCTCTGCGGCGTTGAACGGAGCCAGTGCGAACGACTTGGCTGACATCTCATCGAGCCGTGCCGGCGAATCGAGAATGTCCGTCAAAACCTTTGCCAGCGCTTGCGGAGAAGCATCGCTCTCACGAATCAACACTGCGGCTCCGGCTTTGTGATAAATCTGCGCATTCGCTGTCTGATGATCATCGGCAGCGTAGGGAAACGGGATCAAAATCGACGCAAGCTTGAAGTGCGACAACTCCGTGAGGCTGGCCGCACCGCTCCTCGCGATTGCAATCTCCGCAGCAGCGTAAACTTCCTGCATCGCGTGATGAAAAGCAGCCACATACGCCTGCACTCCAGCCTTCGCATACGCTTCGCGCGTCGAGACTTCGTCGGCTTTTCCAGTGAGGTGAATGACTTGCAGACGCTCCGCGAGCGCGGGCATGGCCTCGACCACCCGCCTGTTGATTCCACTAGCTCCCTGACTTCCGCCCATCACCAGTAAGGTCGTTTTGGTCGGAGATAATCCGAGTGAAACCCTCACATCGCTTTTGCTCACCGGCTTGTTCAACGCGCTCCTAACGGGCGTTCCCACGAATTCGCAAACAGCTTTCGGAAAACGCGCGCGGCATTCCTCGAAGCCCAGCAACACACGGGTGACGTAGCGCGCATTCAGCTTATTCGCGCGCCCCGGAATCGCGTTTGATTCATGCACAAACGTCGGCACCTTCCGCTTACGCCCGACGATGATTGGCGCAAAACAAGTAAACCCGCCCATGCCGAGGACCGCGCTCGGTTTCCATTCCGCATAGAGTGCCGCGCATCGTTTTTTGGCGGCTTGGAGCTTTATCAAAAATCGGAAGATCGCCATCGGTGACTTGGATTGCAGCCCTTCGCCCGCAACCTTCTCGATGCGGAAGTCGTTGCATCCTTTCGTCGCGACCGCATCAATTTCCTTCTCGGAAATCAGCAGCATCACCTTATGCCCGCGGCTCACCAGTACTTCGCCGACGGCGATGCCCGGAAACAAATGTCCGCCAGTTCCACCCGCAGCGATTACGAAGTTCAACTTACCGCCCTCCCGCCCGAATCACGCCACGACACGTTCATGGACCAGTGCGCAACAAAGTCCATCAAACAGTCTGCGTTATTTGCGTGATTCGAGAGCACTTTTGTAAAGTTCTAGATTTCTCCTTTTACGGGTGCGATTGGAGTCTTCGCCGTAGGGATTTTCACGACCGGATTCTCGAATGGCTGCCCAAGAAGTCGCGGTGTGTTCATAGGCCACCACTGGACCGTGGGATGCACCGTCGAATCATTTGTCTGCGGCTCCTTCTTTATAAATCCGGCTGTCGTTGCTGGTTTTTTCATAGAGTGTGTTTTGGGTTTTGCGTCACATCCGCGGCGTGGGCCGGGTGAGAATTTTTTCGCGCAACTGCGCTCCATCGGGATCATGCGACTCGCCATATCCGCGGCGATAAATGCTGATAATCAGGCCGATTCCGGCGAGGCAAAAAGCAAGGTTCGAACCGCCGTAACTGATGAACGGAAGCGGCAGTCCTTTGTTCGGCAGCAGCATCGTCGTCACCCCGATATTTAGCACTGCCTGCAATGCCAGCAGCACCACGATCCCGAACCCGAGAAGTTTGCCGAAATGGTCCCGCGATTTCATCGCCACGACGGCCCCGGTCAAAAGCAACGAAAGGAACGCAACGACCACGGTGAGGGTACAGCGCAACCCGAGTTCTTCGCCGACCATCGGGAAAATGAAATCGGTGTGCGCGTATGGCAGGTAAAAGAATTTCTGCATGCCCTCTCCCAGTCCACGCCCGTCCATGCAGCCGGCTGCGAACGCTACCAGCCCCTGCATCTGCTGATAGGCATCCTTCGGATACTGCTCTGGATGAAGAAATGCCATAAACCGCCCGGTTCGTTCCGGCATCAATTTGATCACAAGAGCAAGCGACGCAAACCCGAGCACTGCGAGCATCGCCAGATGCCAGAACCGCGCGCCCGCAACATACATCATGATCAAAGCTGTGCCTCCAATCAGGCACGACGAGCCGAGGTCAACCTCCGGCGCGATCAACACGATAAGCCCCATGACAATACCGAGAGGAAAAAGGAAGCCCTCCTTAAACTCCTTCGCTCGCGGAACTCTCAGGTTTTTCGTCAGCATTTCTTTTCGCGAGTACCACCATGCGATCATGATGATCGCGGCCATCTTCGCCAGTTCTGACGGTTGTGCATTCTGCGTGCCGATTCCGATCCAGCGCCGTGCTCCGTTGATATTTCGCCCCACCACTGGCACAAAACACAGGATCAGAAGCAGCGCGGAGACGCCGTAGATCCACCAACGATATTTCTCGATTTTCCGGTAATCAATTAGCGCCGCGAATACAGCCATCAAAGTCCCTACTGCCAGCCAGGATAGCTGACGTTTTAGGAAATACGCCGGATCACCTTTTGCCTCCTGCGCGTAGGCTCCGGTGCTCGTCAGCATGATGACTCCGATGGATACCAACGTCACGACCGACACCACCAATGTGAAGATGCAAAACATCACAAAGTTGCGCCGGATGAACTCCCGCAGTCGTTGGTAGAAAAGCCGCATAAAAGCTAGCTCTTGCTCGGAATCTTGAGGGGCTGTCCGGGCTGGATCTTCTTTGGGTCCTTAATGTTATTCGCCTTGATCAGGGCTTCGTAACTCACGCCATGTTGCCGAGCGATTTTGACTGCGGTGTCGCCCTTTTGAATCGTGTAAGTCTTTGAACCCGGAGCGAGGAACGGCTTGGTCGTCGTCGTTTTCACCGGGCTAATGGCGGGCTTGGGCGGAGCGATTTTCACCGTGTCGCTGCGGCGCGGCTCAACTGCGGGAACAGGCGGGAGCGAATTTTTGTCCGGCAGATTCAAGGTCTGACCCACCGCAATGTCTGCGGAGTTTTTCAGACCGTTTAACCGGACTAACTCAGGAACTGTGGTGCCGTATGCAAGAGCGATTCTCGATACTGTCTCGCCCTGCTTTACGGTGTGAACCATCGCCCCGGTGCTTGGCAGGATCCTTGGCGGATTATTCTCCTCCACGGCGGGAACATCGATCTGCGGCACATCAGGTGCGAGTTGCGCGGATTTGGATCCGCCGACTGCGGCAACCGTCATGGGAGGCGCAATTGCCTTTTTGTCTTTGGATTGCGCTGAAGCAATCGGCTCAATGCTTTTGCGGTTCTCTTTGATCTTTGTGAACGCCACGATCCCGACGACCGCAACGATATGCAGGATCAAGACGACGACGAATGCTCCCGACAATTTGGTATCGTCGGTCTCTTCGTCATAGGATGAGGCAGCGGCGTTGCGGACTGCGGTGGCGTTCATTTTCTTCGGCTTTACGAAGAACTTCCGGAGCTTACGGATCGGATTATTCATGACTGTATGGGCGTTGTTGTTGTTTTGAGTTGGTGGACTATCTGGCGAAATTGGTTCCCGCGGTCGGCGTAGTTTTTGAACATGTCGAACGACGACGTGCCGGGGCTGAAAAGGACGATGTCGCCGCTCCGGGCCTGCGACTGCGCTGTGGATATGGCGCGCTCCAGCGAGCTGCCGACGTTGATGCAGCGGACTTTTGGTGACCACATCTGCTCGATTCTTTCGGCCATTTCCCCGATTAAAATCGCGCACCGGCATTTGTCCGCAACGACATCCCGGACGCTGTCGAACTCGAAACCTTTGTCCTTGCCGCCTGCAATCAGAATGACGGGGCGGCTCTCTCCTGCGAGCGCTTTTTCGAGCGAGTCGAGGTTGGTCGCCTTGGAGTCATTCACGTAGTCAACGCCATCGACAATCCGGATAAGTTCGCAGCGGTGAGGCAAGGCGCGGTAGCTACACAGAGGCGCAGCGAGCTTCTCAATATCGAGGCCAAGCGCGATACCGACGCCAAGAGCCGCCATCAAATTCTCCGCATTGTGCGAGCCGCGAAGCAGAGTGTCGGCCATCGCGAGCACAGGCTTTCCGTGATAAATAATGACGCCGTCCTTGAGCTCGAAGTCGCCGCCCGTCTCGTATGCGCTGAATGTGATTTTCCGGGCCTTCAGCGGCGGGAGTTTGTCCCGCAGATTCACGACTGCGAAATCGTCTGCCGTTTGATTTTCGAAGATACGAAGCTTCGCGGCGAAGTAGCTTTCCATATCCGGATAGCGGTCCAGATGATCCGATGCGAAGCCGAGCCACACGGCAACGCGCGGACGGAAGTGGCGGATTTCTTCCAGTTGAAAACTGCTGAGTTCCACGGTGATGACGTCGAGCATTCTGCCCTCCAGCGCTTTGGCGGAAAATGCCGGCGAGATGTTTCCACATGCGACAGTTTTCACGCCGACTGCGTTGAGCATCGACTCGACGAGCTGTGTCGTTGTCGTCTTCCCGTTTGTTCCGGTGATGCCCACGACTGGACGGCCGCAGACGCGATCCGCGAACTCCAATTCCCCGATGAGTTCGATCTTTTTTGCCCGGAAGTTTTTCACCAATGGAACCACTGGATCAATTCCGGGACTGAGTATCCCAAGGTCGTAGATCGTCGCGTCTGAATCCGCGGCAGTGCCGCAGAGGAAGTTGATTCCAAGCGAGGTCAGGCGGTCGATTTTTGGCGCGAGCGATTCTGCGCTTCCGCTGTCCAGGATCGTCACACGGGCATTAAGAATCCGCAGGAGTTTCGCCGCGCTTTCGCCGCTTTCGCCCGCACCGAGGACTGCAACATGGAGACCGGAAACGTTCATCGTAGTTTCAAGGTTGCAAGGCCCAGGAGCGCGCAGACGAAGCTGACGATCCAAAAGCGGGTGACGACGGCGGTTTCCTTCCATCCGCTCAATTCGAAGTGGTGATGAAGCGGGGCCATTTTGAAAATACGGCGGCCCTCTCCGTATTTTCGGCGCGTGAATTTGAAGTAGAAGCGCTGGATGAGCACCGATGTCGCCTCGACGACGAACACGAAGCCGATGATCATGAGCAAGAGTTCCTGCTTCACGCATATCGCCACAACGCCGATGGCCCCGCCAATTGCAAGCGACCCGGTATCGCCCATAAACATTTTTGCCGGGTGTGCATTCCACCAAAGGAAGCCCAGCGAAGCCCCGGCAAGCGCCATGCAAAATACAGTCAGCTCGCCAGCTTCGGGGTAAAAAGGCACCTGAAGGTATTCTGCGATGTTGTGGTTTCCCGCGATGTAAGCGAGCACTGCGTAGGCGAAGGTCACCGTCAAAGTGCATCCCGTCGCGAGTCCGTCCAGACCATCGGTGAGGTTCACCGCGTTCGAGGTTCCCATGATGATTCCCGCGATGAACAGGAACGTCACGACAACGCCCATATTCGCGATCAGCATCTTTTTGTAGAACGGAACGAACAGCGCGCGCGCTTGGATTTGAAGTTGCGGATCGCTGAGGAAAAACCACGTCACTCCGATTGCGATGAAAAGCTGCACGATGAGCTTCGTGCGCTCGCGGACTCCTGCGGAGTTTTTCTTGGCGACCTTGAGGTAATCGTCTGCGAACCCAAGTCCGCCAGCCGTGAGCATCGAAGCAAGCACGAGCCACACAAACGTGTTGTCGGGCCGCGCCCACAGGACTGTTGAGACGACGGTGGAGCCGAGAAGTAAAATGCCGCCCATCGTGGGCGTACCCGCTTTTTTGCCATGAAGATCGGCGAGTTTATTGACTTCATCCGCAGTGCGAATCGGCTGGCCAAATTTGAGCGAAAGCAGCTTCCGGATCGTGTAGTTCCCAAACAGGAGCGAAAGCACGAATGCGGTCAACGCAGCGAATACGGCGCGAAACGTGATGTATTGGAACACGTTGAACGCCTTCAGAAAATCGCTCGTCGCACCCGCGCTCAATCTTTCGAGATAGTAGAGCATTAGATTGCCGCTCCTTTCTCCAGCTCGAGAATGACGCGCTCCATTTTCGCGGAGCGACTGCCTTTAACGAGCACGACGTCGCCGACTTTTGAAAATGAACGCAGCGCACTTGCGGCAGCACCTGTATCCGCAACGTGGATGATTTCCGCGATCCCTGTCGCTGAATCCGAGATCCAACGGGGCTCGTCGCCGACGGTAATGATACAGTCGAGGCCGAGCGCCGCTGCGGCTTGTCCGACGCGTCGATGCCCGGATTCGCTGGTGGTCCCGAGTTCACCCATGCGACCGAGGATGGCGATTCTGCGGCCCTCGCTCGGGTATTTTGCGAGCGTCTCGAGGCCAGCAATCATGCTGTCGGGATTCGCATTGTAGCTGTCATCGAGGATCGTAAGACCCGCGATTTGCTTTTGCTGGAGACGCCCTTTGCTGAGGCCCGGCTCTCGCAGGCCGGCGGCGCAATCTTCCAGCGTGACTCCGAAATCGAGCCCGGCGGCACAGGCGAGGAGTGCATTCCTCACCATGTGCTCACCGGGTACCGGGAGCTCCGCTTCCACGCACCGCCCAGTGGCATGGATTCGGAATTTGATCCCGGATGAAATTGGTTCGAGGTCCGTCGCGCGGACATCGCCTGTGCTGATTCCTGCGGTCACGACGCGCGCACTACAGCGGGCGGATATCGCAGGGGAAAAGTCGTCTTCAGCACCGAGGAAGACTGTGCCGTTTTTGTGAACGGCTGCGGCAAGCTCGCCCTTTTCCTGCGCGATGGCTTCACGTGTGCCCATGTATTCGATGTGCGCCATTCCGACGTTTGTGATGATCGCAGCGTCCGGGCGCGCTATGGCTGCGAGAGGGGCAATTTCTCCGGGATGATTCATCCCGATTTCCACCACCGCGACTTCGTTCTCGCTGCTCAGCGAGAGCAGGGTGAGGGGGACACCGATGTGGTTGTTCAAGTTCCCGGCGGTCTTCGCAGTCTTAAATTTTCGACCGAGCACGGCTGCGGTGAAATCCTTTGTGGAAGTCTTCCCGTTACTTCCTGTGATCCCGATGATGCGCACGGGCAGGCTGGCCCGGTAGTGTCGGCTGAGTTCTTGAAGTGCCTTCAATGTGTCGAGGACTTCAATCACTCCAAATTCCGGCGGTAAGCCGATGGGTGCTTTTTCCACGATCGCTCCGACCGCGCCCATTTTCGCGGCTTCGCTAACGAACTTATGTCCGTCGAAATTATCTCCGCGAAGTGCGACGAAAAGGTCGCCGCTTTTCAGCGCGCGGGAGTCGGTGCAAATGTTGGCGACGAGCGCATCCGCCCCGCCAGCGAGCAACCGCCCGCCAGACCAGTTCGCGACCTGACTGAGTGGTGTCGCGTCC
>JAYTMG010000710.1:0-2449 GCA_043728745.1 Verrucomicrobiaceae bacterium
TCCGCCAATTCCGCTCCGCCAATTCCGCTCCGCCAATTCCGCTCCGCCAATTCCGCTCCGCCAATTCCGCTCCGCCAATTCCGCTCCGCCAATTTACTACTTCGGCTGTCGAAGCGCGGCCCGCCGGGCAAGCAAACATGCGCTTGCTGCGAGTGGAGTCTGGTCTAGCTGGAAGGTGATTGGGTTGCATCAACGGCCGCGAGTGAAGCCGATTCATCTTCGGAAGGTCCAGCAAATAACGTACAGTGAAATCACGGGGTGTGATTAAAAGTGGAAATGCTCAAGTGACCACGCTTGCGTCGTGGCGCACGCGGCCCTCCGCGTCCTTCCCTTCACGCGAAGCGCATTATTCTCGGTGGAACGCTCATTAGATCAGCGCTTCGCGGGTAGCAGTGTCACGCAGAGGGCTGCGTGAGCCACGACGGGTTTGCCCCGAGCTTTATTCCACTTTTAATCACGCCCGAAATCACGGGGAGCGAGTCTTGAGGATTGCACGGCGCGGAGAAATTCCCTATCTGCGGGGCATGTTAAACATTCCACTTGAAGACAGTTTCGCAGACATCCTCGGCAAAGCCATGCGTGGCCTGCAATTCGACCCGGCTTCCCTCGCCGCACAATCGGGCGTCAGCGCCCCGCAACTGGAGACGCTGCTCGGCGGCGAATTCAGTTCAGCCGCAGCGCGTAGCGTCGCTCCGCTTCTGGGGCTCAATGCAGACGCGCTTCAAGCCGTCGCAGAAAAGCATTACCTGCCCGCTTGCGTGAACGTGGACGGACTGGCGATGTTCAATACGCCCTTCGAGGACATGACCGTGAATGCGTATCTCGTTTGGGACCCCACCACAAAAGAAGCCGCAGTCTTCGACACCGGTGCTGATGCAAGTGGAATTCTCACCGAAGCACAAAAGCGCGGCCTGACGATTAAGCACATTTTCATCACACACACCCACGGCGATCACATTTTCGACCTCGACCGTTTGCGGGAAAAAACCGGTGCGGCCGTGTGGTCCGGCGATCAAGAACCAGTGGAAGGCTCCAATGTTTTCGCGACCGGAAAGAGCTGGCAAATGGGGTCGCTGAAAATCGAGACCCGGCTGACTTGGGGTCACTCGCCGGGCGGTATCACCTACGTGGTGAGCGGCCTTGAGCGGCCCGTGGCCATCGTCGGCGATTCCATTTTCGCCGGCAGCATGGGTGGGGGAAAAGTAAGTTACTCCGATGCGCTGCGATGCAATGTGGAGCAGATTCTTACGCTTCCCTCGACGACCGTGATTTGCCCCGGCCACGGCCCGCTGACGAGTGTGGGGGAAGAGGCGAAGAACAATCCGTTTTTCGCAAAGTGACGCGATGAATCGCTTCGAACAGCAACTCGCCGGACACAACCTCAGTCTTCGCCGGGGAAAGCTGCGAACTCTGCAAATCAACGTCGGGCGGAAGTGCAACCAGACTTGTCGGCACTGCCATGTCGATGCCTCGCCGTGGCGCACCGAAATGATCTCCGATGAAGATGCGCACCGCGTCGGCGCTTGGATCACGGCGCACCGCCCAGAGACTGTGGACATCACGGGCGGCGCGCCCGAGCTGAGCGAACACTTTCGCTATTTTGTTGAGACCGCGAAAGCTGCCGGCTCGCACGTCATGGACAGAAACAATCTGACCATCATCGAGACCGGTGCATTCTCCTGGCTCCCGGAATATCTCGCGCGACACGAAGTCGAAGTAGTCGCCTCGCTACCCTGCTACCTTGGCGAAAACGTGGACTCCCAGCGCGGCGATGGAGTCTTTGAAAAAAGCATCTCGGCCTTAAAAAAATTGAACGCGCAAGGCTACGGCACGAATCCGAAATTGCCGCTTTCGCTTGTATTCAATCCTCTCGGAACCAAGCTCCCGCCGCCTCAAGCCGAGTTGGAGGCGGACTACAAGCAGGAGCTCAAGGCGCGCTACGGCATCGTTTTTTCGAGGCTGTTCACGATCACCAATCAGCCCATCGCACGCTTCGCAGAAGACTTGCGCGAGCAGGGGAAATTCGAGGAATACATCGACACGCTTGTGCAAGCATTCAACCCAAGCACCGTGGACGGGCTCATGTGCCGCAGCACCGTGAGCATCGGCTGGCGCGGCGAAGTTTACGACTGCGATTTCAATCAGATGCTCAACATGCAGATTCGCAATGGAAAGCCGCTGTATCTTTGGGACATCACACCGGAGTATCTCGATGACCGCGAGATTCTCACCGGCTTTCACTGCCTCGCCTGCACAGCCGGGGCCGGTTCATCCTGCACTGGCGCTACATCGTAGCTTCATTCGCCCCCAAACTCTAAAAAGGTTTGGCGCAGTCGCACATCGAGTCGGACGGGTGTGACCGCTGCGTGATGTAAAAAGTATCTGCGTCCCAGAGTCGTGGCTCACGCAGCCCTCTGCGTGACTCCCTTCACGCAAAGCGCAGATCAAA
>JAYTMG010000711.1:0-4511 GCA_043728745.1 Verrucomicrobiaceae bacterium
CGCATCCTCAATCACGCACACGCGGTCCTCGCTGTGTTCCTGCACGGAAAAGTGCAGGTCGTCGCGCAAGCGCGGGCGCAGAGATTCAAGTTCGCGGACAGAGTAGTTCATTCGCAGCTACCACCAAAGCGTCGTCTTCACCCACTCGGCAAAACGATGCCCGAGAATCCACGCGATGGGCTTCCGGTCGCCTTCGATGGCTGCGCGTCCGCGCATTCCGGGGCGCAGCTCGGGCGAGGCTCCGGCGACTGCGGCTTCGGCGACGAAGACGTTCTTGCCGTCGCGTTGCTCGCTTTGCGGATAGAGCCGCGCGATGTGCGATTCGCCGCTCCAACCGCTGTAGGCTTCCATGCGGAAAGTCACGGGCATCGCGGTTTTCACGCGGCTGAACTCGCGGTCGGGGACGTCGATTTCCACGAGCATTTCGTCGAGTGGTGCGACTTCAAAAAGCACCTGCCCCTGCCGCACGGGCTGTCCTTCGGCGCGGCGCAAATCTCCCGCGACGACGACTCCGGAAATCGGCGCGCGGATGTCGAGCACGGCGAGTTTCTGCTGCACGAGCGAGAGTTCTTCGGCGACTCCGGCGGCTTCAAATGCGGCGACTTGCGCGGCGGAGAAATCGACGCCGTCCGGGTTGCTCATGGCGCGGTCGCGCTTTTTCAGCGCCTGGTCCCGCGAAGCAATCAGCTCGGCTTCCTTGAGCTTTAGTTCGCGGCTGTCCAGCGCCACGAGTGGGTCGCCCTCATTCACGCGGTCGCCGGGCTGGACTTTCGTGCGACCGAGCAATCCATCGAACGGCGCGGCGATCACTCGCTTCGTTTTCGGCACGAGTCGGCAGTCGCACTTGATGGAATAATGAATCGGCCAGACGAGCAGCGCCACGAGCGCGACGAGTCCGCCGACGATGGCTTTGCGTTTGTTCGCCGTCGCCTTGCCCCACACGCGACGGACGAAAAATGCGGCGGCATTCGGCTTTGCTCGCTCCAGCAAATCGAACAGCGGCTGCACAAATGGCAGCGCGGCTTCGAGCAACGCGGGGGTCCGGTGGTCCGGCTCTTCGCTCCATTGGAAAAGACACGCGCGTTTTCCAAAAGGAAGCGTCGTGATGCGCACCGCGCCGGATGCCGTGGCGAGGAGTTCGTGGGCGAGCGCGCTTTTGTTTTCGGGGAAGTCGATTCGCTCGGCTTCCAGCACTGCTTCACGAACTGCGGTCTCGGTCGGCTGATGCGTCGGGCTTTTCGCATCGAGCTTCGACACACCGCTGATGGCCGCAAGTCGCGCTCCATTTGCATAAACGACGCGCGAGCAGCCGAGATAATCCCGCAGCGCGTCCACGGCGATGCGGCAGGCTTTTTCGTAATCCTCCTCCGCGCCCGCACGGCGAAAGACATCCAGCAATCCACTCGTCCTCGCGAGCACCCAGTGGATGTCCTCGGTGACCATCCGCTGTTCGCGGTAAAGCAAGTAGCCCGCGACGCTCTGCAGGATCATCAAATAGGCCTGCACGTCCCGCGCATTCGGCACGATGAATTGCGCGATGAGCACCCACAGCGGATGACTGTCGCGCTGCACCGGCACCGCGATCGTGTAGCCCTCCGCACCGAGTGATTCCGCAGGCTCGATGACAGACTCCTTCGCTTTGCCGAGTCGCGCGGCGAGCGGCTCCAGCGACGTCGCGAGAATGCCGCGCGTGGTAATCGTCACACTCGCCGCACCGGGCCGATCGCTCGTGGGGAAAATCGCCAGCGCCCGCGCATTCAGCAGCGCACGGAGAAACTCCAGCAGCGGCCGGATTTCCCCGCCTTCCGTCAGCGACGCGAGCTGCTCCTGCACGCGCGTCCCATCGGGAAGACCCGGCTGCGACGGCTGGGTGGCGATGCGTTGCTGTGGTTGATTGGTGGTGGTGGACATTGCGCGAGCTAGACCTTGCGAAACCGTGTTGCGTTAAGAACCGTCAATCCCGGCATTCGCTGGAACTCGTCGAAGTTCAGCGTCGCGACGCTGTGTCCGTAACAGCGTGCAATTGCTCCGATGAGCATATCAAGCGCGCCAGCGGACGTTCCTTTTTGCGTCATCTCCGCAGTAAGCGAAGCATGATTCTTTGCCTCACGAACACCGAACGGCAGGATGACGTAATCGCGTTCCACCATTGTGGCAAAACGGAGACGCTTTTCGCGGAGTTCACCCGCTGGTGCGCGATGGGCACCGTGGAGCAGCTCGGAGAGGGTGATTGCCGTGACGAGCAATTCCTCGTCCCCGAGTGAAGCCGTCCAACCTTCCCAATCGAACCCTCCGCGTTGCTTCGCTATGAAGATGCCCGAGTCGATCACTACGCCCATCGGTCAGGCGTTGGCTGGTTCATCATTCTGCGCCCGTCTTCGATATCTCGCGCGAAGTCCTCCGCCTCAGTCGTCGAGAAAACCTCCACCGTTTTCCACCAATCGCGCGCATCCCTCGCCGTCCGCACCTTGGGTTTGCAGCGATTCATCAGTTGCGAATCCACCGCCATGTCGAGGTGCCGCAGCTCATCCAAGGTCAGCAACGGCAGAGTGCATTCGATTTCTGATAGTGTGCTCATTCCTGTGCAAAATGCCGCAAGTCCCGCATCACGTCAACCCGGCTGCTTGAGCGGTATCCCGCTTGCACATTCCCCCAAATTCGCCAGCCTCCGCGCCATGCGCCATACACTCCTCGTCCTCGCAACACTCACCACCATCGCCCACGCCGAACAATACGACATCGTCGTTTATGGCGGCACGTCCGCAGGCGTCATCGCCGCCGTGCAGGCGAAGAAAATGGGCAAGTCCGTAGTCCTCGTCGGGCCCGACAAACACCTTGGCGGCCTTTCCAGCGGCGGGCTCGGCTGGACCGATACCGGGAATAAATCCGTCATCGGCGGACTCGCCCGCGACTTTTACCACCGCATTTATTTGGAGTATCAAAAAGACACCTCCTGGAAGCAGCAGAAGAAATCCGAATACGGAAACAAAGGCCAGGGCACCGCAGCCATGGACGGCGAGAACCGCACCATGTGGATCTTCGAGCCCAGCGTCGCCGAGCGCGTCTTTGAGGGCCTTATTAAAGAGCACAACATCCCCGTATTCCGCGACCAGTGGCTCGACCGCGATAAGGGCGTCGTCAAAAACGGCGCGCGCATTGAAAGCATCACCATGCTCTCCGGCCAAAAATACACCGGTGCCATGTTCATCGACGCCACCTACGAAGGCGACCTCATGGCCGCCGCCCGCATCCCCTACACCACCGGGCGCGAGGCCAAATCGCAATTCAACGAAACCCTCAACGGCATCGTAGCCGCCCATTCGAAGAGCCATCAGTTTGAAAAAGACGTCGATCCCTACAAGATCCCCGGCGACCCGAAGAGCGGCCTCGTCGCGCGCATCCACGGCGGCGACCCCGGCAAAGACGGCGACGCCGACAAGCGCATCCAAGCCTACTGCTACCGCATGTGCCTCACCAACGATCCCGCAAATCGCATCCCATTTGCAAAGCCCGACGGCTACGACCCCGCACAATACGAACTCCTCAAACGCTACATCGCTGCAGGCTGGAAATGGAACAACATCATCGCCAAATTCGACCCCATCCCCAACCACAAGACCGACACCAACAACCACGGTGCATTCTCCTTCGACAACATCGGCATGAACTACGACTACCCCGACGCCACCTACGAACGCCGGCGCGCAATTTTGCGCGAGCATGAAGCATATCAAAAAGGGCTGCTCTACTTCCTCGCCAACGACCCCGGCATCCCCGACGAAATCCGCCAACGCATGAGCCAATGGGGCCTGCCGAAAGACGAGTTCACAGACAACGGCGGCTGGTCCCACCAAATCTACGTCCGCGAAGCCCGCCGAATGCTCGGCGAAACCATCATCAACGAAAACCATCTCACCCGCAAAATCCCGACTTCGCGCAGCGTCGGAATGGGCAGCTACAACATGGACTCCCACAACGTCCAACGCTACGTCGATAAAAACGGACACGCCCGCAACGAAGGCGACGTGCAGGTAAACCCCGGCGGCCCCTACCCCATCGACTTTGGAGCGCTCATCCCGCAGAAAAAGGACGCCACAAACCTCCTCGTCCCCGTCGCCTGCTCCACCACCCACATCGCCTACGGCAGCATCCGCATGGAGCCCGTCTTCATGATCCTCGGCCAGAGCGCCACCACCGCCGCCATCATGGCCATCGACGCCAAAATACCCGTGCAGGAAGTGCCGTATGAGAAACTCAGCGAGCGACTAAAAGCCGACGGACAAATCCTCGAATACACCCGCCCCGCCGGAGCCGCAACAAAGCCCCCATCCGTCAAACTCGACGGCATCCTCATCGACGACACCACCGCCCAAAAACTCGGCGACTGGACCCCCGGCACATTAAACGGCACCCAACGAATCGGCGACGGCTACATCCACGACGGCAACGTCGGCAAAGGCGAAAAAACCCTCACATGGACCATCCCCATCGAAAAACCCGGCACCTACGAA
>JAYTMG010000712.1:0-1043 GCA_043728745.1 Verrucomicrobiaceae bacterium
TGCGGGATCTGCTCAAATACGACTTCACGAGGCAGACGCTCCTTCAATAATGTGGGGATAAATTGCTGCATCGCGATGCCGAAAAAGCCGGTACCCATCACGATGAAATACATCCACATAATGAACGAAGTATGCGGGCTACCCATCGCAAATCCGCCGTGCATCAAGACCAGCGGGATCGTGAAAACCGTAAGCCACACATGCGCCTTCAGCCAAATCTCGACACGACCAATCCGCCAGAGCCGCTTCTTTTTCCGCACCCCGAGGGCCGCCGCAAAAAGGAAGATCAGGAAGGCGAGCGTGCCAAAGAGCAGCCCGATACGCGTCCCTCCGTACGTGCTGCGTTGCGGCCCGGCATCCCGGAGCACCTGCGGCAGCTCAAACGCGAACGGCAGATTCGCAGGATGAAAACGGGCCACATAGAGCAACACCGCGCCCGCTGTCGCGAGGAGCGTCACCAAGAACCAAGGGATGTGCGAGCGGTTTAATATCATGCCGATTTTAAATCCATTGCGTGACCTTGCGCCCGTCCGGGCCGAATCTTTCACTGCTTCGGATAATGGTGATGTTCATTTTTGTTAATGTGTCGTCCGGGATTTTTTCTCGAAGCTCCAGCCCGCGCCTTGATCGTCCGACGCAAAAAACTGCGCGGGATCGACTCGCTTGGCTGCATCATGCGGGCAGGCATAGACGCAGCTCGGGACGCTCAAATCGGTGCAAAGATCGCAGGTCGTCGCCTTCTGGACGGACACTTTCTTTTTCACCATCTTTTTGGGCGGCTCGGCTTTTTTCGCTGCTGCTACTGCGGGTTTCACCTCCGCTGGTTTCGCGGCCGGCTTCGCGGCCTCGACGGTTTCCGCCGCCTTCGCGGGAGCATCTGCGACTTTCACTTCAAGGGCAGGTGCCACCACTGGAGCGGCCGATTTTTCCGGTGCCGAAGGCGCAGCAGCAACCGCAGGTTTCGCCGCTGGAGTTGCAGGTGCGGGAGCTTTTGCCGCAGCGGCGGGAGCGGCGGGCTTTGGCGTCTCGGCGGCCACTTCCTT
>JAYTMG010000713.1:0-8559 GCA_043728745.1 Verrucomicrobiaceae bacterium
GTTCGCAGCGGCGAAGGCGGGCGAACTGCACCAGCCAGCCGTGCTCGACCGCGAAGTTCGCCGGATGCTTGCGGACCCGAAAGCGCGGACGTTTACCGATAATTTCGCCAGCCAATGGCTGCGCACCAAAGAGCTCGCGAGCGTGCATCCCTCGACGGACAAATTTCCCGAATTCACACCACAACTTCGCGATGCGATGACTGCGGAGCCGCTGGAATTTTTCTACGCACTTGTCCGGAACAACCTGCCGCTGAGCGATTGCCTCGACTGCGATTACACGTTCGTAAATGCCGACCTAGCGAAGTTCTACGGACTCCCGGAAGTCGCGCCCACCGGCTTCCAACGCGTGCAACTCACAGACCGAAATCGCGGCGGCGTCGTGACGATGGCGGGCATCCTCACGCTCACCAGTTACCCGCGCCGAAGCAGCCCGGTCCTGCGCGGCAAATGGCTCATGGAAGAAATTCTCGGCACCCCTCCCCCGCCCGCTCCGCCGATGATCAAGAGCCTCCCGACATCCGACAAGGTGCGCAATGGAATGACCTTCCGCCAGCAACTCGAGCATCACCGCAACCGCCCGGAATGCGCGTCGTGCCACAAGACGATGGACCAGCTCGGCTTCGGCCTAGAAAATTTCAGCCCCATCGGCCAATGGCGCACCATCGTAGCCGACGCACCAGTGGACAACAACGGCGAGCTGCCCAACGGCCAGAAATTCTCGGGTTCGCTGGAGCTCAAAGCGCTGCTTGCACAACGCAAAGACGAGTTCACCCGCAACCTCGCCGAGCGCATGATGAGCTACGCGCTGGGACGTGGAATCGAGCAGGGCGACTGGCTCGCCATCCGCCAGATTTCCAAAGCCGTCGCCACCAGCGGATACACCTCGCAAGAACTCATCCTCGGAATCATCCGCAGTCCGCAGTTCAATTTCCGCCGCCCCGCAGAAGCGCCGAAAACAGCGGCAGCGCCCCGCTGACCCTCGGCTCTTTCAGTCGTCAGTGACAGTAAGCCAGCGCGCTTGTCGGCAGTGATTCGTGATTTGTGATTGGTGATTTGTCGCAAGCGAATCGGCGTGATTTTCACGCTTGCGACAAATCACAAATCACAAATCACAAATCACAAATCACACCGAATCAAAACACCACTACGATACTTTTTGCCGCCGGCACTGCCCCGTCTGCTGCATCTCGTCGCAATGCGCTTCGATGCGCACGACTTTCCCCGTCGGCGTAAATCCCATCCGCTTGCTGATGCAAACCTCCAGCGTGTCGATGTGGACATCCTCAAACTCGATAATCTTCGCACAGTCCTGACAGATGAGATGATTGTGGTTCGGATGGTCCACATAGTTCGGGTCGTAAAATTTATGATCCCGGCCAAAATCCATCTCCCGCAGCAGCCCGCTCTCCACCAGTAAAGGGAGCGTCCGATACACCGTGGCACGCGAGACAGACGGGTCCAGATTCTTCGCCATCACCAGCAGATCATCCGCCGTGTAGTGCTCCGTCGTGCTAAATGCAGCTTCGATAATCGCATCCCGCTGCGTCGTTTTGCGCAGCCCTTTGGTTTCGATAAATTCGTAAATACGCTGGCGAACGCCGGAGTCCATGCGCGCGACTATGGAACGCGAACTCCGCGGAGTCAAACCTCCGCCACTCAAATCCTTAAATTCACGAAACCCCGCACACTCACCGTCTCCGTCCGGGTTTCCGCCGGACACTTGCGGGGGTGCAGGCGATTTGCGCGACGAGGCTTTCGAGGGCTGCGAGGCCAAAGCTGATCTTCTTAAAGAACGACGCATTGTGCGGAACGAGCGTGAAATGCGGATGCACCGACCACAGCGTCCGCAGCTTCGTATCGAGCTCCACCGCTTCATTGAGTGACTCGTTTCGAATGGGATTCCCGCTCTCGATGGACGACCCGCCCACCGCCGCCGTCTCGAAAAAAATCACCGCATCGTAGCGGAGCAACTCCTTTTCGAACGTGGTCCCGACGGTCGCGAAATAATCGCCATCGCCACCCGGCCAATACGCAGCTCCGTCGATCGTGCCCCGATCGCAAAGCAGGATGCGACCGGGATAAAGCGCCGCCTGCACATCCTCGAGGTTGCGCTGCACATGGAAGATCGCCGTCTGCGCCACGCGGGAAGCATGAGGCGCAGTGGAGCGCGGAAAGCCGCCTTGGAAAAGGATCGTCGCCGCCTCCGGAACCATCACCACGCGATCGCCGATTTCGCGGCGAAACAGATCTGCCGCAGTCGTCTTCCCTCCGCCAGGGCCTCCGGTGAGCACGATTCGGTAGCAGTCGTTTCGGGTCGGTTCTTTCTTTTTCATAATGAGCGGCGAGTCAGTTGCAGGCCGTACAGTAGCGCGAGGTCGGTGGACGCCAAGTACGGAGCGCCGTCCACCGCCCCACAAAACGAAAAGCGCGGAGTGCAGCCACTCGGCAGACACTCCGCGCCCATTCGTTCGCAATCTCCGGCACACTCAGCCGGCGGTCGCTCAATCCATGTAGTCGTTAATGATGTTCTCCAGCATCTCCTGCCGCCCGCTCGATGGCAGCACGCCATCCGGCAGACCGAGCGCATGTTTTTCCAAGCTGGCAAACGTCGCCTTTTTGCTCGCGATGGTTTTGCCGATGCCGCTCGTGTAAGTCGCGTAACGATCCTTCACGATGCCATCGAGCACACCGTCTTCGATGATCGCGTGGGCGATCTTCAGCCCGCGCGCAAACGCATCCATGCCGCCGATGTGCGCGTGGAAAAGGTCCACGGGCTCGTAGCTCTCGCGGCGCACTTTCGCATCGAAGTTCAGACCGCCCGTTTTGAAGCCGCCGCTCTTCAAAAGCTGCAGCATCATCTGCGTGGTCATATAGACGTTCGTCGGAAACTGGTCCGTATCCCAGCCGATCAGCTCGTCCCCAGTGTTTGCGTCGATGCTCCCGAGCGCGCCTGCGTTTGCAGCGACGTTCAGCTCATGCTCCACGCGATGAAGCGCGAGCGTCGCGTGGTTCGTCTCGATGTTCAGTTTGAAATCGCCGAGCAGATCGTATTCGCGCAGGAAATTGAGGCACGCTGCGGCGTCGCTGTCGTACTGGTGCGTCGAAGGCTCCCGTGGCTTTGGCTCGATGTAAAACTGCCCCTTGAACCCGATCGCCTTTTTATAATCCACCGCCATGTGGAGGAAGTGCGCGAGGTTATCCACCTCGCGTTTCATGTCCGTATTCAAAAGCGTGGAGTAACCTTCGCGGCCACCCCAAAACGTATAGCCCAGCCCACCGAGACGGTGCGTCACATCCATCGCCTTTTTCACCTGCGCCGCAGCGATTGCATACACGTCCGCATTCGGGCTCGTGGCCGCGCCCTGCATGTAGCGAGGATGCGAAAAGAGACACGCCGTGCCCCACAGCAACTTGATGCCCGTCTTCTTTTGCAGCGCCTTCAGATGGTCGGCCACCGCGTCGAGCGCCTCGCTGCTCGCTTTGAGATTTCCGAGCTCCGGCGCCACATCGCGGTCGTGGAAGCAATAGAAGTCCATGCCGATTTTCTGCATGAACTCAAAGCCTGCATCGGCCACGCGCTTCGCGTTGTCCACGGACGTGCTGCCGTCGTCCCAAGGACGAAGGCGTGTGCCGCCGCCAAAAGGATCGCCGCCCGTGCCCTTCATCGAGTGCCAGTAGGCCATCGAGAAACGAAGGTGATCCTTCATCTTCTTTTTGCCCACGACCTCGTCCGCATTGTAGTGGCGGAAGGCCAGACGGTTTTTTGATTTGGGTCCCTCGAAAGGGATGTTCCCGATCTTCGGGAAATGTTCCTGACTCATGTATGTATGTTTCGGTTTGTTACGGGTTTGGAAAGCGGAGTGCCTTCACATCAAGGCCGAGACTGAACGAAACCCGCCGCAAATTCCAGACTTGTTCCGGCCTATTCTTCAAAAAATCCGGTCACAGGCGCATGCGCGAACCGCAAAATCGCACCCTTCGGTCAGAAAAAAAGTGACGGGTGGTTAAATAATCCGAGTCGCCTTTTCCGCGACTGAATCCACGCAGGCCCGGGGCAAAAAAAAACGACCCGCTGGTTATGCACCAGCGGGTCGTCTTGCGATTGTTGACTTTGCTCTTCAGCCGCTCGCGCAGCTTTAGCGGATTGCTGCGGTTTTCGGCGCGGAGGCTAGGTCGAAGCGATCGAGGTTCATTACTTTGGTCCACGCTGCGATGAAGTCGGCGACGAACTTCTGTTTTGCGTCGGCGCTGCCATAGACTTCTGCGATGGCGCGGAGTTGCGAGTTGGAGCCGAAGACGAGGTCCACGGAGGTGGCGATCCATTTGATTTCGCCGGTCTTGCGGTCTTTGCCTTCGAAGAAGTGCTCGCACTTTGCGGACTTCTGCCAGTCGGTGCCCATGTCGAGGAGGCTCACAAAGAAGTCATTGGTGAGTGCGCCGGGCTGCTGGGTGAAGACGCCCATTTTCGGGTCGCCGACGTTGGTGCCGAGGACTCGCAGGCCGCCGACGAGGACGGCCATTTCGGGTGCCGTGAGGGTGAGTAGTTGCGCGCGGTCCACGAGGGTTTCCGGCGCGGGGCGGTCGAGCTCGTGGCCGAGGAAGTTGCGGAATCCATCGGTGGTCGGTTCGAGTGCGGCGATGGATGCGACGTCGGTCATTTCTTGTGTGGCGTCGGTGCGTCCGGGTGTGAATGGGACTTTCACTTCCTGTCCGGCTTTTTTGGCTGCGGCTTCGATTCCGGCGACTCCGCCGAGGACGATGAGGTCGGCGACGGAGACTTTTTTCCCGCCAGTCTGCGCGCTGTTGAAGTCCTTTTGGACTTTCTCTAGCGCGGCCAAAGTCTTCGCGAGCTCGGCGGGCTTGTTCACTTCCCAATCTTTCTGCGGTGCGAGGCGGATGCGTGCGCCGTTTGCGCCGCCGCGTTTGTCGCTTCCGCGAAAGGTGGATGCGGAGGCCCATGCGGTGGCGATGAGTTGGGAGGGCGACACGCCGGATGCGAGCAGCGCGGTTTTCAAGTCGGCGGCGTCTTTGTCGTCGATCAATTTGTGGTCCACTGCGGGGACGGGGTCCTGCCATTTCTGCGGCTCGGGCACGAGTGGGCCGAGGCCGCGGACGTATGGGCCCATGTCGCGATGGGTGAGTTTATACCACGCCTTTGCAAACGCGGCATCGAACTCTTTGGGGTTCTCGAAGAAGCGCTTCGAGAT
This sequence comes from Verrucomicrobiaceae bacterium, assembly GCA_043728745.1. GTDB lineage: Bacteria > Verrucomicrobiota > Verrucomicrobiia > Chthoniobacterales > Chthoniobacteraceae > SXWH01. The sequence continues at coordinate 5,208 of JAYTMG010000713.1, forward strand.
TTTCCCGTAAGCGGGGTCTAGCTTCAGCGCGAGGTCCGTGGTGAACATGATGGGCGCGTGCGTTTTCGACTTATCGTGCGCATCGGGCACGAGGCCTTTTCCCGCGCCGCCTTTGGGAATCCACTGTGTCGCGCCTGCGGGGCTCTTGGTCATCTCCCACTCAAATGCGAAAAGGTTCGTGAAGTAGCCGTGCGACCATGCAGCGGGTGTGGATGTCCATGCGCCTTCGAGCCCGCTGGTGATGGTGTCGCCGGCATTGCCTTTGCCGTGTTTGTTTTTCCAGCCGAGGCCCTGCTCTTCGAGGGGCGCGGCTTCGGGCTCCGGGCCTACTTTTCCCTCCGGGCTGGCTGCGCCGTGGGCCTTGCCCAATGTGTGACCACCGGCGATGAGCGCGACGGTTTCCTCGTCGTTCATGGCCATGCGGGCGAAGGTCTCGCGGATGTCCTTCGCTGCGGCGAGCGGGTCGGGTTTTCCGTTCGGGCCTTCGGGGTTCACATAGATGAGGCCCATCTGCACCGCGCCGAGCGGAGTGGCGAGTTTCCGGTCGCCCGAGTAGCGTTTGTCGCCGAGCCACTTCGTCTCGGAGCCCCAGTATATATCCTCCTGCGGCTCCCATACATCCGCGCGTCCGCCGGCAAAGCCGAATGTTTTGAAGCCCATGGTTTCCAGCGCGACGTTGCCGGTGAGGACCATCAAGTCCGCCCATGAAATCTTCTGTCCATACTTCTGCTTGATGGGCCAGAGCAGGCGACGCGCTTTGTCGAGGTTGGCGTTATCCGGCCAGCTATTGAGCGGGGCAAAACGCTGCGTGCCGTAGGACGCTCCGCCGCGCCCATCCGCGACGCGGTAGGTGCCCGCGCTGTGCCATGCCATGCGGATGAAAAACGGGCCGTAGTTTCCGTAGTCAGCCGGCCACCAGTCCTGCGAAGTGGTCATCAGTTCGGCGAGGTCTTTTCGCAGCGCGGCGAGGTCGAGCTTTTTGAACTCTTCCGTGTAGTTAAACGTCTCGCCCATCGGGTTACTCTTCGCCGTGTTCTGGTGAAGGATTTGCAGGTTGAGCTGGTTCGGCCACCAATCGCGGTTGGTCATCGCTCCCGCCGCGGTGTGACGGTTCGCCGGGGCCTGCTCGCCCATGACCGGGCATTTGCCTTCGGCTGCCGCGGGTTTCGCGGATTCGGCGTGTAGGGTTCCTCCGTTGACGCCCACGAGTGCCGATAGGGCAATGGCTCCGAGCCGGAATGGCGACAGGCTTTTGATGAGCGGAACGATGAGTGTGTGAATGCCGCCGTTCATCACGGGGCGCTTGAGTTTGTGTGTGTAAGTTTTCATGTAGGTCTATTGGTTGAGGTAGTGACAACCAGTTCCGGGCGGCATTATGCGATTGGTAAATCCGGCAGAACTCATTTACGCTGCCTATTGATGAACTTCCGCGATCTCGAATACCTCGTAGCCGTGGCCGAGCTTGGCCACTTCGGGCAGGCCGCCGCGCGCTGCCATGTGAGCCAAAGCGCATTGAGCCTCCAATTGCAAAAGCTCGAGTCAGAGCTCGGCGTCCAGATCATCGAACGCACGAGTCGCCGCGTGGTCGTTTCCCCCTCGGGCCGTCCGCTCGTGGAGCGCGCCCGCAGCATTCTGCAAGCGAGGCAGGAGCTGCTGGACGACGCCGCAGTGGAAGTCGGCCGGATGCCTGCGACGATCACGCTCGGCCTCATCCCCACGATCGCGCCGTATCAAGTCGGCCCCATCCTCAAGTCGATGAAAAAGACATATCCCGGCACCACGCTGCGCATCGTCGAAGACATCACGCAAAACCTCGTTCATGCCACCGCGCGGGGCGAACTCGACGCGGCGATCATCGCCACGGCCACGAGTGATTCGCTCATCGCCGAGACCGAACTCACCCACGATGAACTCCTGCTCGCCGTCGCCCGCACGCATCCACTCGCAAAGCAGCGCGGCGTCGTGCCGAGGCAGCTCGAGAAAGAGACGATGCTCCTGCTCAAAGACGGCCATTGCCTCAGCGACCAAGCCATCGGCTTTTGCAATGCGAACAGCATCGGCGCAATGCCCGTCTCCATCGCCTCAAGCATCGACACGCTGAAAGCCATGGTCTGCGCCGGCATGGGTGTCACGCTCATCCCGCGCATGGCCGTGGACGCGTCGCCGCCGGACAAATGCCTCGTCTTCCTCCCGCTCAAACCGCCGCCATCGCGGACGATCCGCGTCATCACCCGCAAGACATCGCGCCTCGGCCCGCTCATCGCCGCCGCCCTGAGAACGGCAATGGCGAAAGGAAACGCCTGTTGCGAAGCCAGCGAAACAAAGCGGAAACGAACGCCACGCCCCAAGTAGGGCGAACGTCTGGCCCGCCTAAATCACCAACGCGGCACTCGCGAGGGGCACGCCACATCACTCCATCGGGCTCTGCGCCGACTAGTTCGTCTTTAGCACCTCGATGAACGCCTCTTGCGGGATGTTCACCTGACCGATCGCCTTCATGCGCTTCTTACCTTCCTTCTGCTTTTCGAGCAGCTTGCGCTTGCGGCTGATGTCGCCGCCGTAGCACTTCGCCGTCACGTTTTTGCGCAGGGCGCTGATGCTCTCGCGGGCGACGATCTTGCCGCCGACGGCTGCCTGGATGGCGACTTGGTAGAGCTGCGTGGGGATGACTTCTTTCAGCTTTGATGCGATGGCGCGTCCGCGGGATTCCGCTTTGTCGCGATGGACGATGCTGCTGAATGCGTCCACGATTTCCCCGTTCACGAGCATGTCCAGTTTTACGAGCTTGTCGGCGCGGTAGCCGGCGTGCTCGTAATCCATCGAGCCGTAGCCGCGGGTGATCGACTTCATTTTGTCCACGAAATCGACGAGGATTTCGTTCAGCGGCATGTCGGCGGTGAGCATCACGCGCTTTGGGTCGAGCGTCTCGGTGTGGTCCACGACGCCGCGTTTTTCCATGATGAGCTGGAGCATCGGCGAGATGTATTCGTTCGGGATCATCACGAAGCAACGCACGAGCGGCTCGCGGATTTCCTCGATGACGGATGGGTCCGGCAGCACCTCGGGGTTGTCCACTTTTAGAAGTTCGCCGTTCGTTTTCAGCACTTCGTAAATGACCGACGGATACGTGGCGATGATGTCCATGCCGTACTCGCGCCGCAGCCGCTCCTGGATGATTTCCATGTGCAGCAGCCCGAGGAAGCCGCAGCGAAAACCGAAGCCGAGCGCGACGCTGCTCTCGGGCTGGAAGACGAAGGCGGCGTCGTTGAGCTGGAGCTTGCCCATCGCGATTTTGAGGTGCTCGAAGTCGGCGGTGTTGATCGGGTAGATGCCGCTGAAAACCATCGGCTGC
>JAYTMG010000714.1:0-10774 GCA_043728745.1 Verrucomicrobiaceae bacterium
TGCGTTACCGGACGAAGATCGGGCCGGGGCTTGCGCTGTATCACGGAGTCGCGCTGGTGGTTCACGAAGGCGCGACGATTGGGGCAAATTGCACCTTGCGGCAGAGCACGACCATCGGTGCCAAACAGCTCGCCGATGGCTCACAGAGCGCCTGCCCCGTGCTCGGTGACGGCGTGGATGTCGGGGCAAATGTGGTCATCATTGGTCCGGTAAAAATCGGGGATTTCGCGGTGATTGGCGCAGGCAGCGTAGTCGTGAAAGACGTTCCCGCTCGCGCCGTGGTGGCTGGCAACCCGGCGCGTTTAATTCGGCAGGGATGATGTGAGTCGCTCGCCATTCGTAGAGTGATGGTGAAGCGAGCGACCATCGGTCATCCCCTAAGTTCCCGTCGGTTTCGCGGGTGCGACCACCTCCGGCTTTGCCGTCGCCGGTGCTTTTTGGGGAGCGGGTTTCCAGTCGGCGAGCTTGCCGAAGACGTAACCTTTTTCTTTGAGAAAACGGATGAGGTTGCGCAGCCGCTCCTTTTTTTCTCCAGCCCAGTGGCGGTCGTGGAAAAGGATCACGTCGCCGTCGCGCGGGAAAAATGCGTAGTCGCCGCCGACGCCGATGACTCCTTTCCAATCAAGGTTCTTGATCCATTTAAACTCGCCGTTCGGCGCAAACTCTTGCTGCCAGTGAAAGTGTTTCATCCCGAGTGTCTGCGTTTCCGCGACGAGGTGGGGAAATGTGCTGCCGTCGCCGGGCAGGCGGGCGAACTCAAACTTGAAGCCTGGCTTACCGATACGACGCCCGATTTCGCTTTCATTGCGCGCGTAGTTTTTATGGAAGGCGGCGTGCTGCGCATCCGTCGAGAGATCCCCATACGCGGCGCGATAGCCGTCTTTCGTCATGGGCTCATGCGTGTACGTGTGGTTCCCCAGTTCGTGCCCCTCTTCGAGTGTGCGAAGGATAATTTTCGCCTGCCCCTCGGGGCCGCCCACGGAGATCGCATTTTTGCCCGTGAGAAAGAAGACAGCATGAGCGCCCTCGTCTTTGAGCACGTCGAGCACATCCGTAGTTCCGGGCTGTGGTCCATCGTCAAACGTCAGATAGATGGTTTTTTGCTGGGCGAACGCCGCACTGGTGACGGCGAGAAGGATGAAGGCGAGTTTGCGAAGCATGGCGCGAGGTGGATAGGAATCGCCTATGAACGGCGTCGCGTCAAACGTGCGTTCGGCGACTCATCCCAAAAAAGCAAAAACACCCAGCCGCCCGCGAAGGCGACTGGGTGTTTGAATTGAAAAAGCGCGGGCTCTATTCGCCGTCTTCAGCGATGGCTGCCTGTGGGCAGACGTCGCGCGCAGATGTAGCGTGGGCAAGCTCGTCGGCGGATTCGGGCTGCTTGTAGAAATACACCTTCGATTCGTCGGAGTTGTATTGAAGCAAGTCGCTCGCCTCGTCCAGACAGACGCGGCAAGGGGTGCAGAGTTCGTTATCTACGTACCAGGCTCCTGGAACGTTCTCGGGTACTTTTGTGTTTTTATCGGCCATGATGTGTTGATTTGAGGTTAAACTTTCGGCTTCGCGTTTACGTACCGCGCGGAGAAAACGCAAGCAGCTTGTCGTTCTATCCGCGTGTCGCGTAGCGTCCCGCCGTGAATTTGGATACGCCGCTAGTAGAACTCGATTTCGTGCCGCACTTGCGGGCGCGTCAGCTCGCGCGCTTTGGGCTCGTGACCGTCGGCGACTTGCTCCTCCATTTTCCCCGGCGTTACGAGGACCGCCGCGAGTTCGATAAGTTCCCCACCGACGCGACCGAGGGCGCGGTCTGTGTGTGCGGCGAAGTCACGCGTTCGCAACTCAAGCGATTCGGCGGCTCGCAGAAAATGTTCGACGTGATGATCGAGGACAGCAACCCGACGGCGTTTGCGGGGCGGCTCGTGCTGCGGTGGTTCAACTCGCACTGGGTCGAAAAGATGTTCGCAAACGGGATGCGCGTCGTCGCGTATGGCAAACCAAAGCGCAGCGGCTCGAACATGGTCATCACACACCCCGATTTCGAAATCGTGGAGAACGACGCGGAGGAGAGCATCCATTTAAAAAGGATCGCGCCCATCCACGGAGCCACGGAAGGACTGACGCCGCGGCTGATCCGCTGGATTATCTGGACGGTGCTGGAGCGCCTCGCCGACGAAAGCGTGCCGACGCTTCTTCCGCCAAAACTCGATCCAACTTCGCGGATTTGGGCGTTGCGGCAGATGCACTTCCCTGAAAGCTACGAGGCGCTGGAAAAAGCGCGGCGGCACTTTGTATTGGAGGAGTTTTTGCGGATGCAACTTTCCGTCGCCGCTAGCCGCAACGAGCAGCAGCACGAGCAAGGCGCAGCGCACTGCGGCAGGGGTGAGCTTATGCGCAAGCTCCACACAGCGCTCCCATTTCCACTCACCGGCGCGCAGCAGCGCGCCATCGCGGAGGTGCAGCACGATCTTGCGCTGACGCGTCCGATGAACCGCCTTCTCCACGGCGATGTCGGTGCGGGGAAAACGCTCGTCGCCATGAGCGCGATGCTGCTCTGCGTCGAGGCCGGCTACCAAGCCGCGCTCATGGCTCCCACGCAGATCCTCGCCGAGCAGCACTACCTCAATTTCAAGCGCCTGCTCGACCCGCTCGGCATCCGCGTCGCCCTCCGCACCGGCTCCCGGCGCGAGGGCCACGAAACGCCGCTCTTCGCCGGCGACAGCGCGCCGCAAATCCTCATCGGCACCCACGCATTGCTCTACGAAGGCGCAGGATTTACAAACCTCGGCCTCGCGGTGATCGACGAGCAACACAAGTTCGGCGTCCTCCAGCGCGCCAAGCTCCGCGCGCAAGCTGGCGACATTGCGCCCGATGTCCTCGTGATGACGGCGACGCCCATCCCCCGCACTTTGACGATGACGCTTTACGGAGATCTCGACGTCTCCATCCTCGACGAGCTCCCGCCCGGTCGCGGCAAAATCATCACCGGCATCCGCCCGCCGACAAAGCTCCCCGACGCCGCGAAATTTATCCGCAGCGAGCTCGAAGCCGGACGCCAATGCTACATCGTCTATCCGCTCGTCGAAGAAAGCGAAAAGCTGGAAGCCAAAGCCGCAACCGCCGAATTCGAGAAATGGAAAGAGCTGCTCGCGCCCATGCAGTGCGCGCTGATCCACGGGCGCATCCCGCCGGAGGAAAAAGAGCAAATCATGACCCGCTTTCGCAGCGGCGAAGCAAAGGCGCTCATCGCCACCACTGTCATCGAAGTCGGCGTCGATGTGCCCAACGCCACCGTCATGCTCATTGAAAACGCCGAGCGCTTCGGCCTCGCGCAGCTTCACCAACTCCGGGGCCGCATCGGACGCGGCGGGCACAAGAGCTATTGCGTTCTCATCACCAGCGCCGACGACCCGGAATCCATCGCCAAACTTCAAGTGCTCGTAGAAACAACCGACGGCTTCCGAGTCGCCGAAGAAGACCTCCGCCAGCGGGGCTGGGGCAATCTTTTAGGCACCGAGCAAGCCGGCAAAAGCGGCTTCCGCCTCGGCGACCCCATCGCGCAACTCGACCTCATGCAGCTCGCGCGCAACCACGCATTCCTCATCTTCGAGCACGACCCCACACTCTCCCGCCCCGAACATGCGGGCGCAAAACAACTCCTCGCTGCCGCGAGAAAGGCGACATTCGCGCAGGTCAGTTAGTGACATCCCGCACGCACCGAAACCCAATCCACGAAGCGGTGAAATCGGGCGTCTCTCGGCTGCGGACGGAGACTCGGAAATCGGGTTCGGTGCTGAGCCATGATCCGCCTCGCACGACGCGCTTCCAAGTGGCTTCGCTGCTCACGTCGGGGCCGGGCGGATTGCGGTGGGCGGCGCGGTCGGGGTTGGGGCGGAGTTCGGCGTAGTAGCTTGCGGAAAACCAATCGCTGCACCACTCGGCGACGTTGCCAGCCATGTCCTGAATGCCGTAGCCATTCGCGGCAAAACTTCCGACCGGCGCAATGCCGAGGAAGCCGTCAGAGCCTTCATTTTTTGTCGGGAAAGCTCCCTGCCACGTATTCGCGGGGCGCATCCCGGAAGGGCTCGCTTCGCGGCCCCACGGATACGGATTGAGGATCACGCCGCCGCGCGCTGCGTACTCCCATTCCGCCTCGGTTGGCAGACGCTTGCCGCTCCATTTGGCAAATGCGGTGGCGTCGTCGTAGCTGACGTGGACGACAGGGTGTTTTGGATTTTTCGCATCGCGCCATGACACGCCCGGCGTCCATTTTTTCCACGTCACACTCGGCTCGAATGTCCAGGAACCACCGGCCTTTTCCGCCGTGGTGACGTGCTTCGTAGCGGCGACAAATTTCGCGAATTGCTCGTTCGTGACCTCGGTGAGATCCATCCAGAATTCGCTCACTTTGATGTCGTGTAACGGACGCTCTTCCGGCGGTCCGTCGTTCGAGCCCATGGTATTTCCTCCCGCTGCAATCCGGGCCATGTCCACGCCCGTGCGCGCTTCGGCGAGACGCCGATCTCGGTCGCGGCTGATGCGCAATGCCTCGGGCACCATCCAGAAAATCACCATGGCGAGCATCGCGACGATGATGGCGACTAGGATAAGACCGGTTCGCTTTACCGGGCTCATTTGGCAGAGCGCAGGTATTGCCAGATCGCGTCGAACTGCTGCGGGGCTTTCCCGTCGAGCACATCGGAGAGCTGAGTAGTCACACCGTCTTCGCTAAATTTCGGCATTTTTGTATCAGCGTCGATCCGCAACGGCGCGAGCAGCCATCGCTGGAAGTATCCACGGCGGAGTCGCTCGGTGGTGTATGTGAGGTTGATGCCCGGCGCCTCAAACACCGCAGTCGCTGGCACGTCTTTCATGCCGTGGCATTGCACGCAGTTAAACCCGCCGTCTGCGCTGACAAGTTTCTGCCCGCTCTCCACGAGTGATTTGTCCGGCGCGGGCTCGGGCATGTCGGCAAGCGGGAAGCCGTGTTGATGCGACAATCCGTTCGCGATGCCGATGCCCGGCGCGCCAAACCCCGGCATCCGCGACGCCAGCCACGGACGCGGTTTGTAGGGCGCAGCACCGGCGATAAACAAGCCCGCCCAGCCCGGCTGCAACTTCTCTCCGAACCATGTGAGCTGCGGAATCGCCGTCGTCGGGACCGTGTTCCCTTCCGTCTGTCCTTCTGGCTGCGGCGCGTTCGCGAGCAGCGGTGCGAGTTCCCCTTCGAGGAGCTGAAAAGTGCTCTGCTGCCCGTCGCGTGGATGGCACGCAGTGCAGTTATTATGTCGCACCTGACGCTCGGCAAAATCCATCGAAGTGTCCTGCTTGAGCGAGAGCAAATCCGTGGCGAGGAATGCGAGCACGGCCTCCCGTTGCGCCGCATTAAAGCCGAAGTCTGGAGATTTGCCCGGTGCTTCCGCGAGACAGCCCTTCGCTCCGGCGGCGATCACTGCGGTGAGTGGCTTGCTCTTCACCCCGGCATCGCCTGTGGCGTGGCACGATGCGCAGTTTGCAGCGACCAGCTTTTTACCTCTCCCCGCGTCGCCCGTGATTGCCGGGAATTGCGTCTTCGCATTCGTCAAAAGATACGCACTCAACGCCGCGACCTCATCATCCGTGAAGCGGAAATTCGGCATCCGCGTCCACGGATTGTGCATCCCCGGCATCTTCAAAAACTCGCGCAACGCAGCTCGGTGAAACTTACCGCTGACCTGCGCCAGCGGGATGCGCCCGTGCTCCTTGTCCGGCTCCGTCGCATCGGGCGTCGTGTGACACGCGATGCAGCCGAGATTACCGAAAAGCGCCGCGCCTTTGCCCAGCAGCACATCATCCACGGGCTGCTCCACTTCCTTCGCGGGTTTACCAGTGGTCGCCAAAAACGCCGCGATGTCCGCCGCTTGCGCCTTGGTCAAAGGCAGATGCGGCATCGTGGCATCGGGCCGGAGCGCGCGTGGATTTTCCACCCACGCTGCCACCCACGCAGGCTGAAATCGCGCACCCGCCTCCAGCAGACTCGGCGCAGTCGCGAGCATCTCCGGCATTCCTGTTCCATCGGCTGCGACAGCGCTGCCGGCGTCGTGGCACGAAGCACAATGCCGCGTTGCAAAAAGCATCCGTCCTTCGCGCAATTTTGCGCCCTGTGCATCGGCGACATGCGTCCAAACAGTGGGCGGCACCGGCTCGCGCGGGAACTCTTTGCTCCACCAATCAAACCGCAAAAGTGCGTCCTCCTCGCCATCGTTGAGAAACTCAATCACCACCGGATTCGCGCCCTTATTAAGCTGCACGGTTTTGTCCGCATATTGCGCCGCAGCCGCGCCCGCCGCGTCCAGGACAGGCTGGCCGTTGATCGATACTTTCACCTGCCCGCGCACCTCGACGGCGAACGTGTATTCCCCGCGCAATGGCGTTGCGATGTCCGCAGTGAACTTCGCCGTGAACGGACCCGCCGGGAGAAACGGAGTCGCTGGCGCACCCTTTGGTACATAAAGGGCCGCAAGACGTGAAGTGGTCGCGTCCGACTTCCCGCCTGCCGTGAAAGAAACCGCGAGGCCCTGCTTTTTCGCAGCATCAGCGAGAGCAAAAGACGGAATGATAAGAGCGAGAATTACAGCAGTGCGCATCGACGAAGTTCTAAAGAATTACGCGCGGGGCGTCAACGGAGGTACACCCGCGTTGGATGAATTCGCGTTGCGGGCTTGTTCTCTCGCTGCCGTTCCGCCATTTCGTCTGCACGCAAAATATGAACACCTACGAGACAACTCTATCCCAACTGCGAGCCGAACCCCGGCGCTGGCTGGTGACCGGCTGCGCTGGTTTTATCGGGTCGCATATTTTGCAAAATTTGCTCTCGCTCGGACAGCGCGTTGTGGGCCTCGACGATTTCACCACCGGCTCCCCACGCAATCTGGACCTCGTTCGGAGCGCGGTGGGAGAGGATTCGTGGGCGCGGTTTCGATTCATGAGTGGCAGCGTCGCCGACATCTCCGTGTGTCGCGAGGCGTGTGCTGGCGCGGATGCGATTTCGCATCAGGCGGGATTTATCTCGGTGCCGCTCAGCCTCGAAGACCCGCTGGCGTGCCACGCAACGAATGTCACTGGCACCCTGAATCTCCTCACCGCAGCCCGCGATGCCGGTGTGCGCCGGGTTGCGTATGCGAGCAGTTGCGCGGTCTATGGCGATGAGACAACGATGCCAATGCGCGAAGACCGAATCGGACGCGCGCTGTCGCCGTATGGAGCCTCGAAGCTCATGGACGAGCAATACGCCGGACTCTTCGCGATGCACTTCGGGATGCACTGCGTGGGGCTCCGATACTTCAACGTCTTTGGGCCTCGGCAAAATCCGAAAGGCGGCTACGCGGCGGTCATTCCCGCTTGGATCGTCGCGCAAGTCGCAGGCGAGGAATGCGTGGTAAATGGCGACGGCGAACAGACGCGCGACTTCTGCCACGTCGGCAATATCGTGCAGGCGAATCTTTTGGCAGGGACCACCGAAAACGCCGCCAGCTCGGGCCAAGCCTACAACATCGGCCTCGGCGGCAGCACGACGCTGAACGAATTGCATCGCCTTATTTCCATCAAGCTCGCGGCGCTCGACGCAAAGTTCCAGCCGCGTCCGGCACGCTACGGCCCGGCGCGGGCGGGCGACATTCGGCACGCATCGGCGGACATAGAAAAGGCGCGGCGCGAGCTCGGCTTCGAGCCCTCCGTGACAGTCGATGCCGGCCTCACAGAAACCGTGCGTTGGTACGCGGAATCGGTGTAGTCTCCCGGCATCATGCGTCCAAATTGGTTCAAGGTCATCATCATCATCGCGGCATTATGGGCCGTCGTGGGCGGCAGCATGTGGTGGCTGAAATCGCGCCGTCCCACGCCCGAGCGCATCATGAGTTACCTCGACGAAAATCCGCTCGACGGCAAATCCGAGGCGGACCGTCTGAAGCTCATCGACAACGTCGCAAAGCAAGTGAACAGCCTCGATGCCGAAGAGCGCCGCATGGTCCGAGTCGGCAAGCGAAACGAGAAGTTGGAGCGTTTCTGGAAACAACTTTCTGCTGCCGAAAAGGCGCACTATTTTTCCCTCGTCGTCCCAAAGGGCATGAAGCAGATGATCGAAAACTTCAACCTCATGGAACCCGCCCGCCGGAAGCGCGAGGTGGAGAAAGCGATCAAGAATCTCCGCGAACACGCTGAGGATGAAATGCCCGAAGATTTCGACCCGGCACTGGCCGAGAAGTTCGTGAACGAAGGGCTGAAGGCATTCTACAGCGACGCAACTATTGAGGCGAAAATGGACGCGGTTCCGCTGCTGGAGGAAATGGAGAAATCGATCCGATGGCGGCGATGAACCGCGCATTCACGCTGATCGAGTTGCTCGTCGTCGTGGCTGTCATCGCCGTGCTCGCCGCGCTTTCCTCGGTCGTGTGGCAGCGCACGCAACGCAAATCGAATGCTGCGACTTGCATGAATAATCTCCGGCAATTGGGCTCCGCACTGGTGCGGTATGTCGGCGAGAACGACGGCGCTTTCCCGACGCTCGCCCTCGCCCGCGAAAAGAAGTCCGACCCGGAGCCCGCGCTCGATACCGTGCTGAAGCCATACGTGACCGACATGCGCGTTTTCAACTGCCCCGCCGACGCGCGCAAGCTGTGGGAAAGCAGCGGGACGAGCTATCTGTGGAACTGGAAACTCAACGGCCAGCGGCTCGCAAATGCCCGTGTAGCGTTTATCAACAAGGGCATCATTGACGAAGCGTCGCGCATCATGGTCATGGGTGACAAAGAGGGATTTCACCCGCACCTCACCAACAACGTGAACGTCCTCTACGCCGACGGCCACGCATCGAACGAGCTCACCTTCCTCGACGACACACCCAGCAAATGAGCGCCGCCATCAAACTCGACAATCTCCGCAAATCCTTCGCAGGAAAACCCGCACTCCTCGGTGTTTCATTCGAGGTTCAACGCGGCGAAATTTTCGGCCTGCTCGGCCACAACGGCGCAGGAAAAAGCACCGCGCTCGGCATCCTGCTCGGGCAGGTTTATCCGGACGAAGGCGAGGCGTTCGTCGGCGGAATCAGCGTCCAGCGCGAACGTCCGCGCGCCCTTGCCAAAGTGGGCGCGATCTTCGAGCAGCCGCGGTTTTACGACTACTTGAGCGGCTGGCGAAATCTCGAGATCTTCACCAGCTACAGCGCCGCAGTCCCCCGCGCGGAGATGGACGATGCTGTCGAGTTTGTCGGCCTGACAAAGCGCATCCACGACAACGTGGGCACTTACAGCCAAGGGATGCGCCAGCGACTCGGCCTCGCACAGGCGCTTCTTCCAGCGCCGGAAGTCATCTTCCTCGACGAGCCCACGAACGGACTCGATCCCGAAGGAATCGCCGAGATGCGACTGCTCATCCAGCGCCTCCACCGCGAGCGCGGGCTGACCGTGCTCTTTTGCTCGCACCTGCTGAGCGAAGTCGAAGTGCTCTGCGAGCGCGTCGCTATCTTGAATAAAGGCAACCTGCTTTACACCGGACGCTGGCACGACCTTATGCCACAAGGAACGCGCTACCGAATTGAAGTCGATCCTTGGTCGCCGGAGCTTTTGGGCGACGCAATTCTCGTGCGCCCCGGCGTCGTTGAAATCCCGCCCGGCGGCGACATCGCAGAGCTCGTCGCGCGCTTTGTAAACGCCGGAGTAAAGGTCCGCGCCATCGAACCCGAGCGCCAAACGCTTGAGCAACTCTACCTCGAAAAAGTCCTCAACGCATGATGCTCTTCCTACGACAATTCCGCGCCGAACTCCTGAAAATGTTCGCCCGCAAACGCACTTGGATGGGCTTCGGAGCATTCTTTCTTTTGGAGCTGATCATTCTGCTGAAGCTCCAGACCAGCGAAGCAGAGCGGTTCTTCCAGCGCGACTTCGCTCGAAATACTGGCGGGATGGAAGTGATCTTCGGCGACTACTTTCGCGGACTTACGATGGCGTTCACCGTCATGGTCTTCACCGTCTTCCTGCTCGGCAGCGTTTTTCTCGCACTGGTCGGCGGAGATGTCGTGAGCAAGGAAGTCGAGGACGGCACCATGCGCATGACGCTCTGCCGCCCCGTCAGCCGCTTCCGAGTCCTGCTGGTGAAGTATTTGTCCTGCGTCGTTTACACCTTTGTTCTCGTGCTCTTTATCGGAGGCACCGCACTTTTGACGGGCATGGCGTGGCGAGGAATTGGGGGACTGTTTTCGTATGTCCCCGAGGAACGACTTGTTGTTTTATTTCCCCAGGCAGAAGGGCTCGCGCGCTACTGCGCATCCCTCCTTTTCTACACCGCAAGCCTGCTCACCATCACGACGCTGGCGTTCATGTTTTCGTGCTTCAACGCGAAGCCCGCCGCCGCCACCGTCATCACGCTCACGCTTTTTCTGGCGGACCGGATTCTGGCGTTCATGCCGCAGTTCGAGAGCTACCGCCATTGGTTCATGACCACGCACATGGCGACGTGGGCGAACATCTTTCGCGACCCGATTCCGTGGGACCGCATCGCGGGTGACTACCTGTATCTCTTCGGTCTAAACGCCACGTTTCTGATCATCGGGCTCGCCGTGTTTAGTCGGCGAGATTTCAAGTCGTAGCCACCGTGCGAGTAGGGTGTGATTAAAAGTGGATGCGCAAAGTAAGACAGGTTTCCAACCAAAGATGTTCGGCGCGGCGTCTGCTGCTAAGGTCGGACAGACTATCGAAAGTGCTGATTTTTTCGTTTGTGCAGGGACTTGTGTGCGGAGCGTGGG
>JAYTMG010000715.1:0-2024 GCA_043728745.1 Verrucomicrobiaceae bacterium
GTTGCCACGTCAGTGGCAAGCGTCCGTCCCGCTGACGCGGCACACACGGGGCTTAGGAAAGCCCCGCTCCTGTCGCACTTGCACATCACCACGCGGTCACACCCACCTCTTTGGTCCGACCCCAAAGAGTGTTCGTGGCGTCGAAGCTGCTTCCCATGAACTCAGGAATGCAGCCCAACTACGCAATGCCGGAAAGCCGGATCATTACGCTCATCGCGATCGGAATCATCGCGATGATTTTTGCTGCGTATTCGGGAGTGGTGCATTGCGGCTTCGTGCATCTGGACGACACGAGTCACGTCTTTGAAAACGCCACGGTGCGCGCGGGGCTGACAATCGACGGAATCAAGCGCACGTTTTCCGAGCCGCACGCGAGTCTTTATGTGCCGCTCACGACGCTCTCGTTCATGGCGGATGTCTCGCTTTTCGGGCTCAATGCGGCGGCGATGCACGTCGAGAATGTGCTGTGGCACAGTGGTGCCGCGGTGTTGCTATTTCTCGCGCTGAGGCGGCTCACCGGGAGGTTGTGGCCGTCTGCAATGGTCGCGGCACTTTTCGGAGTTCACGCGGTGAATGTGGAATCCGTCGCATGGATCGCCGAGCGCAAGAATGTGCTGTGCGCATTCTTTTTTATGGCGGCGTTGCTCGCGTGGAGTCGGTGGACGATGGAGCGCCGCGCGGGCGCATGGTGGCTGGCGCTGGCTGCGTTTGCGGCGGCGCTGCTGGCAAAGCCCATGGCGGTGACGCTGCCGTGCGTGCTCTTGCTTCTCGACGCCTGGCCGATGCGGCGGACGGGATGGCGGGTGCTTTGGGAAAAGGTGCCGTTTTTCGCGCTATCGGGCGTCATCTCGTTTGTGGCGACGCAGGCGACAAAGCCGCGCAACGCGGTCATCAGTCTGGACACGTTGCCGCTTGAAAGCCGGGTGAGTAACGCGCTGTGCTCTTACGGCGCATATCTGCGCGACCTCGTATGGCCGGATTCGCTCGCCGTGTTTTATCCGCACCCCGGCGTGGCGCAGTGGGCACCGGCGCTGGCGGTGCTTGCAGGCTTGATTGCGGTGACGGCGCTCGCTGCGTGGCAGTGGCGGCGATATCCGTTTTTGCTGGTGGGCTGGTTTATTTTTCTCGGCATGTTGGTGCCGAATCTCGGCCTCGTGCAAGTGGGCTCGCAGGCTCGCGCGGACCGTTTTGTGTATCTTGCGCAGGTCGGGTTTTTCATCGCGGTCGTGTGGCTTGCCGATGCGTGGCTGCCCGCGCTCCGCAAGCTTCGCATCGCCGCTGCCGTGGTGCCGCTCGGGGCGCTGGGCGTGGCGACGGCTTCGCAGGTGACGAAATGGGAAAACAGCCTGGCGCTTTTCCAGCACGCTGCGGCAGTGACGACTGATAATGCCATGGCGCTGGAAAACGCAGCGTATGCGTTCGTGCGAATCGGAGACACGGCATCGGCGATTCAAAAGATGGATGAATCGCTGAAGATCTTTCCGGAAAATGCAATCTGCTGGAATGAACTCGGTGCCGCGCACCTGCGGGTCGGCGAGAATCAGTTGGCAGCGCGGGATTTTCGGAATTCGCTTTCGCTGAATCCTGCCGACCCCGTCGCGCGCTGCAATTTCGCCACTGCGCTCACCGCTCTCGGTGAATCCGCAGAGGCAGAAGCGCAGTTTCGCCAGCTTCTCTCCGCGAGCCCGACCATGTGGCAGGCGCATTACCGCTACGGTCTATTGCTGGAAAAGCTCGGGCGTGTGGAGGAATGCAGGAGCCGTCTGGCAGAAGCGATGCGACTTGCTCCGGATAGCGCGATGGTCGCGGAGGCGTGGAAGCGTGCTGGGGCGGTTTACCATCAACTGAAAGATGATGCCGTTTACCCAAATTAAGGGGGCGCATCATCGTCGAGCGTTATGCCGCAAGGTAGGGCGGGCATTCTGCCAAAGATGTTCGGCGCGGCGTCTGCTGCTAAGGTCGGACAGACTATCGAAAGTGCTGATTTTTTCGTTTGTGCAGGGACTTGTGTGCGGAGCGTGGGG
>JAYTMG010000716.1:0-11539 GCA_043728745.1 Verrucomicrobiaceae bacterium
CCGCCCCATCCGAGGGCTCGCGGAAATCGCCCGCGTTTTCGTCATTTTTACGGTTGTCTCGATTCTCTGGCTGCTCTTCAAGTTTCCTTCCTACAGCGAGGTTTTTTACTTTGAGTGTGTCTCATAGCGGTTTTTTACACGCATCGCAAACACTCCTCCTTGGGCTACCTCTCTCCAGGTCAATTCGAGTCAAATCTCTCCCAAAACATCTAAACAAAAATGGTCCATAAATCGGTTGCACCTCAGCTCCCCTTTTATCGCCTGCCCCCATTTCCTTTCCATTCTCTCGGCTGCCCCGATTTCCCCTCCTTTGCACTTCAATGCTCACTTTCCTTGCCCGTAAGCCGTATTACGCCTATGTGAAGGGATGAAGATATTCATTATCGCACTCGTGGGAATTTCGCTCGCAGCATGCTCTTCCTCAGAGAGTTCCGGGAAACCGGTGACCGCCCGAAAAATCGCCGTGAGCCACGCGGGGGAAGTCGGCTCCGGCGGCGATTCGTCGCTTGGGCGGGAAGTGGGGAATCGTCTCGTAAAGCGGGGAGCCTCCGCAGCGCTCGGGGCGGCCAAACTGGGCTGGGTGGGTGATTTGATTGACCTTGCGGGCATCGGGAAAAGCGCGCGCTCGAAAAAAGCGGGAGCTTCTCCGGCATTCCGGCAACAGTGCCTCATTTCCAGCGTGGACCCTGTGGAAATTACGGCGCGTTCGTTGGAGCGGAGACTGGGCAGGCACAGTCGATTCACCCTCGATTCGGATGCACCCGACGCGACGATCCACCTAAT
Organism: Verrucomicrobiaceae bacterium; assembly: GCA_043728745.1. Classification (GTDB taxonomy): domain Bacteria; phylum Verrucomicrobiota; class Verrucomicrobiia; order Chthoniobacterales; family Chthoniobacteraceae; genus SXWH01. The sequence continues at coordinate 784 of JAYTMG010000716.1, forward strand.
GATTGTCGATGCCGATCTCAAATCCATCGACGCAATGGGACTCGCGGCTCAACCTTCGTTGACCGTACAAGCCCGTCTCGTGGACCGCAAGGGAGCCGTCATCTGGAAGAAATCCGCCACCGGCGCAGGCGGCACTCATCGCTGGAGCGAATACGGCAGGCAACCGGGACTTTTCCGCGCGGACCTTTCCGCCGCTGCCGAGACGATCGCAACGAGCCTCGTGGCGGAACTCCCATAGACTCTTACGGCTGCTGGAGCCTGCGCCATTCAGTCATGGTTCGGGCGAGAACATCGGCGGGGGCGCTCTTGATTCCGTAACCTTGAAACCCAATCGGCCCCTTGTAGCCGAGTTCGCGGAGCATCTTCAAAAATGCGCCGACATCGTAGCTCCCCTCGCCGAGCGGGCGGATGAGCCGGTCCCAGCCCATCCCTTTTGTGTCGCCCGTATCGGCCCCATTGATCGTCACGAACATGAGCCGGGGCAATGCGGCGCGAAGCACGGGTTGCGGGTCGCGTTCGCTGCCTTCCACTTTGAGCCAGTGGCACAAATTGAATGTCACTCCGATACTCGCGCGGTTCATTTTCTCAGCGAGCCGGGTCGCATCTTCCACGCGCTCCAGCCATGCGCCAGCGTGGGGATAAAGTGCGACTTTGATTCCCAATGGTTCGGCGTAATCCGCGATTTCGCGAAGCCCTGCGCTTACGATTTCGTCGCCATCGGGCGATGAATTTTTGAACGGAACGCCTCCCGTTTCCGCGCGGGAAATCGCGAGCCAAAGCGCAGCGTCGCGGCCTTTCATCGCATCGAGTTTTTGCTTCAGCGAGGCATCGAGCGCGCTGCCCGTGTCCGTGAATTTGAGCGTGAGATACCCATTGAAATATCGGAGCCCGGCAGCTTCGAGCGCGGCGGCCATTTTCGCATCTCCGGGCGCTCCGCCGAGCCCCGCGTATCCCAGCTTTTTCAGCATGGGAACGACCGTTTCCGGACCACCGCGCGCGATCGTATCCATCGCGAAAAACGGGTTCATCTCAACGGCAACCGCAGCGCTCGCAAGCATCCACAGCGAAAAAAGAAACATTCTCATCCAGAGTATCCGGTTACTTTTTCTCCAGCATTTTGCGGAGGTCATCATAGCGACCCGGCACTGCACCGGGCACAGGCTTCGCAACAGGCTTCGGAGTCGGAAGAACAAATCCCCGCGGCCCTCCGGCGTCAACCGCCTCGCCCTTTCCCGTGGTGGCGGAGAAAGTCTCGATCGGAGCCATCGCCGTTGCAGAAGACGTGGTCAATTTACGATGATCATTAATGAACTGCGTGCCGCTCCAATAAACGCTGTCGTCCTTCGGAAACGAAAGCCGCGCCATGCCAACGCGCAGGTCTTTCCTCATCTCAAAATGCAGATGCGCAGGATATAGCCCGCCGCCCGTGCCGATGGTGCCGAGCTGCTGGCCGCGCTTCAGGTGCTGCCCGTAGCGGACCTGAATGACGTCGAGGTGACCATAAAGCGAATCCACAAACTTCGTCTGTCCGCCTTCCTGATACGCGTGACGGACAATCACCACATTCCCCCAGCCGTGGTAGTAGTTCTTCGCGAAAAGAACGACGCCATTTGCCGTGGAATAGACCGGCGCACCGAGGTCCGTGTCGCCGCCGCCGCGCCCGTTCCAATCCTCGCCGAGATGGCCGTTCGGCGTGTAGCCGCGGGCTTTATAGTAGCCGTCGCCGTTGGGTTTCCCCACGGGGAAATCAAAACCGTCCGCCATAAATATAGCAGTCGTCCGTTCGGCTCGTGCGCGGGCGCAGAGCAGAGTGCCGAGGGCAAAAATGGCGATAAGGAACCGCATGTGACGCCTACTTTAGAGACGGCGGAGGGAAAAAGGGGAATAGAAAATTTACCTTGGTTTTGGGGCGATACCGATTGTCATTCGCAGAACCATGAATTTGCACCAGCTACGTTCCGAGTATATGAGCCGCCGCCACTTCCTACGGGACTGCGGCGTGGGCGTGGGGAAAATCGCCCTCGCCAGCCTGCTGGCAAATCGGGCCGTCGCCGCACCGGACCCGCTTGCCCCGAAGCAGCCGCATTTCCCCGGCAAAGCAAAGCATGTGATCCATCTTTTCATGGCCGGAGCGCCGTCGCAGTTGGAGCTTTTCGACAACAAGCCGGAGCTCACCAAACTCGCAGGGAAGCCGCTCCCGCCGTCCGTTATCGGCGGCCAACGCTACGCATTCATCCGGCCCGATGCCGCGGTTCTCGGCCCCGTTTTCAAGTTCGCAAAGCACGGCCAGTCCGGCGCGGAGTTGAGCGAGACATTGCCGCACCTCGCGAAAATTGCCGACGAAATCGCCATCGTGAAGTCGATGAAAACGGACCAGTTCAACCACGCTCCCGCGCAGCTCTTTTTCAACACTGGATTCCCCGTCCCCGGACGCCCGAGCCTTGGCTCATGGGTGCTCTACGGCCTCGGTTCCGAAGCGCAGGACCTTCCATCTTTCATCGTCATGAGCACCGGCAGCGGCCTCAGCGCGGGCTCCTCGCTTTGGTCGAGCGGCTTCCTGCCGACGCTCTACACCGGAACCCGCCTGCGCTCGCAGGGCGACCCGATTTTGAACCTACGCAATCCCGACGGCGTGGATGCGAAACTCCAGCGCGATTCGCTCGACCTCATCCGCGCGATGAACGAGCGCCGCCTCGGCGAAGTCGGCGATCCCGAAATCGCGACCCGCATCGCCAACTACGAAATGGCCTTTCGTCTGCAAACCAGCGCGCCCGACCTCATGGACCTCAAAGGCGAATCCCCCGAAACTCTCAAAATGTATGGCTGCGACCCCGACAAACCATCCTACGCCCGCGCCTGTCTCCTCGCCCGCCGAATGATCGAACGCGGTGTGCGCTTCATCAATATCTACCACGAAGGATGGGACGCACACAGCGACGTCGAGGGCAACGTGCGCAACAACTCCAAGATCACCGACCAGGCCAGCGCGGCACTCGTCATGGATCTCAAACAGCGCGGTCTTCTCGATGAAACGCTCGTCGTGTGGGGCGGCGAATTTGGCCGCACGCCAATGGTCGAGAGCAACCCCTCGCTCGGACGCTCGCTGGGCCGCGACCATCATCCTTCCGCGTACTCCATGTGGCTAGCAGGCGGCGGCATCCGCAAGGGTGTAACGTATGGCGCGACGGACGATCTCGGTTTTCACGTCGTGGAAAATCCCGTCCACGTTCACGACATGCAGGCGACGATTCTGCACACGCTCGGCGTGGACCACGAGAAACTCACATACCACCACGCAGGCCGCGATTTCCGTCTCACCGACGTCCACGGCCATCCTGTGAAGGCGCTGCTAAGTTGACGCATGGTTTGCACGGAGCCGGGAATTGCCGTATGCTTTCTCGTGATGCCGACGCCACCAAAACTGGTCCGTTTTCTCGCCGATGAGTTTCACAGTGAGAGTTGGTCCGTCTGCGCAGAAAGGGCACGCGAAATCGCCCCGGAAAACCCGGAGAATTCCTCCTACCAAAAAGCCGCCGAAGCGCTCGCCAGCCGCGAATTCACAGTAAGCCGCAACACCATCAATCCCCTCACCCGCGACTCACTCGCACAGGCCGATGTGCTCGCGCTCGTTCATCCGTGCGATGCCCGCTGGGAAAAGACGACCTCGCCAAATCCGCCCGCGCTCGCCCCGCAGGAAATCGCGGACATTCTCGACTGGGTCCGAGCTGGCGGCGGACTCCTCGTCATCACGGAATACGAACACGACAAATACGGCGACAACCTCAACGAACTCCTCGCCGCCGCCGGGATGCGAATCGAGGGCGGAAAGGTGTTCGATAAAACTGACTGCGCAGCCGGAAACGACGAGTGGATTTTTGCGAGCCCGTCCGCCGATTCGCCGCTCGGCCACAAGGCCCGGCGAGCCTGCTTTTACCGCGCTGGCTGGCTCACCTGCACCGGCGACGCGCACATTGCATGGCACGCCTCAGCCCATGCGCATCCCGCGTCGGCGGGCGTCATCGGCTGCGCGAAACTCGGGCTCGGGCGAATCGTCGTCGTCACGGATTCCGTAATCTTCGGCGACGAGCGCATCGGCGAAAACGACCACCTCAATCTTTGGCTGAACATCGTCCATTGGCTCGCAGTTCCCTCCTTCGCACGCCACACCGCCGACCAATTTCTACATTGCGAAAACCCGCATTGGCAAAGGCTGTGCGGGATCGTGAACACCCTGCGCTCGATTCAACATGCCGATGGAAGCGTGGATTTACCGAGCCACGATGGCACCCTAAAACTCGTCGATGCGATCATCGGCGAACTCGCAAAACTCGCGCCTCTTTTCCCTCATCAAGCCAACTATCTCGCGCAACTCCCGCATGATTTTGCAGCGTGGGCAAAAGGCGGATTTGGCAAGCCTGACTTTGCGACGTCGCTCGCGCTCTTCCGCCCCGACCTGCATCGGCGCGATGCCGTAGAGCACCTCGTCGTCTTCCCGATGTACACGCCGAACGCTTCATCGGCGACCCACTTCGAGGCACTCATCATCCGCACATTCTGGCCCGACTGGCTCGCGGAAATGGAGTGCGCTTACCCCAATGCAAAATTCGTCCCCGTCCAGCTCGTGGCTTCCACCGAGGGCTACGCGAGCGATTGCGCCGTGCTCTTCCCCGAGACCGTCAGCGTTGCCGCCCGCGCGACGAACCACTTCGGTGGCATCTTTTGCGACCGCGAAGCTGCGCGCCTGCAAGACACCGCTCGACGCGCCGCCGCCGCGACGGGACTCGTGCTTTTCCCGGAGCTTGAATGCCTGCTCGCAGATCGCTCGATGTTGCTCTCCGTGTGCGCGCTTTGGGATCTCATCCACGACCGCTCGCACTCGCTCGGCGAGCTTCCGTTTGACCCGTTCATGATCCGCCAGCGCGCCCCATTTTGGATGTATGGAATCGAGGAACTCCGCGTCGATGTCACCGCGTTTTGCGAAGCCGATCGTCTCGCGAAAGAAGGCTGCACATTCGCCCGCTACGTCGGCATGGCGATCGTGCTCGACCGCATCTTCCGTTTCCCCATCACCGGCCCGCGCGTGCGCAACTACGACGCACTCGGCGGGCAATTTCTATTCTCCGCGCTTCACCAACGCGACGTCATCGTATGGCACGACAACCGCCTCGCCATCCGCTGGGATCTCCTGCCAGCCGCGATGCTCGCGCTGCGCAATGAACTGGCCGCGCTCTACAAAATGGGCGCGGATTGCTCGAAAATCTCATTCTGGATTGCCGGTCACGACTTCATCGCCCACAGCGTGAAACCGAACGTCGGCTCGCGATGGAGCGCCGCAGCGTTGCCCGACGAAAACGATCCGAAGCTCTGGCTCGGCCTCGTCCACGACGACGAATTCCCGCTCGGAAACTTCCACCGCAACTTGATGCGAAAGCTGGAGCCAGCGGTGTGAGGTTCAGCATTCATCATTTTCAACTGGCACAGACATCGCTTAAAGAGCGGTCTTCATGTGTGGAATTGCTGGATTTGTAGAACGAGAAACGCCGGAGGCCGAAGCCAACGCCCGACTACGGCGAATGCTCGGCCTCATCACTCACCGCGGCCCCGATGGTGAAGGTGTCCACGTTGAACCCGGCATCGCGATTGGGATGCGCCGGCTCTCCATCATCGACCTCGCAGGCGGCGACCAGCCGATCTGGAACGAAGACCACTCCATCGGCATCGTGTTTAACGGCGAGATCTACAACTACGTGGAACTCCGCAACGAACTCCAAGGCCGCGGCCACATTTTCAAAACCGGCAGCGATACCGAAGTCCTCGTCCATCTTTACGAGGAAGCCGGCGAGAAAATGTTCGAGCGCCTTCGCGGCATGTTCGGCTTTGCGATCTTCGACCGGCCCCGCCGCTCCGTGCTCATCGCCCGCGATCACTTCGGACAAAAGCCCGTCTATTACACCACGCAGCCCGGATCGTTCGCATTTGGCTCCGAGATGAAGTCGCTCTTCGCGCTTCCGTGGGTGCGTCGCGACCTCGATCCCGACGCGTTCCTCGACTACGTCGCGTGGCTTTCACTCCCCTCACCGCGCACCCATTTCCGCCACATCCACAAACTCCCCGCTGGCTCCTACATCCGCGTCTCGCTCGACGCACCCGAGCGCGCCGAGCCTGTAAAATACTGGCGCTACGACCTTACGCAGGAGCCCGACCTCACCGACGAAATCGAGGCCACCGAGGCGCTCGACGCTGCACTTCACGACAGTCTCCGCGTCCACCTGCGGGCCGACGTGCCGCTCGGCGTCCTGCTCAGCAGTGGCCTCGATAGCCGCACGATCGTCACTTACGCGCAGGAAATTGTCGGCGGCACGATGCAGACTTTCACGGTCGGCTTCGGCACAGATGACTCGGAATTGCTCGGCGCTGCGGAGACCGCGCGCGAGATTGGCTCCCGCCATCACGCCCTCGAAATTAGCGCGACGGATTTCTCCACCAGCATCGAACAAATCGCGCGACATCTCGATGAACCCGTCGGCGACCCCGCGTGTTTCGCCGTCCTGAAAATCTGCCAATACGCCCGCCAGCACGTCAAAGTCCTCCTCTCCGGCGAAGGCAGCGACGAGCTTCTTGCGGGGTACGGACGCTACGGCGGAATGCTCCACACGCTCGATAAAACCGACCGACTCCGCTGGCTCGGCAGCATTCTCCCGGCGTCCGACTACTCCGGCTCGCGCTGGCAGCGACTACTCCAGCGCATCCACACCACGCGCGCCGCCGAGACCATCCTGCTCCGCCGCGAAGGCCTGCCCGGCGACATCCGCAGCCCGCGCGGACTCACGGCGGATCAAATGGCACGCATCTTCGCCCGTGCTCACGCGCACTCCGGCGTTTGCCGCACGCAGCGCGATGGGCTCAGCACTTTACTCTCGCTCGATCTCGACTGGCAGCTCGCCGAATCCCTTTTGCAAAAAGCCGACAAAATGAGCATGGGCGCCAGCATCGAATTGCGCACGCCGATCCTCGATGTCGAGGTCGCCAAAGTCGCCGCGCGCATCCCTTCGTCCCTCAAGCTCCACCACAGCGGCACCGGCAAATACATCCTCCGCAAAACGCTTGGACGAAAGCTCAACGAAGACCTCACTCGCCCAAAAAAAGGCTTCCCCGTGCCGCTCGATAAATGGTTCGCCGGGCCGCTCCGTGAGCGCGTCGAAGCCGAGCTTTTTGCCAGCGATTCCGCTGTCTGCGAGCAGCTTGAGCGACCATTGCTCCGCGCTGCGTGGGACGACTATCTCGCGGGGCGTTGGGAAGGCCGCTACCCGTTTTACTCGCTCTGGCTCTACGAGACGTGGCGTCGCACATTGCCGAAATGAAGGTCACCATCTGCATCCCCTGCTACAACGCCTCGCGCTGGGTCCGCCAGTGCGTGCAGAGCGCCCTCGACCAGCAAGGCATCGAGCCGGAAGTCATCGTTGTCGATGACGGCTCCACGGACGACTCCGCTGAGGTCGTCCGCGAGTTCGGAGACCGCGTGACATTGCTCGCGGGCGAGAAAAAAGGCGCACCGCACGCACGCAATCTCGCATGGCGACATGGCACCGGAGAATGGGTGCAGTTTCTCGACGCCGACGACTGGCTGGAGCCCGCAAAAATCGCGACTCAACTCCGCGAAGCTCCCGACGCCGAAATCATCCACAGCCCGATTTGGATCGAGAATTGGACAGACTCCGGCTCCACCCGCGAGCACAGCCAGACAGCGCCCGACGAAGACATCTTCACGCAATGGATCACTTGGCAAATCCAGCAAACCGGCTGCGCACTATGGCGGCGTGCGACGTTGGAAAATCTCGGCGGATGGAAAGAAGGCCAGCCGTGCTGCCAGGAACACGAACTCTACCTACGCGCCATCATCGCGCAGAAAAACTTTCGCTACGCCCCGACCGCCGGTGCTGTTTATCGCATCTGGAGCGAAGGCACGCTCTGCCGCAAAGACCCGCGCCTCGTCGCCCGCGTCCGCACCGGCCTCATCGACAGCCTTCTCGCGTGGCTCAAAGAAAACCGAAAGCTCACCGAGAAACACCTCGCCGCCGCCGGACAAGTCTTCTTCGAGACCGCCCGAACATGGGCGCGCTTCGACCTCGCCGAAGCCGCCGCCTACGCCGCCGAGCGCAAAGCACGCGGGCCGTATCGAGTCATCGGCCCCGCCGCGCCGCGCAGCTACCGCATCATCCACAGACTTCTCGGCTTCACATGCGCGGAGAAAATCGCGCGCTCGATCCGGTCAGCGTGAAACCCCAGTAGTGGCGCAGGCGACCCGCCTGCAATAGTCTGCCCTGGCGACCCGCCCGACTGCTACTGCTTTGGGAATTGGTTTCCAAAAAAAGGACGACCCCGCTACTGCGCCTTGATCCCGGCGGGTCGCCGGGAGACTGATGCAGGCGGGTCGCCTGCGCCACTACGGTCGTCACTCGGAAAAGCGTGAGCGCGATAATGAACCACACTCATGCAATTTGTGCTCCGGCAGGGCCAGCACAGGCGGACGGCGACAGTTCTGGTGCCCCTGCTGGGGCAGAGGTTTCCTTCTTGGACTATCCGGTGGTTCCCGCGAGGCCCGATGGGTCGGGCTTCGCTCCCCAACCTGCGAGATACCGCTCTACATCGGCCAGTAACGCAGAATCCCTTCTATGAATTTCGCCAGACTCGGCGACTTAGGGTTATCGAGGTCGAGCTTGGGAGTGATCGCTTCCGCCCATACGGCTTTCATCTGGCCCGTGCAGGGCAAAGGCTCACCAATACAATTCGCAAGCACATCGGAAGGGTCATCAATCAAGTCCGTGTCGTTCTTCGAGACCCCTTTGAAGTTTGCTTTTGGATAAGCGGACTTCACTGCCGCTCGGTCAGCCAAAAACCACGCCTCGATTTCCTCCATCGCGATTCGGAAAAGCACGTTTGCCGGCCTTTTCTGCAAACTCGCCAGCATCTTCTGCAAGTCTGCCAGCAGTTGAGCACAGTCGTCGTCATCTTGGTCCACGAGTACCACAATGCACGTTTTATCCCCCTTGCATGCATACGCCCGCAGCGTGGCGGGCAACTGCGCAAACAACGTTCTGTTCGTCATTCCTGGCGCTGATTCCAAGTCTGTAGGCAGCTTCCCTTTGCCACCGTGCGGATGGATTTGAAACTGCGACCCATTCACGAGTCCGAAGCGACGCGTGAGTATCTCCTTCACGGTCGGCACGTCCGAGGTTCCTTCCACTAAAACGTGGAACTTCATAATGGATTTCCGTGTCCAAAGTGACCGCTAAACCACAGCCCACCGAGCGGTAATCCTTGCTTGAACATAGATACCACGACCGACTCTTCGGCAGCACATCGAAGTTCGCTTGCTCCACTCACAGCTTTATCGATTGTCCACACCTGTTCAGGCGTGAGCGCATCGACAAAATAGGGCGAATGCGTCGTCACAAAAACCTGCGGCCCCGAGTCATTCGCATACTTTCTCATCGTTTCCGCCAAGGGCGCGAGCAACTGGTGATGAAGGCCATTCTCCGGCTCTTCGATTCCAATCAGCGGCGCCGGTTCCGGATCTTCCAGCAGCAGTAGATACGCTAGATACTTCAGCGTTCCATCCGACATTGCAGCTTGATAAAATGGATCGACATACCCCAGCTCGTTAAATTGAATGAGTTGCCGTTTATCCTGCGATTCTTTGGAATGAATCTTATTAACGCCCGGTATCCCTTGCGCAACCTTTGCCAAGAGTTTGTTGAACTCAGCATTTCCGAGCTTCCGCTCCACGTATTGTAAATAGTTCGCAAGATTGTCTCCCGATCGGCTCAGGTGTTTTTGCGCACCCGCACTCGGCAATGTTCGCGCTTTCGATGGTTCGAAGTAAGACAGGTACCATCCCTCCAAAAAGCGCCGAAAACGCACAATGTTCGGATGCTGCGAAAGATTCCCGAGGCTCACAATTCCCAGTTTACGCGGATCGTCCAATTTCACCGGCTCTTTCTGGTTCTTGTTCGTCTTTTTGTCCTTTTCGCCAGTCCAAGCAAAGCCCTTCCCTTTCGTGAGTTCCAGGTAAGAGAGCGGCATACCCCATTTTTGATTCTCATTACGCTGCCGCAGTCGCTCGTATGCGACAAACGGCATCCCTCGCTCATCCACATCGATACGCAACTCGTAGCTGATGGGCTTTTCTCCAGCACTTTCGCGATAATATAAATCCAGCACCACCGGTCCAGTTGCCCCACTCGTCCGCATCCGCTCAAAGCCACCCCGATGCTCCCGATCGCACGCTTCCTCCACATTCCCCGCCAGACAATCACCAAGAAACCCGAGGGCATCCAAAAACGACGACTTTCCAGCCCCATTCGGCCCGATGAGTGCAACCATTTTAGTGAGAGGTTCGGCGGCTCGGCTCGTCTGCGTTCGGCCCATGCGCACGCTCTTTAGCGCCCGATAGTTCTCGATCCGGATTCCTTCAAGTTGCGGCATAATGCGGGGCAATCTACGGCATAGATCCTCTCGCTGTAAAGCGGCCACGCCGGTCGAGCCCCAGCCAATTGCACTTTCTCGGATTCCGAGATAAACCTTGGAACTCTAAGCTTCTGGTCCGCACCCTATACCATTTCGCACGCACTTTTCACCGCGCCCGAAGTTGCCAGAGGCAACGGTGTCCAAGTTCCTGAGTCAAAGCGAAGCATAGGAAGCGGCGAGAGCGGCGAGAGACTCGTGCCAAGGAACGCGTAAAAAGAGACGTGTATAG
>JAYTMG010000717.1:0-6745 GCA_043728745.1 Verrucomicrobiaceae bacterium
GGCTGCACGCTCCGATTTTCAACGCGACAGCGATCGCATCATCTTCTCCAGCGCGTTCCGGCGCTTGCAGGATAAGACGCAGGTCTTTCCGCTCGCGGAAAACGATTTCGCACGCACGCGGCTCACGCATTCGCTGGAAGTCGCGAGCGTCGGGCGCAGTCTCGGCTCGCGCGTCGGCGCGGTTCTATGTGCACGGCATCGACTGGGGAATGAAGGGCTCGACCCGTCGGACTTCGGCGAAATCGTCCACGCTGCTGCGCTCGGGCACGATTTGGGGAATCCGCCGTTTGGCCACAGCGGCGAGGACGCGATTCAGAACTGGTTCAAAAGCGACAGCATCCACGCACGCGGCGCGCGGCGCGGGCTCTCGGCGGCGGAGGTCGCAGATATCGAGCGGTACGAGGGTAATGCGCAAGGCTTCCGAATTCTCACACGCCTCCAGATGCCGGACAATCCCGGAGGGCTCCAGCTTACCTACGCCACCCTCGGCGCGTTCACGAAATACCCGCACGCATCGCTCGTCAGCGCAGTGCCGCACAAGGGCGCGAGCTTGAAAAAATTCGGCTACTTCCAGACCGAGCGCGAACATTTCTCCGCCATCGCCGAGCATTGCGGGCTCATCCAGCGCGCGCCGGAATGCTGGGCGCGGCATCCGCTCGTTTTCCTCGTCGAGGCGGCGGATGATATTTGCTACCGGCTTGTCGATTTCGAGGACGGCTTCCGGCTCGGGCACTTGCGGTTTGAGGATGTGCGCGATGCGTTCCTCGCCGTCATCCCGCCGGACAAACATCCACGCGACCTGCGCGGGATGTCCTCGCGCAAAGCCGCCGTGGAGATGCTCCGCGCGATGGCCATCGGCGCGTGCCTTGCCCAATGCTCGGCGCTGTTCCTCGATGAAGAAGCCGCGATCCTCGATGGAAAGTTCGACACCCCGCTCATCGACGCCATCCCCGCATCGGCAGCGATGGGCGAGATCCAAGACGTGAGCCGCAAGACGATCTACGCCACGGAGCGCGGCGTGCAGATCGAGATCGCCGGCTACGAAGTACTCGGCGGGCTGCTCGACATTTTCGCCAGCTCATTAAACGACATCGCGGAAAAGCGGGACGGCGCATCAAAGCGCAGCCACAAACTCGCCAGCCAGCTCCCCACCGAATGCGTCGTCGCCGCAAAGGAATCGAGCGCCTACGAGCGGCTCATGCGCCTGCTCGATTTCGTCAGCGGCATGACCGACAGCTACGCCGTCGGCCTTTACCGCAAAGTAAAAGGCATCGCGCTGCCGGGGACTTGACGATGAATGACCGGGTGAATGACCGGGCGAATGACCGGATGAATGACGAATGACGAATGACGAATGACGAAGTCGCAAGCGTAAGGCGAAATCAACTCGCTTGCGTTTCGTCATTCGTCATTCGTCATTCGTCATTGTCATTGTCATTCCCGCAAGCTCCCTTGCGCCGTTGTAATGTGGCCAAGCGGCCCGCAGTGTGCTAACTCGTGACGCATGAGACGTATCCTTTTTGCCGTTGTCGCCGCCATTTCACTCGCCGCAGGTTCGGTTCACGCCGCTGATGCGAAGAAGGATTATGTCCGATACATCGGGGACGATAAGACGGGCAAACTTGAGACGGTCGTGATCTCCATGAAGAAAGGCGACGTGAAGCTCGACCTCATCGGAGCCGTCCATATTGGCGATAAGGCTTATTACAGCGCCCTGAGCGAGCTTTTCAAAGGGTATGAGTCGTTGCTTTTCGAACTCGTGGATGGACAGAAATTGAAAGAAGAAGTGGAGGGAGGAAAAGAGGATGCCTCCGACAAGGAGACGGACCCGGCGTTCGCGTTCATTCGCGGGATGATGACGGGGCTTTCGACCTTTTTTAAGTTTCAGTATCAGACCGAGGGAATCGACTACCACAGCAAGAATTTCGTCCACGCGGACGTGAGCCTCGACGAGTTCCAGCAGATGCAGGACGAAAAGGGCGAGTCGTTTTTTAAGCTCTTTCAAAAAGCACTGCGCGCGCAAATGAGCATCGGGGTGGACAAAAACGCGGAGCCAAAAGGCAGCCAGCTTTTGCTCGCGCTGCTTGGCGATTCCAGCGGGCTCAAAGTGGCGATGGCCCGCAGTCTGGCGAGCGCCGATGCGCTGCTGGACGCTATCGAAGGCGAGGAGGGGACGGTAATTCTATCCGGGCGGAACAAGGTCGCGCTGCGCGTACTGGAAAAAGAAGTCGCGGCGGGAAAAAAGAACCTCGGCCTTTTTTACGGAGCCGCGCACTTTGCGGATATGGAGGCGCGTCTCGTGAAGATGGGCTACGAGCGCACGGGCGAGCGATGGATGACGGCATGGGACATCCAGCCGCTCAAGCCGGTGAAATAGAGCGGCTGTGATTTGTGAATGGTGAATGGTGATTTGTCGCAAGCGTGAAGGCGTCCACCCACGCCTGCGACAAATCACAAATCACAATTCACAAATCACAGCCGATAAACACAGCGGCTTCCCTTCATCGGACGACCGGCAGATCCCTACGGCATCTCCAGCATCACCGCCCACGTGGCGATCGTCGTCGTGGTCGGCGTGATGAGAAGGCGCGAGCCATCCACTTTGAGCGGGATGATTTCGTCGGGCGCGCGGCGCAGAGAGTTGTGGACCATTCTTGCGATCCACGGATTCTTTGCGCGGTCTTCGCCGACTTCCACTGAGATTTCGCCGATGGGAGTCAGCTTCAATCCTCGCCGGTCGGTCGATGGGATGAAGATGACGAGCAGCCTGTTTCCGCTCGCGCTGATCCGGTAGAGCGTGCCTGCGGGCTGTGCATCCATGCCGAATTGCAGCGGACCGCGCATCGTCTCGGCGAGCCGCATTGCGAGTGAAACCGACTCGTCACTTGCGCGCTTGCGTGCTGCAAAATCCCAGAGGAGTCGCGCTTGATTTGGATCGAGATTATTCGCGGCGACCCATTCAAAAAACAGCGCCGCCCTTTGCAGCACATGCCCCGGACCGCGCCCGAGATTGCCGAATTCGCCGGTGATCCAAAGTCCTTTCACCTGCTTGCCGTATGTGGTCCAGAGCGCTTGCAGCGCCTTCGTGTCGGCGGCGTCTGCGAACGGAAAGTTCACGGTGAGATAGTCCACGAGATCGATGACGCGCTTATCCTTGAGCGAGGGCGCGAGCTCGCCCGTGATGATGTGGTCGAGCACCATGCGGAACCAATCGCGGTTCGCTTCCAATCCGGCTCGCGAGCAACTGCCGATCATCACCGGGATGCGGCGCTCGTCGCCAAAGACATCGGTGGACGCGCGGCGCAGCGCCTCGACTGCGGGGGCGAAATAGTTCTCCGCATACGCCACGGCACTTGCGGGCTGGTTGGCATTGCGCGGGTATGCGGTGCCGTGGCGCGGGATGATCTGGAGCGAGCGCACATCGGCGGATGTGCCGAGGGCTTGCGAATTGATGTCGTCGCCCCACTGGAAAATAAGCCGCTTTTCCGCGCCAGTGTCGGAGCCGTACGCGAGCTTCAGCAGAGCCCAGATTTGGTCCTGCTGGATCTTGCCGAGCATCGATTTCCACGGCGCGATGAAGATGGCGGTGATGTCGTTCTGGACGATAACGGGGATGTTCCGGTCGAGCCCGAGCGAGTTGCGCTTCTGCTGGTCGCGGAACCACGAGAGGTCCATCTCCACGGGTGTCTGATTGAACGGTCCGTCCATTCGTTTGCTTGCGAGCGGGGACTTCAGCGGAAGGCCGGAGCCCGGCCCGTCGAACTGCCGGACGGTCTTCCACGGCCCTGGTGCCGTCTCGTTGTGGACGCCGAAGTATTGCTGCCACTCGCCTTTTAGCGCGGTCATTTTCGCATCGGTGAAATCGACCGCGAAGCCTGCGCTCGCGACTGCTTTTGGTGCGACGACGATTCGCTTTGGCGGGCCGGTTTTGGTGAGTTCCGGCTTTGCCGTCACACCGCCGAGCATTAGGTCGCTGAAGGTCGCGCGGCCTCGCTCGACGAACAGGCTCGGCGTCGCATTCGCTTCTTCGAAAACTACGGGCAACTCCGCAATCTGCGACCCGCCGGAATGCAGCGTCATGGTGGCGTTTGTGAATTTTAGCAAAAGCTCCACAGGCTTTTCCAGCGTGCCTGCGGGGAGCGTCGCGATTGTGCGTCCCCGTCCATTGGTGATGCTGCCGGAAGTGGCGTCGAGTTGCAGTCGGACGAGGTCGCCCTTTTCGTCGCGGAGACCCGCGAGCCAGAAACCTGCCTTCGTTGTCTCGCCCTCCATCGCTATGCGGACCGAGAGCCAGCGGCCTTTGAGCGGGATGCCGCTTGATGCTGCGTATTCGGAGAGCGTTTCCTTTGCGGAGGCCACGACGCTGCTTTCCGTCGTGCTCCATTCGCCGCTTTGCTTCTGCCAGGAGAATCCCGGAGCGAGCAACAAGCGCGGATGGCTCTTGGCGGGCTCCTGCGATTGGAGCGGCGCGAGAAAGGCAGTGAGCGCGAACAGGATTGCGGCGGCTAATTTCATGGGCGCGTAAAGTGAATCAGCAAACTTCATTCGGGGCGAAGGAATCCTTCTTCCAATCGCGCCGATTGCTGGTTCTCTACGGCGTCATGTTTCGCCTACTTGCATTCCTCTTTGCCACCGTCGCGCTCCACGCCCAGAGCATTCGCTACGAAGTCCCGCAAAAGACGTGGGACAAGAATCTCGGCTCCCATCGCGTGGTCGTGAAAGTCGAAGCGCCTGCGGACGCGGTGCGGGCGAATCTGGAATGGCGGCGGCGCGATCCTTCGCCGGAAAAACACGGCGTCGTGGTGATGGATGCGTCGGGCAAGCGCGTGGAGAATGCGCTGGCCACGCTGGTGACGAACGACGCGGGCGAGGTGGTTTTCCAAGCGGCGGCGGCAGGGGAGTATGCGGTGTATTTTCTGCCGGGGAATCCGGGCGGCGGCTCGTTCCCGGCGGCGAAGTATCTCGGCCCGCAGGACACGGGCGCGGCGGATTGGAAACGCAAGCTCGGCGATGTGAAGAAGCTTCCCGAGGCCAAAGCCATCCGCTGGGAAGCGCGGACGGAGCACGACCGGTTTACCGAAATGGAAATCATCGCGACGAAGGCGGAGAAGGCCGCGAGCGGCCCGTGCGGATGTTCGACCAGGTGCCGGAGATTTGGCTGAAACGCGAGAAGCCGCCGGAGTTCGTGGCGAGGCCGGGCGAGGTTTTCTTTTTCCAAGTCTGTGTGTGGAGTCCAGCAAACGACGCGAGTTTCGGTATCACGGGCGAGGTGCCGGCGCTTGCAGGACGCGTGAACCGTTTTGGATCGGACGGCAAACTTAGGTCGATTGCACCAGAAAGCACGATTGGACAGATTCCCGGTCTACCCAATGCAGGGTTCACCTGCCGGAAGGGAATGGTTCAACCGGGTTGGTGCAGCTTGTTTGTCATCCCCGAAGCAAAGAAGGGGCAATACAATGGCAGCGTTCGAGTGAGTTACGACGGACGCGAGATCTCGCAACCAATCATCATCAAGGTAGAAGGCGAGGCGGTCTCCGATTTCGGCGACTCTGAGCCTCAGAAGCAGACGAAGCTGCGATGGCTGGACTCTAGAATTGGAGACAGTCCCGAGGTGCCGAAACCATTCATCCCCCTCCGAAATGAAGGCAGGACGATTCAGTGCCTCGGACGTCGAGTGACGATCGGCGACAACGGCCTGCCGGAAAGTATCGTGACGACTTTCAATGAGAGCGTCACAGGGACGGATGGAGTCGGACGCGAACTTCTCTCGGAGCCCATGCGTTTGATTGTCGATCTGCCGGACAACCAAGGACCGTTGCCGACCAAGCCGGATAAGCCTCTCCGATTCTACAAGTGGGACGACGATCTTTACGTCTGGCGGGCCTCGTCCACGCATCCGCTGGGAACCGTCATCGTCGATGGAAGGATGGAGCCGGATGGCCATTTGGAGTTTGAAGTCTCGATTCAGAAAAGCGCCGCCGACATCCGCCTCGAAATCCCCCGCACCGCAGACACCTGCAAATACTCCACCGGCCTTGGCTACTACGGCGGGGCGGCGCAGTTGCCGGTGGATTGGAAATGGGACGTCAAAAAACATCAGGACGCGCACTGGATGGGCGATGTGAATGCCGGGCTGCGCGTGCGGCTCTCGGCGGAAAATTACATCCGCCCGATGATCAATATCCACTATCCGCGCCAGCCGTTGAACCTCCCGCCGTCGTGGGGGACTGGTGGAATCACGGTTCGCAAAACAGACGAGAAAACCGTCCTCTTTACCGCCTACTCCGGCCCGCGCACGCTGGAGCCCGGCAAGCCTCTGCACTTTAATTTCGACCTCTCCATCACCCCGTTCAAGCCGCTCAACACCGCCGCGCAGTGGAAGGACCGATACTTTCACAGCAGCGTCCAAGACCCTGCGAAGATCAAAGCGATGGGCGCAAACATCATCAACATCCATCAAGGCAACGAGCTGAATCCCTACATCAACTACCCGTTCCTCACCGCCGAAAAACTCCGCGCGTATGCCGACAAAGTCCACGCCCTCGGGATGCGCGTGAAGTATTACTACACCATCCGCGAACTCTCGAACTGGACGCCCGAGCTGTTCGCCCTGCGGTCCTTTGGCAGCGAGCTTCTCGCAGCGCCCCGTAGCACAGCCGTCCCGGCTGTGGGGCCAACGGGCGTCCCGCCCGTTGCAGCAGGCGGGACGCCTACTGTCCCCACAGGCGAGACGCCCAATACTGTT
>JAYTMG010000718.1:0-1287 GCA_043728745.1 Verrucomicrobiaceae bacterium
AAATACACATGGCAACTGAAGCACCCAAAACTCTGCGCTTACACGATAAGGATACCGGTAGCGCGGATGTGCAAATTTCGATCCTGACAGGTCGAATCAACCAACTCACCGAGCACTTCAAGGCTCATGTGAAGGACCACCACTCGCGTCGTGGCCTTCTTCGCATGGTCGCACGTCGTCGCAGCCTCCTCGACTACCTGAAGCGCACAGCGCCGGATCGTTACAAGACGATCCTTGAAGCGCTGAACCTGCGTAAGTAACGGAATTCCTTTTGAAAGCATCGCCCCGGTAGGCAACTACCGGGGTGAATGCTTTTTCTCCCGGTCTGTAAGTAAAATACCCGCTCCACTCCACGCCGACACCGGGCGGTGGGCCGCTGGAGCACACAAAACAAACAAAACAAACTGCCTCTCGGTTCGCCGAACGCGGTTTCTAGTCTTAGCCCCAAGGGCACAACTTTCACCTCCTTCTTCTGCTGCTCCGCGCTTTTCGCGAAGCGGCAGAAGAAGCGGATGATGGCAGTGCCTTTTGGGCTACGAGCTAGGGATCATTGCGTAAAGACGACGGACCGGCGGGGCTCTCTATAAACATGAGCATCCATAACGTATCCGTCGAAATCGGCGGTCAACAAATCATCATCGAAACCGGCAAGCTCGCGAAGCTCGCCGACGGTGCCGTAACACTCCGCTGCGGCGAAACCATCGTGCTCGTCACGGCGGTCTCCGCGACGAAAATCAAGGAAGGTCAGGACTGGTTCCCGCTCTCCGTCGAGTACCGCGAAAAAGCAGCGGCCGTGGGCAAATTCCCCGGCGGCTACTTCAAGCGCGAGGGTCGTCCGAGCGAAAAAGAAGTCCTCACTTCCCGCATGACGGACCGCCCGCTCCGCCCGCTGTTCCCGAAAGGCTATCTCTATGATACGCAGATCGTCGGAACCGTGATGAGCGCAGACGGCCAGAACGACCCCGACATGCTGAGCATCAACGGCGCATCCGCCGCGCTTTGCGTATCGGACATCCCGTTCGCAGGCCCCGTCGGCGCAGTCCGCGTCGGACGTATCAATGGTCAATTCGTCGCGAACCCGACGTGGGCAGACCGTGAGTTCAGCGACCTGAACCTCGTCTATGTCGGCACGGAAAACGACGTCATCATGATCGAAGGCGAAGGCGCTGAGATTCCCGAAGAAGACTTCATCAAGGCCCTCGAATTCGGCCACGCCGAAGCCAAGAAAATCATCGCCGCGCAGAAGCAACTCGCAGCCCTCGTGAACAACACGAAGCGCGAAATGCC
>JAYTMG010000719.1:0-3175 GCA_043728745.1 Verrucomicrobiaceae bacterium
AACAGTAGCTTCATCGCATGGAGCGTGACCCTCAGCGACTTCGCCACCGACGCCGACGGCGACAAGCTCCCCGACGACTGGGAAGCCGCGCATTCCCTAAATCCCGCCGACGGCGCAAGTGCTGACGATGACGGCGACGGGCTGAACAGCCTTCTCGAGTTCGCCCTCGGCCTCGACCCGAAAAGATATGACGGGCCGACATCCTCGACCACTATCGAAATCAATCCCGCTGACGGTGCCCGC
Organism: Verrucomicrobiaceae bacterium; assembly: GCA_043728745.1. Lineage (GTDB taxonomy): Bacteria > Verrucomicrobiota > Verrucomicrobiia > Chthoniobacterales > Chthoniobacteraceae > SXWH01. The sequence goes on from JAYTMG010000719.1 coordinate 244, forward strand.
TATCTCGTTCACCACTTCCGGCGTCGCGTTGGGCTTCCGGCCTGGACGTTTGACATCCAGTCCGCAATCACGCCCGGAGTATGGAGCACCGCCGCCACTGAATCAGCGTCGCCTCCCACGGCTCACGCAGACGGAGTCGGCGAGACGATTCACCTCCGCGTCCTTCCGCCTGTGGACGGCGTCAGTATGGGCTTCATCCGCCTCCGCGTTGCAGCGCCGTAGAGCTTGAGTGTGCGGCACATGCCCGCGTAGCCTTCGCTGTGCAGTCCACGCTTTCCATTCTAGGGGTCCATTTTCGGGAGCATAATAAGAGCGTCATTTTTGCTTCCGGGGCCACGCTGCTTTTTGCCGTCATCGGGTGGGCCGTTGTGTATGGCGTCGCTTACTGGTTCACGGTTGCGTTCCTGTCGGTGAAGGAGGGATTGCTCTTTACCGGCACCGAGCATTTCAACCGCAATTTCCTTTCCTGCGTCGCGGTGCTTTACGCCGCGACGCTCGTGGACCGCTGGGTTTTTCGCTATTCGCCGGAGGCCGTGGACCGCCGCCCATTCTCCGAGACGCTGCTCGACATCGCGCTCTTCCTCCCGCGAATGACGCTCTCTGTGTTTGAGAACTTCATGGTCTGGATTCACCTGTCGCATCGGCAAATGGCGGTGGCTGCACGGCTCGCCGAGATCATCCGGGAGCGCGGACGCTATGCGCTTCACGAAATCCCCGTGCTGATTCCGACTGAGCGGGACCGCGAGAAAATCCTCTTTGCGATGCGCGCGGCACAGGTCCTCGACGTGCGCCCGTCCGACGGCATCGCGTGGCTCTACATCGGGAGCCTCGCGCCGGCGGGACTTGTGCCCGCAGGCGCTTCCGCGCAGGACTGCCGCTCAATTCCGACCGTGAAAACTGGAATCGAGCAGCCGGGCAGCCCGCCGCAAAAGCAGTTGCCGGGCAACATCCGAATCGGCTGAGAAATGCTCCAGTCGGCTCACTTCTTGAACATCGCGTTCGTCTTGTCGCCAGTGCTGAGGATGTAGGCGAGAAGGTCGAGCACTTCGTCCTTTTTGAGCATCATCAAAAGGCCGGGCGGCATCGGGGAGACTTTGCTGAGCTCGATGCTTTTGAGTTCCTTGCGGTCCACGTTCACGCGCTGGTTTGGGTCGCTCACGTCGGTGTTGATCGTCACGCCGTCGCCGCTGAGATTTACGACGACTCCGCTCAGCATCTCGCCGTTGTTTTTCGTGACGATGACGGGTGCGAACTGTTCGTTGATCTCCTTGCTGGGATTGATGATTTGGTCGAGCAAGTCGTGCGCGCTGTAGCGTCCGCCAGCGCCGGTGAGGTCCGGGCCGGTCATGCCGCCAGCGTTGCCGTAGCGATGGCAGGCAAAGCACGCGGCTGCGCCGAACATTTTGCGTCCGTTTTCGAAACTGCGATCTTTCAGCCCGGTCTTTGCGGCTTCGCTGAGTTCTTCGAGCGTCCACGGCGTCGGTGTGCGGCCCGCGAACATCGCGCCGACGTTTTCGATGGCGGATTTTGCTTCGGCTTTCTTCGCGATGAGTTCGGCAAATTGCGCGGTTTCCTCAGCGGTAAATGTCGCGAGCGAATCCTTGCGAATGAAGTCGATGAAAATGGCGAAACTGCTGCCGCCTTTGTAATTCGCGGCTTTCAGGAACCATTCGAGTTGCGCGGTGCGCAGTTCCTTGGTCCAGCCAGCTTTGAGCATGCGCAGGCTGCGGGCGTATTCGATTTGCGGTTCCTGACTCTCGGCGGCGGCGATGAGCGCCATGCCTTTTGCGGCGGTGTTTGGCGCTTGGAGATACGCGAGTGTTTCGGTGAGCAGCCAGTTCAGCTCGAAGTTGTCGGCGGGATACGACGGGTCGAGTTTCGCGATGATCGCGGCGACGGTGGCGTCGTCGGGATTTCCAAAACGATTCAGCACGATCTCTGTGAGGCGCACATAGGCGAGACGTTGTTCGTTGGTGAGTTTGGCGAAATCGCGCGCAAGCAGCGCGGTCCACAGTTTGCCGCGCATCGCGGTGTTCACGACGTGGTCTTTCGCGCGGTGCGTAGGGCAGACGCCGGTGACGCGGGTGAGCGCGAGAAGCGCTTCGAGTTGCGCGGTGGCGTTTGTCTCGGCGAGCGCCTTGGATTCCCACTCGGCGATGGGCTGATGTTCCAGCGCGGTGCGTGCGGCGGCGCGGATGAAGCGGTCTTCGCTGGAGAGATGCGGCCACGCGGTTGCGACGGCTTTTTTGTCCTGCTTGCCGTGAAATGCTTCGAGCTCGTGGCGGAGATTGCGCTGCTCGTTCACGACTGCGGCGTGGACGGTCGGCGAGGTATCTTCGCTGCCGGTGTAGCTCACGCGATAAAGCCCCGACTGCACACGCCGTCCGCCGATGGCGAAATACATCGCGCCGTCTTTGTGAATGATCGCATCCGTGACCGGCAGCGGGCCGCCGGTGACGAACTCTTCTTTCGTCGCGGTGTATGTCGAGCCGCTCGGCTTGAGATGGACCGCGTAGATTTTCCCCCAGCTCCAATCGAGCACGAAGAACGCCTCCTGATATTTCGCGGGAAATTTCGCGCCGTAGCCAAACGTCGTGCCAGTCGGCGAGCCGGGGCCGATGTTCAGCGTGGCGGGGAGATTGTCGTAGTAAAACTCGGGATATTTGCCCGCGCCGTTGCGCCAGCCGTGCTCGGAGCCGCTCACGACGTGGTTGATGCGCGTAGGCCGATACCACGACGTGTTGAAGTCATATTCCATGTCGGCATCGTACGTGAAAAGGTCGCCTTGGTTATTGATGCCCGCGTCGAAAATATTGCGAAAGCCCGACGCGAAAATCTCCGCCTTTTTCCCGTCCGGCGAGATGCGGTAAATGATCCCGCCCGGTGCCATGACGTGCCGATTATGCCCGCGTCCATCGGGCATCCGCGGCAG
>JAYTMG010000720.1:0-6448 GCA_043728745.1 Verrucomicrobiaceae bacterium
CGCCCGCCAGTCATTTGCACACCATCCAGACGCGGATCGACGATTTGAACGAGGAAGGTCTCGTCCAATTCCAAAGTCGTATCTCCGAAGATAGTCACACCCGGCAATGTCACCGTCGTCGCGCCTGCGGGAATCGTCACCAAAGCGCCGAGCCCCACCGCGACGTAATCCATCTCTGCCCCGCTCGCATCTGCGGTGCCTGGCGCAGTCTGCCACCGGAAAGTCACATCTTTGTCCGCCTTGCGGCTGAGCGTTACGGTGAAAGTAGCCAACGAGGTGCCGGACGCACCCTCCAAAACCCGCTCGTCGGAAATCGAAATCACCGGCACTGGCTCATCATTCGAAATCGTTCCCGTGAGAGTCTTACTCGTCCCGCCCACCGTATCAGGCAACTGCAACAACGCGCCCGAAACATTGGAAACGAGAACGCCCACCGTCTCCGACGATTCAAAAACAGCATCCTTTTTCACCTTCACCACAAACGAAGCAGTCGTCGCATTCGCGGCAATCGTAAATACGTTCGACGGCACCACAGTAAAATCATCACCCGGCGTCGCAGTGTATGGCGCGCCAGACAGCGTCTCCCAGTTGAAGGTCACCGGCGCACCCGCCGCTTTATCCAGCGTCAAGGTGAAGATCATATCCGTGAACTCCGGGAATGATTCCGACGCGCCTGTACCTTCCGAAACAGGCGTTGTGGTAATGGTCAGCTTCGACGCAACGTCGTCATTCTCGATCGTCACCGTCCCGCGCGTCCCAGCGCCAAGTTGCGCATTCGTCGCGCCGATCAGATACACATCAAAAGTCTCGTTCGTCTCAAAAAAGGCATCGTTCGTGATCGGCACGGAAACCGTCGCCGTAGTTTGCCCAATAGGAATCGTCACCGTCAGCACCGCAGGATCAGAGAAGTCAGTGCCCTTGGTCGCGGTGCCATTCGTGAGCGACAAATTCACCGTCACCGGCACGGTCGATACGCTGGAAAGCGTCACCGTCATCAACGCGATTCCGCCACCGATATTTTCCGCCACTGAGAGCGATGAGTTGATGGAAACAGTCTGCTCGTCGTTCAAGATTGTGCCCACTCCAAATGCGTCTGAAATCGTCGCCGTATCCGTGCCGACCTTCGCATTTGAGAGCACCACCGTCAGCGTCTCGTCTCCCTCGCTCAGCGTATCCCCGAGAATATCGACGGTTACTGTGACACTCGTGCTGCCCGCTGGAATCGTCGCAGAGAGTCCCGCAATCGCGGTGTAATCCAAACCACTCTCCGCGCTGCCATTCGCCGTCCTATAGTCGAACGTCACATCCCGCGACGCAGCGTTGGGCATTGAGACGGTGAACGTCATTTGTTTCGTCCCGGAATTCCCTTCCAAAATGGTCACATCACCAATCGAAAGCGCCACGACATCATCATCCGTAATCGTCGCCACAGCAGGCGCGATCACATCTTGAGGCAGCGTCACTCCGCCTTGCGGATTTCCATTTATGTCGAGCGTCGCATTGACACCTACCTTCACGTCATCCACTCGCACCGAGAAAACCTCCGAAGTTTCCGCCAACGTGTCGTGCAATCCTTTAACTACGAACGTTCCCGTCCGCGAACCAGCAGCGATGATAACCCATTTGTCCGTCGCTTCAAAATCCACGCCCACGGTCGCAGTATCCGTCACCGGCACAAATGTCGAAAGCCTCACCGCGATGTTTTCTGGTGCCGCTGTGTCGAGGTTGATGGTGAAGGTGAAATCAGTCTTTCCGCCCGCCGAGCTTCCCTCCGCCCGCGCAGCAGGAGCGGAGATCGAAATCACCGGCTCATCGTCCGTGATCGTCATCAGCGCGACATCCTTATCCACCGGGATCGTCAGCGCCGTGGCACCGATCTTTGCATTCGAGATTTTCACAAAGAAAGTCTCCGCACCTTCGCGAATAACATCTCCCGTAATGTCGAGTTCCACCGTCTTGCTCGTCTGCCCCGCAGGGATCGTCACCGATACCGCCGTAAGCACTTCAGTGAAATCTGCCGCCGACGCCGGGCGTATCCCCACAGTATCGAGCACTGTGACGTAATCAAACGTGATGTCCGTATCCGCCGCATTCGAAAGCGTAACGACAAACGCCAGCTTCTTAATCCCCGAGTTCCCTTCCGTCACCGAAGCAGCACCGACCGACACCGTCGGATTCGCGTCATCATCGGTAATCGTCGCCGAAGCCGAAGCCGTCCCAACCCCGTCGAAAGCCGCACCAGCGATTTCCAGACTATCGATCCGCAGCGAGAATGTCTCATTCGATTCCTTGCGGTTGTCCGGTTTAACCTTCACCGGCACGACGATGTCTTTGAGCCCCGCAGGAATCGTAAAGACGGCACCTTTAAGCGCCGTAAAATCCGCATTCGTCAGCCCGCTCGTCGCCGATCCATCCACCGTGGAAACGCGAACCGTCACCGCCTCATTCAGCGAATCCGTATCCCCGCGCGAAATGCGGAACAGCGCATCACGATCCGCGCCTGTCGTTCCTTCAACGACATCCGCTGGCGCGACCACACTGACGGTCAGCGCATCATTCAAAATCGACCCCAGCGCCTGCCCGCCGCCGACCGCGATCGTGGCCACCGTCGGATTCGAAATCACAACCCGGAACTGCTCTTTCACCGTATCCGCATCGCTGAAAATAGTCACAGGCAATGTCGCCGTCGTACTGCCCGCCAGAATCGTGACCGTCGTCGGCGCGACCTTCGTATAATCAGCATTCTCAGTCGCCTGTCCCACGATGTCCTCAGTATTCCACGAGAACGTGACATCCTCATCTGCGGGGCCAGACAGCGTCACCGTGAAATTCATCACCTTCGATCCCGAAGCTGGCTCCAAGGTCGCCGCACCTTTCACAGAAAGAGTCGGCACCGTTTCATCGTCCACAATCTCCACGCCAAGCACCGACGTCGGAATCGAAATCGTAGGCCCGTCCTTAAAATTCGCCGAATCAAGCTTCAGCGAAAATGTCTCATTCCCTTCGAAAACAGAGTCCCTGCCCACGGTCACCGGCACGTTGATTTGCGTCTGTCCCGGCGCGATCTCAAACTTTTGCGCGACCACAGCCGTGTAGTCACCCGATGCAGTCGTGGCCGTTCCATCCACAGTGGACACGAACACCTCAATCGTCTGCGTCGCCGCCACGTTCAGCTTAACCACAAAGTTGACAATGGTGCTCCCGTCCCCCGTTCCTTCGACAGGCCGTGGCGTCGTCGTTAAATCGAGGCTCAAATCGGGCTCATCATTCACAATCGTTCCCGTCGCCTTACTCGCCGTCACGCTCGCAAACTCCAGTGGAGTAGCCCCCATCACAGGGTTCGTGAGCTGCAATTCAAACAGCTCATTTTGCTCCTTCACCGTGTCCGTCAAAATATTTACCACCAACTCCACAGAAGTAGCCCCGGGATTGATCGTCCCGACTAATCCCGACACTGCCGTGTAGTCCGATCCAGCGACCGCCGAACCACTCCCAACCGGCAGATCCTGCGTGGACCAGTTAAACGAAATCGCTTCACTCGACGCGTTCGTCAGGGAAACCACGAACTTCATTTGCGTCGTCCCAATATTCCCCTCCTGCTTCGAAGCCGCTGCGATGCTCAACTTTGGCAAAGGGTCCGCCCCATTCGTGATCGTCCCGACCGCCGTGCTGGCCGCGCCCAGAGTGTGCGAGCCCGAAGGGGCGCTCAATGACACCGAAAAAGTCTCACTCTGTTCGTATTTCGTATCCCCGTTCACCTTCACCACGAATGTCTTCTCCAGCGTATTCGCTGGGATGGTGACAATAAAATCCGTCAAGGCAGAATAATCGCTATCTACCACAGTAGCAGAACCATCCGACGTATTCACCTTCACGGTCAAAGCCGTCGGCGAAGGAATATCGAGCAACACTTTGAAGGTGATGTCGGATTGGCCTATATCGCCTTCCGTCCCAGAGACGGGACCAGCGAGGGTGAGGACGGCTGGCGCGATACGCGCTTCCAAGGGCTCGATACAATGGGTCTTCATAAAAAGTGGACTATAAGATTGGGCTGCGCAATCTACTGCGAGTCAAAAAGTCGTCAAGGAGTGTAATAAAGAATTTAGCAAGATTCGCAGGATTGCGACCGTTAAAGGACACTCCCCAGTAGGAATCGTTCAATTTTTCATTAACCTTTGGTCCAATTTGCTCTAATCCCCCTCGGGGGTAAAAAATCACCTCCCACCCAGCATCTGTCGCTCAAAGTGCCGTCCGAGTCTGTCCCATTTTTGCCTTCCGGGCATGTGGAGCGAACGGTTCGCTCAAAAAAAAGGCGCGCACGAATGCGACAGATTCTAACCAAGTCCTCATCAAAACCCGGCGCGGTTGATGCTTGAAATCGGGCATGCGTATTCTCATTGCCGACGACGAAAAAAAATTCACCGAATTGTTAGCACTGATGATTCGCAAGGCCGGACACGAAGTTGCGGATGTCGTGAACTCGGGCGGGCTGGGTGCCATTCGCGCTTACAATGAATGTGCGCCGGATGTAGTGCTCATGGATTACATGATGCCGAACTATAATGGCGTGACGGCGGCTCGTCAGATTATCAGCAGAGACCCCGGCGCCCGCGTGGTGCTGATGACGGGAATGCGGGACACCCACGAACTGCAAATGACGGCATCGAACGCTGGGGCGATCGGAGTGCTTCACAAGCCGTTTTCCCAAACGGAACTGGAGGAGCTACTCGCAGTGCTGCCATTCGCCGCGCATCATTTACGCAATTCCCTCTCTTGATCCTTCCAGCCTGACGGGGACACGGGAACTGGGGAATTCACGGAACGAGTGCATCACGCTTCGTGGATTGAGGGACTATTTTCGAATGACGAATGACCAATGACGAATGACCAATGACGAATGACGAATGACGAATGACGAATGACGAATGACGAAGGCGCAGGCGTGTAGCGGAATCAACTCGCTTGCGTTTCGTCATTCGTCATTCGTCATTCGTCATTGGCACTTCCGCTCCACCTCAAACTACGGCGGACCGCCCACTAGCCCACTCACCTACGCAGTCAGCACTCTCAGTTCGTCCACCGCGCGGGCCATCAGCGCAGCATCGATCTCGTGAACTTCGTGGCGCGCTCCCATTCCATTTGGGAATGTGACGGTCAGCTCGCCGCCGAGATGCTCCTGAAAGTCACGCAGACCGGCGAACACAAGATGACGGCCTTCTGCGTCGCGCGCATCGAGTTCGTCGTGCCACAGCGGGAAACCGCTTTCCTTCAAGCCGCGCGCGATGCGGGCGAGGTCGGATTCAGAAATCCAGCCCATGTAGCTGGCGTAGATGCTGTCGAGCAGGACGCCGCTGGCGACTGCTTCGCCGTGGCTGATTTTGAAGCCGGACATCAGCTCAATCTTGTGCGCGCTCCAGTGGCCGAAATCGAGCGGCCTTGCGCGGCCATACTCGAACGGATCACCGTTGGACCGGATGTGTGAGAGATGCTCGTCTGCGCAGCGGAAGACGAGTTGCTCCATTGCGGACGCATCGCGCGCCGGGAACTTCGTGGCGTTTTCACACAGCCAATCGAAAAATGTCGTATCGCGAATGATCGCGACTTTCCACGCTTCCGCCACACCGCAGAGCCAGTCGCGCTGCGGCAGTGTGATGAGAAACCGAAAGTCGTTCAGCACGGCAAACGGCGGTGCAAAGCTGCCGACCGCGTTTTTTCCACCGAGATAATTTACGCCGTTTTTCACTCCGACACCGGCGTCGTTTTGGCCGAGCACCGTCGTCGGCACGCGCACCTGCCGCAGCCCGCGATGCACGAGCGCTGCGGCGAGGCCGACTGCATCCATCACTGCGCCGCCGCCGACGATCACGATGAACGATTGCCGGTCGATATGCCGCTCCAGCATCCGCCGCATGAAACCTTCCACGAGCGAAAAGTCGTTCTTCACCGCCTCGCCACCCGGCACCACCAGAACGTCTCCAGCGAGTTCCAGAGCGGCTGCGTGCGCGGCAAAATACGCCGCGATTTCCGAGACGAGTTCCGGACGCGCCTTCGCGACGTGTCCGTCCACGAAGACCAATGCGCGCGCCCTACGCTGTTCGTGCAACCGGCCTAGCGTCTGCACGAGCACAGGATTTTGCAGGTCGAAAAGCCCATGCGTAAATGTCACGGGGAACTCCCACGATACGGCGATGCTCTGCTGAATGGTGCGGGTTTCCGTGTTCATCGGCGGTCCATCCAGTTGCGCACTGCGAGCGATAATTCGAGGTGCGTCGTCGGCGCTTTCTCAAACTTCAGCGACGAACTCCATGCGATCTCCATGCCCTTGCGGTTGCTTCCGTGCGTTCCGTGGATTTTGTCCGTGTTGAAACTCACCGTGCCCGGCGGCCAGCCAAAATAAAGCTCACACGGATCGTATCCCGGCTTGTTGTGAATATCGACATGCCCCGCA
>JAYTMG010000721.1:0-9159 GCA_043728745.1 Verrucomicrobiaceae bacterium
TGCCGAATCTTCGGGCCGCCGGGTGCGCCACTTCGTATTTCACGGCGCGGGTTTAAAAGTGGAAGCATCCACGAGCGCGAGGTTCGGCGCGACTTTGCGGAAGTCGTCCACGTTGCGCGTGATGAGTCCTTGGAAACGCGCGGCGAATGCGGCGATGAGAACATCGGCGACGGGTCTTCTCGATAGGTTTTGTTGTTTGCGGAGCTCAATAAACTTTGACCACAATTCGTATGCAGAAAACGTGTCGGCATCGCTCCACGCTGCAAATGTCTCAACGTCATACTCGGCCAAAAAAGCGTCTTGCATCGCGCGATCACCCCGAAACTGTGGTGCAAGCTCGATGTAGGAAATCGGTGCGATGATCAGCCCCTGCTCACAATACTCGGTCAAACATTTCAATGAGGCATCGACAAAGCTCGGATCGCCGAGCCGGATGTCCAGCAACACGCAGGTATCAACGACCCACGCCATTTTCTTCATCCTTCTCTCCGCCGCGAAGTTCTTCCATCCACTCGGCGGTCGTCATCTTTGGAGCATCGGGATTCTCTCGATAATACGAACCGACTGCTTTGGACCAATCGACTTTTTTCTTTGGCAAAGTTTCGGGTGTCTCGAATTGAACAATCACTCTCACCTCGCCGATAGGCCGCGTGGTCAACGGTATCTTGAGGGTCAGATGCCCCAAGTCTTCGTCAACGGTTGCGGTTGTCTCGATGGTCTTCATCCCTCACCTATAGCTCCGCACCGACGGGTGCGCCACTTCGTATTCTAGCGGCTCGATGTGGCGGATGGACTTGCTTGGGTCGGCTCCGGCCTCCCATGCGGCTACGTGGAGGAAGTTCTCGTCGTCGCGTTTTACGTCGCCAGCGCAGACTTTGCCGCTTTTTACTTCTTCGTCGCGTTCGGTGTATTGGAACTCTTCGCGGAAGTGTCCGCCGCAGCTCTCGCGGCGCTCTAGGGCGTCGCGGCAGGTCAGCTCGCCAAACTCCAGGAAGTCGGCGACGCGGCCTGCTTTTTCCAGCGAGACGTTGAGCGATTCGCCGCTGCCGGGGACGTTCACATTTTCCCAAAACTCGGCGCGCAATGTCGGGATGCGCGAGAGGGCGCGGTTGAGCGATTTGTCGGTGCGGGCCATGCCGCAGAGGTCCCACATGAGCAGGCCGAGTTCGCGGTGGAATTCATCCACGGTCTTTTTGCCTTTGATGCCGAGAAGCTTGCTGGTGCGGGCGTTGGCGGCTTCTTCGGCTTCGCGAAATGCGCCGTCGCTCGTCTTGGGGCGCTTGTCCGGCGCGACGGTGGCGAGGTAATTCCCGATGGTCGATGGGATGACGAAATAGCCGTCGGCCAGGCCCTGCATGAGCGCGCTGGCACCGAGGCGGTTTGCGCCGTGGTCCGAAAAATTTGCCTCGCCGAGGACGAAGAGGCCGGGGACGTTCGACATCAAATTGTAGTCCACCCACAAGCCACCCATCGTGTAGTGGACGGCAGGATAGACGCGCATCGGGACGTGGTAAGCATCCTCGCTGGTGATCTGCTCATACATCTCGAAAAGGTTGCCGTATTTCTCCTCGACGATCGCTTTTCCGCGCGCACGAACGTCTTCTTCTTTCTCGCCGGCCGTGCCTTTTCCGTAGCGCAAAATTGCCGCGCCGAAATCGAGATACACGCCGAGTCCGCCGGGGCCGACGCCGCGTCCTTCGTCGCACTGCATCTTCGCTGCACGCGATGCGATGTCGCGCGGCGCGAGGTTGCCGAATGCTGGATACATGCGCTCCAAATAGTAATCGCGCTCGGCCTCAGGAATCTCGCCGGGCTTGCGTGTGTCGCCTTTTTTCAGCGGCACCCAGCAGCGTCCGTCGTTGCGCAGCGACTCGGACATGAGGGTGAGTTTCGACTGAAAAGAACCGGCGACCGGGATGCACGTCGGGTGGATTTGCGAGAAGCACGGGTTCGCAAACAGCGCGCCTTTTTTATGCGCCCGCCAAGTCGCCGTGACGTTGCAGCCCTTCGCATTCGTGGAGAGGTAATAGACATTCCCGTATCCGCCCGTGGCCAAAATAACCGCGTCCGCCGCGTGCGAAGTCACCGCGCCCGTCACCATATCTCGCACGACGATGCCCTTCGCATGACCATCGACGACGACCAGCTCCAGCATCTCCGTGCGCGGGAACATCTGCACCGTGCCCTGCGCGATGGTGCGGTTCAGCGTCGAATATGCGCCGAGCAAAAGCTGCTGCCCCGTCTGCCCGCGGGCATAAAAAGTCCGCGAAACCTGCGAGCCGCCGAAACTGCGATTTGCGAGCAACCCGCCGTATTCGCGCGCAAACGGAACGCCGAGCGCCACGCATTGATCGATGATGTTCACCGACACCTCCGCGAGTCGATGCACATTCGCCTCGCGAGCGCGGAAATCGCCGCCTTTCACCGTGTCGTAAAACAGCCGATGCACCGAGTCGCCGTCGCCCTGATAGTTCTTGGCTCCATTGATTCCACCTTGCGCCGCGATGCTGTGCGCACGACGCGGCGAGTCTTGGTAGCAAAAGCATTTCACAGAATACCCGAGGTCCGCGAGCGTCGCCGCCGCGCTGGCACCCGCGAGGCCAGAGCCTACGACGATGACGGAATACTTCCGCTTGTTCGCCGGATTGATGACCCGCGATTCGAATTTGTGCTTCTCCCATTTCTGGTCGAGCGGGCCGGACGGTATGTTTGAAGAAATAGAGCCAATCATATTACAGAGATCGATACGCTCCGTTTTCAAACAGGGCCGCTCCAATGTGTCGAGAGGCGAGTGAGAGAAGTCGGATTTTCGCGATTGCACGCACGCTCACGATGGGCATTGTAGCGAGATGAAACTTTCGATGTTATTTGCCGTAGCCGCAATCGCGATATCCATCCCGCTTCACGCGCAGGAAAAGAAGGCACCTGCGGCACCCGCAACCGCGACTGCAAAAATCGTCAATGTGACGCCCGATGAAGCTGAGAAGCTCATCGCGACCGGTGTGACAGTCATCGACTTGCGCACGGAGGACGAATTCGAGCACGATCACATCAAGGGCGCAAAGAACATCAATGCGCTTGATGCCGACTTCGAGAAAAACCTCGGGGGGCTGGACCACAACAAGCCGGTTTTGGTCCATTGTCAGAGCGGGCGCCGCAGCAAGGCTGCAATCGAGGCGGTGTTTTCGAAATCCAAGTTCCCGACCGTCTATCATCTCAGCGAAGGGCTATCCTCGTGGAAAAAAGCGGGCAAGCCGCTGGAAGTGACACCCACACCGGCCGAATCTGGAAAGCTTCCGGATCGGCTAAAGTAGCCGATGGGATGAATCGCTCGGCGACCAAGCATCTGCGGATTAAAAGGACGTGATTTCTCCCCCTAATGAACTTAAAGTGCAGAACATGTTTGACTTGAGGGATAAGGAAATGGCACGAAACGTCGTCACATGCTTAGTATCAGCTCGTTTTTCATCGTCGTTTTCGCAATTGCAGCAAGCTTGTGGTGGGCCGTCCGAGGGGAAGCCGGAATTTAGTAAAAGGGCGTGTTCAGATGATTGAAAACGATGATATCCGGTGGCTGCGTTCCACAGCGAACGACCTGAATAACCTCCTGCAAGTCATCGCGGAGTCGAGCAAGGCCCTCCAACCACTTTGCGCGAATGATACTGAGGCACTACGCTACTACTCGTTCCTGTCTAAAGGCTTGGATCGCGCGCAAACGGTGACGGCACAGATGGCTGCGAAACTCGGGGGGGCAACCGATGTAATGGACAAAGTGCAGGCAAAAACGGCTGCGCCCACCCCTTCCGCCAAGCCGGCTGACGTTTCGATTCAGAATCCCGACGGAACGAAGGAGTTGATCATGATGATCGACGACGAGCAAATCGTCCTAGATCTCGCTGCGGCGGTGCTGACCTCTGAGGGATACCGCGTGATCGCGATGACGGATGTCTTCAAATCCCTCGCGACCTACGAAAGAATGAAAGACGAGATCGCGCTGGTGATTCTCGATTTCACCATGCCCATCATGGACGGCTCGGAGGTTTTTGAGGAAATCCAAAAACTCAACCGCGGCGCCACCGTCATGCTCAGTAGTGGATTTGCCGAGCATCAGGAAATCCGCAACATGCTGGCCAAGGGGCTCAAAGGGTTTTTGCCCAAGCCTTACACGAAGGACAAACTCCTTTCGCAAATCCGATCCACGCTCGACACCGTTCGCAGCAGCCGCACGGGCGAACGCCGCGTGCTTTAAAATCGCGGGCTAGCCTTGGCAACGCCACGGGCAGCCGCTATTTCCACCGAGTGCCCACGCCACAAGAAACGCCACCATTCGCCGTCTGGCTCGTCCGAACCGTCGTCCTTTTTTTCTTCCGAATCATTTATCGGGTGAACGTCCGAGGCCTAGAAACACTACCATCCGGCGGTTTCCTCCTCCTACCGAATCACCTCACATGGATCGACGCCATCATCCTCCAGGCGGCCTGTCCACGGCCCATCCGCTTTATCGTTTGGGAGGACTATTATCGTTCGCGTCGGCTTGCGCCGCTCATGCGTTTTTTCGGCGTCCTGCCCATCTCAAACACTCGGGCGAAAGAGACGATGAAGCTCTCGATCGACGCGCTCAAGCGGGGCGAAGTCGTCTGCATTTTCCCCGAGGGCTCGCTCTCGCGTAGCGGCACGCTCCTCCGGCTCCAGCGCGGCTATGAAGTCATCGCCCGGCAGGCCAAAGCGCCCGTCGTTGCCGCGTGGATGGACCAGCTTTGGGGTAGCATTTTCAGCTTTCGCGGCGGGCGCTTTTTTTGGAAATGGCCGCGCGCATTTCGATACCCAGTCACCGTTGCATTTGCTGCTCCGCTCGAGCCCCGCGAAGCCGGCATCGACATCGTCCGCCAGCTCTTCCTGTCGCTCGGCGAGCAGTGCTACCAGCAGCGCGCCTTCCTTTCGGGGAATCTCGCCGCAGCTTGCCTGAAGACACTTTCCCGCGACGGCTCGCGCATCATCGTCACCGACGGGATGGACGGCTCCTCGCTCACCCGCACGCAACTTCTCGCCGCCAGCATCGCGCTCAGCCGGCTCATTCGGGCGCAAGTCCCGGAGAAGCGCATCGCCATCGTCCTGCCTTCATCAAAAGGCGCGATGATTGCGAACCTCGCCGTTCTCCTCGCCGGAAAAATCCCCGTGAACTTGAACTTCACATCCGGCCGCTCCGCACTAGAGGCATGCATTCGCAAAGCAGGTATCCGCTTCTGCATCACCGCCGGTCCCGTCCGGGCGAAACTGAAGGATTTCCCATGGCCGGAGCGCGAACTGTTGCTCGAAAAAATCGTCCCCACCATCAAACCCTCCGCCATCCGTTGGGCGCTGCTTGCGAAGATCCTGCCCTATCCCATTTTGCGCCGCATCGTCGGCGTATCCGCGAAAGGCGACCGCGACGAAGCGTTCCTCCTCTTCACCAGCGGCAGCAGCGGCGAGCCAAAAGGCGTCGTCCTCACCCACCGCAACCTCCTCGCCAACGCCAACCAATTTGGCGAGATGCTCGACCTCGGGGCCGACGACGTCATCATGGGCGCGCTCCCGTTTTTCCACAGCTTCGGCGCGACCGTGTGCCTCATCTTCCCCATGACCGAAGGCGTCAAAGTCGTCACCTACCCGAACCCGCTCGAAACCGGAAAATGCGCCGACCTCATTGAGGCGCATAAAGCCACCGTCATGCTCGCGACGCCCACATTTCTCCGTGGCTACATGAAGCGCGCCGAGCCCCACCAGCTCAAGTCCGTGCGCCTCGCCGTCACAGGCGCAGAGAAGCTCCCCGACGAACTCGCACTCGCATTTGAGCAACGCTTCGGCGTCCCCGTCATGCAAGGATATGGGCTCACCGAGACCTCGCCCGCCGCATCCTTCAACCTCCCGAACCGCACCGAAGTAGCCGATCAGCCGACCGCCCGCCTCGGCTCCTCCGGCAAGCTCATCGCCGGCCTCGCAGCCGAAATCCGCGACCCCGAAACCGGCCAGCCGCGCTCACTCCACAGCACCGGAATGCTTTGGCTCAAAGGCCCCAACGTATTCGGCGGATACCTTGACGACCCCGAGCGCACCGCCGACGTCCTCCACGACGGCTGGTTCCGCACCGGCGACCTCGCCCGGTTCGACGAAGACGGCTTCCTCTTCATCGAAGGCCGCCTCTCGCGATTCTCCAAAATCGGAGGCGAAATGGTCCCTCACGAAACCGTCGAAAACAAGATTGTCGAAGCCCTCGCACTCTCCAACGAAGGCGAACGCATCATCATGCTCACCAGCATCCCCGACGAAGCCAAAGGCGAAGCCCTCGTCGTCCTCACCACGCGCCCTATCGACGGTAAAGCATTGCGCGACGCCCTCAACGCCGCAGGACTCCCAAACCTCTGGATCCCAAAGCGCATCCAGCAAATCGAAAAAATCCCCATCCTCGCCAGCGGCAAACTCGACCTCCAAGCCTGCAAGAAAATCGCCGAAGGAGAGTAGGGGCGTCTTCCGTGATTTGATGGCATGCGGGAATGACGAATGACGGGCGAATGACGAATGACGAATGACGAAGTCGCAAGCGTGCTGTGAAATCAACTCGCTTGCGTTTCGTCATTCGTCATTCGTCATTCGTCATTCCCCCCAATCTCGTCCCCGCCGCGATGGGGTTTCCGCGCAGGAACTCCCGGGCTTCCATGCGCTTTTTGCCTTCGAGCTGGAGGTCGGTGATGAGCACGGAGCCGTCGCCCGTTCCTACCCACAGTCCGTCGCTTGATGGCATGACGACGCCCGGTTCCCCGCGCTCGTCGCTCACGTAGGCGGCGAAGACTTTGAGCCGCAGCGGGCCGAGTTTAGTGGCGGCGGCGGGCCACGGGTTCATCGCGCGGATGCGGCGATGGACCGCCGCGCGGCCCGCACTGAAATCGAGTTCGCCGTGTTCGCGTGTAAGTTTTCCGGCGTAGGTGACACCTTCTGCGGGCTGCGGGATTCGCGGTGCTTCTCCGCGCTCTAGCAATGCGAGAGACATCGCCATCGCACCGGCGGCTTCGAGGCCTAGCCGGTCGTGGAGTTCGCCGCCGGTTTCGTTTTCGCCGATGCGGACTTCGCGGATGAGGAGCATGTCGCCAGTGTCGAGACCTTCATCCATGTAGATAACGGTGATTCCGGTCGTCGCGTCGCCCGCGTCGATGGCGGCCTGGATGGGCGAGGCACCACGCCAGCGCGGGAGGATGGAGGCGTGGAGATTCAGGCACGCGACCTTCGCGGCATCGAGCACGCCTTTTGGCAAAATCTGCCCGTACGCCATGACAACGATCGCGTCCGCCGCGTAAGCTTGGACATGCGCCACAGCATCGGGCGCACGCATTTTCACGGGCTGGAAAACTTCCACTCCCCTCGCCTGCGCTTCGACTTTGATGCGCGGCGGCGTGAGCTCCATCTTGCGTCCGGCGGGCTTGTCGGGCTGGGTGACGAGCGCGACGACTTCATAGTGGTCGAGCAGCCAGCAGAAGCTGGGCAATGCGATGTCGCCGGTGCCGAAAAAAACGATTCTCATGGAGCGGTCTCTCTACTTCTCCCAAGGCCGCTTCCTTGGGCCGAAGAGCGGGGCTTTTCCGGGTGCCGACTCGCGAGACGAAGTCTCGCTTTTCGGGGCGGGCTTCGACGAGGAACGCGGCGGCGCAGGCAGCTTTTCGTCCACCTTGGCAGAATCGGGCGGGCCTGCTTTTTCGAGGTATGGCTTTGCGAGCGGCGGCGGTTGGGTGACGCGCTCCCAGAGTTTTCGCTCATCGACGGTGTCTTCGTAAACGACACCCAAATTATCGAGCACCGTGCCGGTCGCGAGCCACAGCTCGGTGATGGCTTTGTTGAGCGCGGCTTGGTACTGGAGCTCAAGGGAACGGACTTCGTAGAGGCGCGTCTGCTGTTGAATCAGCTCGAAGTTCGAGAGCTGCCCGGCCTCCATCCGCTTCAATCCGACGAGAACGAGTTGCCGCGCTGCATTGGTCGTGGCCTTGCCGGCGATGAGGGCTTGCTGGGCGTTCAGGATGGTTTCAATGGAACGCTGCACCGAAAGCCCGATCTCCAGCTCGGCCTGTTTGATGCGCGTGATGGCCTGATATTTCCGCGCTTTCGCCGCGTCGATTTGCGCGCGGCCCTGAATTCCTCCGAGCGGGACGGAGCCATTGATCCCGAACTGCCACGCCGGTGCGTCGCCTTCCGTGAGGCGATCGACGGCGTTGCCGAAATCCCGGTCCAGTCCCGAGTATCCGTAACTGCCGACGACATCGAGCTGCGGCCACGCTTGGTTCTTCGCAAACTTCAGCCGCACGTCCTCGCTCTCGGCGGCGATGATAAGCGCCTTGTAGTCCGTCCGCTTTGAAAACGCTGTCCGCAGCAGCGCATCGCGGTCCAGCTTGGGCACGGCGAGCGGCGCGATCATTTCGGGCAAAAAGACGCGCGGGTCATTGGCGTCGAACTCCGGCAGCGTCTGGCGCTTGAGCAAAATCTGACGGTCGAGGACGAATGATTTTGCGCGATAAAGTGCAGCGCGATCCTGAAGGAGTTGCACCTCGGCTTGGCCGACTTCATACGGTGAGAAAAAGCCCAGTTGCTCGCGCCGCTGGCTGAATGCGTAGAGCTTCAGGTCGGCATTGATGGCGTCGCCTTTGTTCTCCAGGTCCGCGAACGCCTGCACCATGTCGTAGTAATTTGCGGCGACGCCCTGCAGCGCGACTTCGATGCGAAACTTCCACGTCATCTCCTGCGCCTCGCGATTTTTCCGCGAGATACGGATGTCGGCCATGTTGGCGTTGAGTCCCGCGTCTTTCAGCAATGGCTGCCGGAACTCGAACGTGGCGCTCGCCCCGTAGGTAGGCAGCACATCACGCGTGTCGCCAACGAACGAAAGGCGCGTTTTGTTTCCACGAAAGGTGACTCCGAAGACGGTGCCGAGCGGCGTCCGGGCGCGAATGCCGGCCTCTCCGGAATCCACTTCCTGAACGAACGTGACGATGTCGCTGGAGAAAGTCGGCGGAACGATTGGGCTTGCGAGCTGCGGCTGATAGTTGAGCCGGGGCAGATCGAAGTTGAGAACGCCCTGATTCGAAATGGCCTGAATGCGGCTGTCGAGCTGGGCAAGAAAGTTGGCGACGCCGACCTGGG
>JAYTMG010000722.1:0-3986 GCA_043728745.1 Verrucomicrobiaceae bacterium
CTTCGAGATCGTCCGCTTTTCCACCGAAGCCGAGCCGCTTTTTGAAAAGCTCACGGACGTGACTCGTGGCAGCCGCGACAAGGCGATGGACTTCATCTCCAAGCTGAAACCCATCGGTGGCACTGCCATCGCCGAGGCGCTGGAAGCCGCGCAAAAGCTGAAGCCCGCGGACTCATCGCGGCCGTTCGTCGTGGTGTTCCTCACCGACGGAAAGCCGACCATCGGCGAGACTGACGAAGAGCGCATCGTGGCGAAAGTGGCGCGCGACCAGGCTTCGAACACTCGCATTTTCTGCTTCGGAATCGGCACCGACATCAACACGCATCTGCTCGATAAAATCGCCGAGCGGACCCGCGCGGTGTCGCAGTTTGTGCTGCCGGAGGAGGACCTCGAAGTGAAGGTCTCGAACTTCTTTTTGAAGATCCGCGAGCCGTTGCTCACGAACTTGAAGCTCGAATTCCCCGCTGGCATCCGTGCGACGAAGCTTTACCCGAATCCTCTGCCCGACTTGTTTCGCGGCGACCAACTCGTGCTCGCCGGGCGTTACAGCGGGGAGGGCGATGGCGAAATTGTGCTCGATGGAACGCTGAACGGACAGCCGAAGCGCATGGCGCAACGGGTGAAGTTTTCCGGCGATTCCGGCAACGAGTTCATCGCGCAGCTCTGGGCGCTGCGCCGGGTGGGCTGGTTGCTCGACGAAGTCCGTCTGCGCGGCGAGAACAAGGAACTGCGCGATGAAGTCGTGGACCTCGCGCGCCGCTTCGCCATCGTCACGCCTTACACGAGCTATCTGATCGTGGAAGACGAAGCGCGTCGCGGCGTCCCGCTGACTTCGCGCAGCCTGCCGATGCTTGACCGCGATGCTGTCGCGCAGACTTACTACAAGAGGAATTGGAGTCAGATGGCGGAAGGGAAAGACGGCTACAACGGCTCGCTCGCCGGGCGCGGAAATTTTGCGCTCAAGAGCGCCGACTCGTTCAGCTCTGGCTTGGAAAAGGCGAAGCAGGAAAACCTCGGGAGCATCATCGCGAACAACGCGCCCGCAGCCGACGCCGCAGCCGCCGGAGCTGTGTCGGCGAAGCCTTCCGCGCCGCTCTATGCAGACAAGCGCGAGCGGAGCGAAGGCACCAAAGGCATCGCCGGCGAAATCGCGCGAAAAGCCACGGATGTGGAGCAAGCCGCGCGCGTGGTAAACGGCAAGTCCTTCACCCAAAACGGCAACCAATGGAACGACACGTCACTCCAAGCTGTGCAAAACGCAAAGCGCAACCGCGTGCAGTTTGCCTCGAAAGAATACTTCGACCTGCTGAACGACAAGCCCGACTCCGCGCAGTGGCTCGCCCTCGGCAACAGCGTCACATTCACGCTCGATCGCGAGATTTACGAAATCTACGAGTAGGCAAACGGCGAGGTTCCACCCCTCGTCGCGTCAGTGGAAAACATCAGATCAAGCGAGTGCCAGACTGTCTCGGGTTAGCCCCGACCCCGACCCTGCGGGACGGAGCAATGCCCGCCTTTTCAAAAATATATCCTCTAAAGTGGAAGTCCGACTTGACTAATGAGGGGTCTTCCGCGTTATATCCCGCTCCTTTTTTCCCGCCGCTGGGTGCATTCTGCGCTCCGCGGTGGGTATTTTCATCTCTAAATACTTCGCGGAAACCAATGCCGAACACCAAAGCAAAAGCAGCCAAAATCAAAGCAAAATCCACGAAGAAAGCTCCCGCCGCGAAAAGCGCGAAGCCAGCCAAGAAAGCCAAGCCGACAGAGAAAAAGAAGCCTGCCAAGGCTCCGAAAGCCGCCAAGGTCAAACCCGCCAAGAAGGTCAAAGCCCCGAAGCCGCCAAAGGCAGCGAAGGTCAAAAAGGAAAAAGCTCCCAAGCCGCCCAAGGCAGCGAAGGTGAAAAAAGAGAAGCCCGCGAAGGTCGCAAAGGGCTCCTCGTCCAGCCTTGTCGGAAAGATCAGCGCGAAACTCGCCTCAAAGCTCAATCTTAACGTCAAGGAATCCGCTCCGCTCAAGCCGGGGCAGAGCATCCTCGATACGCAAGAAGGGCAGGAAAAGCTGCGCGAACTCGTCAAGATCGCCAAGGATCAGGGTTACCTCACTTTCGACGACCTCAATGAAAACCTGCCCGAGTCCGTAAACGACCCGGAGGAAATGGAGATCGTCATGAACCGCCTCCGTGGCATGGAGATCGACATCATCGACGCATCGCAGGTCGATAACTACAAAGTCGGTCCGAAAGATCAGGACAATCAGCAATCCGGCACAAAAGACGAGGACGAGCCCGAGAAACCGAACGACAAGCTCGACATTCTCGACGACCCCGTCCGCATGTATTTGAAGCAGATGGGCCAGGTCCCGCTGCTCACCCGCGAGCAGGAGGTGGAAATCTCCATGCGCATCGAAGACGCTGAGTTGAACGTCCAGAAATACGTCAACAAATTCGGCTTCATCCCTCGCGCATACCTTGAGCTGGCGCAAAAGCTCATCGACGGACGCGAGCGCTTTGACCGTGTCATTCTCGACAAGAAAATCGAGAGCCGAGAGCGCTACATGAAGAGCCTGCCGAAGATGATGAAGCAGCTCGAGGACGCATCAAACGAAGCCGTCAAGACCTACAAGGCATTCATGGCCCACGGTGGCGTGAACCACGAGTGCAAGACGTACGCCGACTTCACCAAAGCGACCAACAACGTCCAGAAGCTTTACCCGAAATTCTTCTTCAAACAGAAAGTCACCGAAGACTTCGTCGTCATCGTCGAAGAACAGCACCGCGTCGTCACCGCCCTTTCGCACGAGCTCAACAAGCCGCGCAAAGAGCAGCAGCGTGCTGTCGGCGGCGTGAAGGTGGACTACGGCACGAAGCTCAAAGACGTCCAATCCCGCGTGTGGATGTCCACCGAGGAGTTCCTCGCCGAGTTCGGCGAGCTCCGCAAATGGCTGCGCAAAGCCCTCAAGGCTAAGACCGAGATGGTCGAGGCCAACCTGCGCCTCGTCATTTCCATCGCGAAAAAATACACGAACCGCGGGCTTTCGTTCCTCGACCTGATCCAGGAAGGCAACATGGGCCTGATGAAAGCGGTCGAGAAATTCGAGTATCGCCGCGGCTACAAATTCTCCACCTACGCAACGTGGTGGATTCGCCAGGCCATCACGCGTTCCATCGCCGACCAAGCGCGCACCATCCGCATCCCGGTGCACATGATCGAGACGATCAACAAGCTCATGCGGGTGCAAAAGCAGCTCGTCCAAGACTACGGACGCGAGCCCACGCCGGAAGAAGTCGCCGAGGAGATCAATCTCCCCGTCGAACGCGTCCGCGCGGTGCTCAAAATGGCCCAGCAGCCCATCTCGCTCCAGAGCCCCGTCGGCGATAGCGACGACACAAGCTTCGGCGATTTTATCCCCGACCAAACGGCCGAAGATCCGTCCGACGTCACCGCGATCGCGCTCCTCAAAGAGAAGATCCGCGACGTCCTCGAATCCCTCACCGAGCGCGAACGCCAAGTGCTCGAACAGCGCTTCGGCCTCGTGGACGGCTACAGCCGCACCTTGGAGGAAGTCGGGCGTCAGTTCAAAGTCACCCGCGAGCGCATCCGCCAGATCGAGGCGAAAGCGCTGCGCAAAATGCGGCACCCGACGCGTATCCGGCAGCTCGAAGGCTTCCTCGAAGCCTCGGACATGCACCTCGCGTAACCCGCAAGGCACAGCCAGATTCACGAAGGAGCGTGCGGCCACAAACCGCACGCTTTTTCGTGTCTGGAGGCTTGTTTTTAAGGGGCGAAAGCGCTTCCAGCCTAGGGCACACGCATCTAAATATCTCTGGTGGGAGGAAAGAGCGCGAATGGAGCGGGGCTTTCCTAAGCCCCGTTGCCTCGTCAGTGGCAAGCGCCGTCCCGCTATCGCGGCACGCACGGGGCTTAGGAAAGCCCCGCTCCGATTCGCATTTCCCGCGCTTCCATCAGGGAAATTAAGATGCGTGAGCC
>JAYTMG010000723.1:0-2080 GCA_043728745.1 Verrucomicrobiaceae bacterium
CTAGCAGCCTGTCGGACTTCCGAAGAACCTCAAATTCGCGATTCGCGTGATTTTCCTTACAGCCCGGCGAAGCGCGGCGGTCGGCGGTCGGGAATTTCGGATCTTCTGTTGTTGGGTGGCTTTCTTTGATGGCGGGCGCGGTCTTTTGCGCGTGGGGCTTGGGGGCTCGCCCGGCTTTACGCGTTCGCCAGCTTTGCTCCGAGGTGGAAGAGCCGTTTGAGGTTGTACGTGAGCGTCACCAGCGTCCATTCGGCACGCACTTTCTCCAAGCCGCGCAGGCTGAACTGCCGGAACCCCATCGCTGCTTTGATGATGCCAAATACGGGCTCGATGGTTTGTTTGCGTTGCTCGTAAAGTGTCCGCCCGGCCTTGGTCGCCAGCCGGTGTTGCATGGTTTCTTTGGCGCTCGCTCCGGGGCCGGGCTCGGGTGGATCGCCGCGTTTTTCCAGCCGCTCGATGCTGCGTCCGTGCGGGTGCCGCCCGGTCGCGGCGTAGATGGTCGGGGCGCTTGCTCCATCGGCTTTTCGTTCGGCGTGAGCGACTGCGGCTCCGCTGTAAAATCCGCTGTCCACGAGCACATTCGCGACGTTTGCGATGACGGGGCTGACGGCTTCGAGCGTCGGGTTAAGCTGCTCTTTGTCGTTGGGCGCATCGCTCACCGCTTCGCCTACGATGAGCCGGCTTTCCACTTCCAGCGCGGCTTGCGCGTTGTAGCTTTGTTCAAAGCCGCTGCTGGTCTTCATGATGCGGCTTTCTTCGTCGGTGAAGTTGTATTGGTCGCCACTTTGCGGTTCTTCGCCGGGCGCTTTGGGGGCGCGTCCGCCGGGCTTTTTGCCGGTCCGGGTTTGCTTTTCTTCACGCTCTTTTTGTTTGGTTTCAAACTCGGCGAGTTGTTCGCTGTGGCGTTCTTTGGCTCGCGCTTTGATGACGCCCACTGCGTCGCGAAGTTTTTCGATGCGGTCGCGCCGCCGCGCCACTTCGCCTTCAACGGTGAGGCCGTCTTCGAGCGGCGTGCTGTCGGCGTCGTCCGCTTTGGCGAGGAGCTGGGCGATTTGCTCTTCGAGCAGCACCATTTGTTTGACGGCGTGGCCGTGGCTCACGGCGCTGTGTTTGCTGGCGTTGGCGAGGATTTTGGTGCCGTCGATGGCCAGCGTCACATCGCCCACGCGCAGCACTTTGATGCGCGCCGCCGCTTCGAGCACTTGGTGAAAGCTGCTCTGCAAAAGCGCCTTATTTTTCACCCGAAAAGCGCAGACGCTATCGTGGTCGGGATGCGTGTCAGCGGTGAGCAGCCGCACGGCGACGTTTTCGTAAGTGAGCCGCTCGATGGCGCGACTGCTAAACGTGCCCGTGGCGTAGCAAAAAATGAGCAACCCGAGCATCATCCCCGGCGGATACTGCTCGCTGCCGCTGCCGGTGTGGTTGACGCGCGCACTGCTCAAATCCAGCATCCCGACGGCTTCCATGATGAAGTGGACGAGGTGATTCTCCGGCACCCACGCCCGCAAATCCGGCGGTAAAAGCATCGGTGTGTCGTGGTCGATTGAGATGAAGCGCGTGGCCATTGCTCCTTCGATCCTCCCTCATCTTGCGCCTTAGATTGTTCGTTCAAAATTACTCCGAAGGGAAGTCCGACAGGCTGCTAGGTCCGCTTCCGGTGGAGAGTATGGGAAATACTGGGTCAACCCGAACCAACCTCAACTGACCTTCCATGGGAGCGACGTCTATTTGGAAACCGGTCCCACTCAGACGGTCGTGTTTCGGAAGTCGGGGTCGGGATACAAGGCGCTTTATTTTGTCCGCGACGTGCTGACCTACGACAGCGGGACCCAGAAATACACGGTGACTGCCACCGACGGTCGCCAAAGGATATTCTCGGACAGCGGCGTGATGGAAAAGATGCGGGACGCACACGGCAACGAAGCGTCCTATACTTATGCCAATGAGAAGCTGGAATCCGTGATCGTGGGGACCGGCTCGGAAACGACGGGGTATTTTTACAGCTATGACTTGTCCGGCAGAATGGAGTCCGTGACCATGCGGGTCGGCGGAACCACGTCCGCCTCCGATTATCGGAAAA
>JAYTMG010000724.1:0-1990 GCA_043728745.1 Verrucomicrobiaceae bacterium
GCGACCCGTGCCGTAGCGGGCCTCAAACGCGGCGATGTTTTTCACGATCACACAACGCGCACCCGGAGCGAGCGTGTAGCCGTTGGGGAAATCGAACAACGCTCCGTCGGCGAGATGCGCGCCGGTAAAATCTACAGTCGTCGGACCGACGTTCATCAGCTCGATAAACTCAAACGCATCCGGGTCTGTGCTCACAGCGACTTCGCTCGGGCGGGTCGGCGGACCGGGGTGATAGTGCAGCTCGCTGAAGACCACATTTGCTGCGCTCGGCGGCTGCGAGCCGACGGTAAAATACGCGCTATTCACACCGCTCCACTCCAGCGCCGCAGTGCGGGCACGCGTGCGGACAGAGCCGGAATTGTTGAGCACGATCCCGCTGGCAACGCTCGATTTCACAACCTCCACGCGCGCATCGAAACTGAGGTCGTCTTCGCTGGCGGATGCTTTGTGAATCTCGACCGCGAGGACGTTGCTCCCCTCGATGAGACTCGCGATGGGAATCGTGAACTCGTAGTAAAGCGTGCTCTCGTCCACGCCAGTAACATTGCTGGAGGCGGTCGTGCCGTATCCGATCACCGTGGTCGGCATATTTGAGCGGCCGAGTTCCGTCCCGTTGAGGTAAATCACAGCGCCGTCGTCCCGCAGGAGAAACACTTTCGCGGATTGAATGTTCGCCTTGTTGGTAATCGTGAATGTCTTTCGGAAATAGGTCGTGATATAGCGGCTCGCGGTGTTGCCGCCGAATCCGATCACCGTTCCTTCATCGCCATCGCCGTAGCCGAGTTGTCCAGCGCCGCTGAGCCAGCTCGTATCGTTGAAGGACAGATTCTTCCAAGTCGTGGCGGGGGCGCTGGACGTCACGAGATACTTCCAGGCGGAGTTCGAAGCGATGGGAAACTCAGTCGTCAGACCGCCATTGTAAAGTTGCGCGCCCGCTGCCGGGGCACCGGTCGCGCCCATCGGGTCGCTGCCATCCAGCGTATAGTAAATCGTCTGTTCGCCGTGCGTAAGGTAAAGCTGAAAGCCCGTCGGCACCGTGCCGCCATTTTGGCTGAAGGTCGGCTGATCGATGCTTGGATAAAGCTGCACGCTGCGAAAGCGGGCGACGTCGATGGGCAGAATCGCGTCCCAGTATCCCGTGCCCGCCGCGTTCATGTAATTCATGTTCGTGAGCCACGTCGTCTCGCGTTTTTTTATACCCTCGCCAGCCGCATCACCCCAGCGCGCGCTTTCGCAGACCATTGCTTTATCGATGCGCGTTTGGATTGCCGCCCAGCGTGCTTTTTGTCCGGTCGGTGAAAGCGGGCCGTTGTTCATAAGCAGCGCGTGGATGCGCTCGCGGAACTGCGACTTAAACGGCTCGGCGCGCCGGAACTTGTCGTAAATTTTCGCCGGACCAAAAGCGAACGCGGCGTCGCCCGCATCGCCAACGGATGCAAACGGCAGTGCGCTGCCGCGTCCGCTCGGGCGTGTGAGGGAATCGTTTGAAATCTCCTGGTCCCACGCCACAAATCGGAACCCTTCGCTCAATGCGCCACGGCGACGACCGACCCAATAATTGTGGTCCGGCCAATCCTCCGCACCCGCCGCGATGTGGGCGATCATGTAATCGCGGAATGACGGCCAGTGGATGTAGATCGGAAACGCGAGATTACGCGTGCCGTCGGGATTGTTGCCGAGCAACTTCTGGCAGCGCACTTCATGCGTTATCGCGGTGTCGTTCACGATTGCGACCATCGCGTTCCAAGCCGTCGCGTCCCCATCATTCACTTCCTGAAAATCCTTGAGCACATCCCACTCCGTTTCATCTCCGCCATAGGTGCTGGCAAAGAACGCCGCATTGGGCCGCTCGGACAAATTATAGAGGCCCCAGTAAAGCCCGTTGATGTAAAGCTGCGCGTACACGCCGCGGCAATTCGGATGCCCGAGGTCATTCATCACATCGCGCATATACTGGTCGCGCATGTAGGTCGCCTTGTCGTTGTTCCAC
>JAYTMG010000725.1:0-1082 GCA_043728745.1 Verrucomicrobiaceae bacterium
GAAAGAGATCGCGATCGCGTCCTTTCAGCTCGACGAACGTCCGGTGACGAATGGCGAATTTCTCGGCTTCGTGCGCGAGAATCCAAAGTGGCAACGCTCGCAGGTAAAGCGGCTCTTCGCCGATGAACGCTACCTCTCGCACTGGGTGGGTGATGTGGAGCTGGGCAATGCGGACCCGGCGCAACCGGTCACGCAAGTCTCGTGGTTTGCAGCAAAAGCATTCGCTGCATGGAGCGGAAAGCGGCTACCGAACACGGCGGAATGGGAGCTCGCGGCAGGCGCGGGATTTACGAATCTGGAGGGGGCGAAAGAGCCGGAATTTCAACAGGCCATCGCTCGGTGGTACGGCACGCCGACGCCGGATGTGCTTCCCGCTGCTGGGAGCGGAAAGCCAAACCTCCACGGCCTCCGCGACCTGCACGGGCTCGTGTGGGAGTGGACGAGCGATTTCAACAGCGCCATCGTGACCGGCGACGCGCGAGGCGACACGGGGCTGGAGCGCCAGCTTTTCTGCGGCGCAGGCTCGCTCGGCGCGAAGGATACGGGCAACTACCCGGCCTTCATGCGATTTGGAATGCGCAGCAGTCTGAAAGCAAGTTACACAGTCCACAACCTCGGCTTCCGCTGCGCAAAAGACATCCCGTCAAAATGAAAACCACCATCATCGCTCTTCTGCTCGGGACGTTATCCGTCTTTGCCGCCGAGCTTGCAACGCCCGCTGCGGAGCTGCCACCATGCTGCCGCGTCGCAGTGCCGCTCGGAAAGCCAACGGATAAATCGCTCTATTTACTCGACTCGAAATGGACCTCGGATGTCGGCAAAACTATCCCGCTTTCCATCCTCCGTGGGCGCCCGCAGGTCGTCGCGATGTTCTTTTCCACTTGCGAGTACGCGTGTCCGATTATCGTGAATGACATGAAAACCCTCGAAGCCAAACTCCCTACCGAGGTGCGCGCGAAGACGGACTTTCTGCTCGTGTCGTTCGACACAAAACGTGACACGCCCGCAGTGCTCGCCGCTTATCGGAAAAAGGAAAAACTCCCGACCGGAAATTGGACAATCCTGCGCGGCGGCGAGGACGA
>JAYTMG010000726.1:0-9700 GCA_043728745.1 Verrucomicrobiaceae bacterium
TCGCCCAAGGTAAGTACAATGAGATAAGTGCCATCGCCATTTTCACCCAGTGCGCGCGAGGCGGTGGCTTGCGTTTCCTCGTGGTTCGACTTGCCGTGGATGATCGAGGTGAAGCCGTCTTTGGCATAACCTCGGACGCGCCGCCAGACTTTCATCACATCGCCGCAAGTGGTATCGACCACATAACAGCCGCGCTCTGCCACTTTATTCATAAATGCCGTCGGCGCACCGAAGGCCGGCACGATCATTACATCATCCTCCGTTAGATCATCATAGCTGGAGTCCATTTCCTGCCATGGCAGCGAGACGATGCCCATCTCGCGGAGGTGGCGGTTTACGTCCGGATTGTGGATGATTTCGCCGATGAGAAAAATCCGGTTATCGGGAAAAACTTTGCGCGAGGCATAGGCGAGATCGATCGCCCGCTCGACGCCGTAACAGAATCCAAATTGCTCGGCTAACAGCACGGTGGTGTTGCCGACGGTGATCTTGCCACCGCGATCGCGGAGCTTCTCGACGAGGGTCGAGTGGAAATGAATCGCCACTTCTGCAGAGACGCGCTCCATCACATCCGGCCGACGCACGTTGACTCGGGGCTTCTTGGTTTTACTGGCCGCTTCGCTCATCTGCGCACGATATAGTCGGGGAAACGGGCGCGACCAACTCATTTTCGAGCCGGGTCTGCGGTGAGCTTGGCAGGGAAATTGTTGTAAACCCACGATTCTGGGGCGACATCTACATCTGCAACCCATTCGCGGGTGTTCTCTCAAGGGCGCTCGCGGCATTTTCAAATTATGAAATCCATCTTCCGCCGCGTTTTCATCGCGATTTTACTTCTGTCCCACGCCGCCACGGCTGAGGTGATTTTGCAATATTTCGGCACCACCTGGAGCGAGATCGAGCGCCGCATCCCCGAGCTTGCGGAGCGGGGTTACGATTCACTCTGGCTGCCTCCGCCGTTCAATGCCGGCGCGGGGACTTACTCCCTCGGCTTCGATACGCTCGACCGCTTCGACCTCGGCGACCGCGATCAAAGCGGCACCGTCCGCACCAAATATGGCACCAAGGCCGATCTGCTCAGCATGGTCCGCGTGGCCCACTGCTTCGGGATTCGCGGCCTATTTTGACAATGTGCTGGCCCACAATGCGGGGCCGCTCGATTCGGCGACGCTGCCCGGCCAACTCTTTCCCGGCGTGCCAGGATTTGTGCCAGAGGATTTCCATCTCGTCCGCGATGGCACCACTTGGCGCAAGCCCGCTGACTATCCAAACTATCAGAACGAGTGGCAAGTCCTCAATCGCAACCCGTTCGCGTGGGACATCGCTCAAGAGGTGCCTAGTAATGTTAGTTTCAATCCCACCGGCACGGCAGAAGGCCAGACCTTTCCGAATCGAAGACCAAGGCCCAAGCTTCCAAGAAAATGAAATCGACTCGATGTTCCAAAAGTTCACCCGCTTCAGCGCCTGGCCCACCGCTGGCGAGGCCTCGACCGGGTTGGGACTGCACATCGTCCACGAACTCATCAGCGCCATGCAGGGCAGCGTCATCTACGAAAAAAGCCGTTGGGGAGGAGCCTGCTTCACTCTCAAGCTGCCCCTCGCCGGGAAGAGTTGAGAGCTATCGGAAGGCGCTCTCGCAAATTGAATCCGCACGCGGTAATTTCACGACATGTCACGGCGCTATTTCCACTGGGTTCTGAATCTAACTATTCTTCTGTGCGTCGGCGGACTCGCGCCCGCAATCGCTGAAAGCGACCCGATAGAGGCAGCGGAAATACTTCCTGCCCACCGTCCCGTTGGCCTTCGCGATCCCGCCAAGAAAGAGATCGCGATGCAGCTCGTCTCCGCGGCTGAGAATTCTTCCCTCAACTGGAAAGCCCAGTATGGTTATATCGAATACAACGTCGAGGGGAACGAGAAGGAAAACCGCGGTTACACGGCAGGGATCATCGGTTTCACCTCGCGCACGCATGACATGCTGGAGCTTGTCGAATACTATCGGCGGATCGCGCCGGGCAATGGTCTTGCACCTTACCTTCCTGCATTAAAGAAAGCTGACGGATCCCCATCGCGCAAAGGCTTGGGCAAGGCGTTTGAGGCCGCGTGGACGAACGCGGCGAAGGATTCGAATTTCCGCAAGGCGCAGAATCACGAACGCGATCGCGTTTACTTCAATCCCGCGGTCGATCAGGCAATCGCGGACGGGCTGCGTGAGCTCGGCCAGTTCATCTATTATGACGCAATCGTGATGCACGGTTCCGGCGATGATCCGAATAGTTTCGAAGGAATTCGCGCCGCCGCCCTCAAGCACGCCAAGCCACCTTCCAAAGGCGGTGGAGAAACCGCCTATCTCAACGCGTTCCTAGACGCCCGCAAAGCCGCGATGATGGCCGAGCAAGGGCACCAGGACACCACGCGCGTCGATACGATGCAGCGGAGGTTCCTGCTGGCGGGAAACCTCTCGCTCACCCCGCCACTTGCGTTCAAGGTCTATGGCGATCCTTACGAGATCAAAGCGCCCACTCAAAAGTAGATGAGCGCGGGAACGGATCTCCCGCCCGGACATGCGGTGCCACGGCGACCGCTTTGGTGAAGACCAGTTCACGGCGCGGGAAGTAGCAACTGGTGTGGGATTGCAAGAGAGCGGGTCGGTCGCGCGTTTGGCAACGACGGCTTCGCGCCAATACCCACCGCGAGTTCTATCAGGCCATTCACACGGCCTATCAGAAAGTCCCGGCGTGGGACAGGCAAACGTGCGCGAGTTTCGGCAATCATGGACAAGGCGGCCCCGCCTCCGACGACAAGAACCGCATCGCGTCCGTCGTCGAGCCGAAAGTCGCCGAAGCGGCCTTCCAACAGTTAGTTGGCGGAGCAAAACTGCCGGTCGTCACCGGCCGCCTCGACCTGAAGCACGGAGTCATCATGGGCGGCGGAAAAATCAAGACGCTCCGTCTGGACGACGGACGCGAGTTCGCTGGAAGAATATTCATCGACGCCAGTTACGAAGGCGATCTTCTGCCGGGTGCCGGCGTCACGTTTGTCGTCGGCCGCGAATCCAATTCCAAGTTCGGTGAGACCGTCAGCGGCATTCAGGCCGCACGTTCCCTCAAAAACCAACTGCCCGACGGCATCGCTCCCCACGTCCAACCCGGCGATCCGTCCAGCGGACTGCTGCCCGGTGTTAGACCTGACGCCGGAGGATCTGACGGCTCGGGTGACACACTCCTACAGGCCTATTGCTAGTTCCCTGGAGCCTGTCCGCCACCCACATGGCATTCGGTTCAATCTGGATGGAACCGGTCTTCATGGGCCTGTCCCAGTCCGCGGCGATCGCGGCGGGCATGGCCATCTATCGAAACATCGCCGTCCAGAACCTCTCCTACACCCTGCTGCGAGCGGCGCTGGCCGCGGCCGGCCAGGCGCTCGGCGATCCTGTCGCCGGACCGCCGACTTCGCGCGAAGACCACATCCATTCCACGCTTGCCACGAACACCGCTGCTCTTCTTCATCCGATCCATCACCTTTCGACCCGCCATTTCAGCTTCTGACCATTCGAAAGGCATTCCTGATCCTGAAGAAATTCCCCGACGTTCCTCGCTTCCAGGACTTCCGCCAGATGCTCGGCCAGAAGAACCTCCCGCCGCTGCCCGCCGACTTCGGCGAGTCAGTGGTCGATCCTAACATCCCGCCGCCGTCCACCGGCAAAACGGAATCCAAGGCCAAGGACATGGCATCCCAACTCCCGGTGGTCCCCAAAAGCCCGTCCAACCATTTCGCCATCTTCCTGCGCGCCTGCAAGGGCGAGGAAAAATGCCGCTCGTCCTTCGACATCGCGGGTCCTCTCAGCCAGGTGCTGGTGTTAGGAGTCACCGCCCAGCGCTTGAACCGCAATCGTTTTTGACCGCGCGACGAAGCAAATCACCAACGACAAGATTGCCAACGCCATGCTCGTCGCCCCCCGCCTCGCGAGGGCTGGGACCAGTATTTACAAGATGTAGGATTTTGCCCAGGCCGGGGCACATGTTGATTTGCTTTCACCGTGAACCGCGTCTTCCTAGACAAGGCCCACGGACGGGTCGTGGATCCCCTCCCCCTCCAAAACACCAAAATGCCGTTTAATGTCTACGGAGCCATGTCCAAAAAGGCAAAAGCCGATTAACTCTTTCGAATTCAACGGTTTTCATTGGTTGCGGGAAGAGGATTTGAACCTCTGACCTTCAGATAATGAGCCTGCCTAAAACGCTGAACCACCGACATCGAACTTTCCCCCGCGGAAAGTAAACGGTTCCTGGAGAACCGCACCGTGATTCGCCGTGTGAAGAGGGAACTCGAGTTGAGAAACTACCTTTTGCTGGAAATCCATGAGGCGAAACAGTGGCGCAATCATTACCAATCGTTGGAGGACTTCGCTCAAATCGAGGCAGGGATTGGCGAGTCGCAACTCAGGAAGTGCATCGACTCTGCAAGATAGGTAACAAAGTAGCGGGAGAGCCGTGGAGCTATTTCCAGTCGTCGCTGCGGAAGGGCGCGGCGGGGAGATCGTCGCTGTTGTAAAGGTTCGCCTCGGAACCGTTACGCCATGCGTAGCGCACGGCGACAGGCGCGGGCACTTCGGCGGAAGTGACGCGCAGTGTCTCGCCTTCGATCACCGCATCGGCGCGCTTCCACTTCCGGTCTTCTCCCGCGAGTTGGAACTCGCGCAGCGCGCCGCTCTTCCCCGCCAGCCCTTGCGCGCCGCGTTGAAAACGCACGATCATGGTGCCCCCATTGGCCACTGCCGCACCAAAGACCGGCCCTTCAAATGCCACTTGGATTCCATACACCTTCGCCTTGGCGATGAGGGCGAGCCGATGACCCACCGGTTGCTTTTTCTTCGGGTGGACGTTCTCGTTTTCGCCGACATCGATCGTCACTGCCATGCCGGTTTTGGGCAGCACGAGCGCCTCGGCCTGCACGCCGCGCATCCCGGCCCAGGAGAGGCTGTTCGCGCCCTCGGAATTGTGATTCGGGAGCTGCACGAA
The DNA here is from genome assembly GCA_043728745.1 of Verrucomicrobiaceae bacterium. Classification (GTDB taxonomy): domain Bacteria; phylum Verrucomicrobiota; class Verrucomicrobiia; order Chthoniobacterales; family Chthoniobacteraceae; genus SXWH01. The sequence goes on from JAYTMG010000726.1 coordinate 5,022, forward strand.
AAGGAACGGCAGATTACCTTGACCAAAGTCGCGCCGCCACTGCGCGATGAGCGCCGGGAACCAGCTTCGGTAGCCGGCAAACTTGGAAGCGTCCTGCTCGCCTTGATACCAGAGGATCCCCTTCATGGCGCATGGCACCAGCGGCGCGATCATCCCATTCCAGAGGCCGCCGGGGGTGTTTCGGTCGCCCGGACCGGACGGCGGGTTTGGCTTTTTTTTATCGAAAGGCGCACCGGCTGATTTTGCCGCTGCATCCTCTACCTGCCACGCCCCGAGCGCCTCTGCATACTTGCGGTTGGCCTCGGGAAAGTCGGCAAGCGTTTGCGCCCAGCGTTCCGTCACCGCGGGATCGCATGTCAGCGCTTGCGGGCTCATCCACGACGTCGCGCCTGTGCCGCCCCATGTGCTGTTGATCAGCCCGATCGGCACGCCGATGTCGGTTTGAATTTCCTTTGCGAAAAAGTAGCCGACCGCGGTGAAGTTTTTCGCCGTCTCCGGCGTGCAAACTTCCCACTTGCCGCCGACCGTACGTTGCGGCGTGTCCGCCGTGCGCAGCGGCAGACGCATGTGGCGGATGAGCGGAAAATTCGCCGCCGCCATCTCGCGCTCCGCGTCCTCCGCGGCATTGAGCGCAAAGGCCATGTTCGATTGGCCTGAGCAAAGCCACACATCGCCGACGAGCACGTCGTTGATCGTCACGGTGTTCGTGCCCGAGACCGTCAGCGCCGCAGCCTCGCCGACCGCAAGATTCGTCAGCTCCGCCTTCCACTCACCGTGCTGATCCGCCGTCGCCGTCGCCCGCTGCTCACGAAAAGTTACCGTCACTTTTTCGTGCGGATCGGCCGTGCCCCAGACCGGCGTGCGTGCGCCGCGCTGGAGCACGACGTGGTCGGAAAACAGCGCAGACAATTTCACTTCCGCACAAAGCGGGAGCGCGAGGGATAGAAGCAGGAGAGTTGGGAAAGGGCGGATCATGGTAGTTGTCTTTTCAAAATTTGAAGGTGCCGCATGTGCAGTGCTGTGGCATCACGTAATTAAGGCGCGGCAGTCGAATCAACGGGTGTGATTGGCGGGACTCGCGGGGAATAAATCAAGCTCGTAAACCGACCAGCGCTTTCCGCGTTGCGCGCCGGTGAGAGTGACTTTCACGAAGCGTGCGGAAGTCGGCGTGAAGAAGTTTTCGGTCACACCGGGCATGCCGCTGCGCTCTTCGACGCGCGTCCATTTCGTGCCGTCAAGTGAGACGTCCATGCGGTAGCGCTTTGGCCAATCGTCCGGCGACTTCCACTGATCGAGCCGCAGGCCGTTGAGCGTTGTTTCCTGTGGCAGCTCAATTTGAATCCACTGGCCTGGTTTTTGATCGCCGGCCGTCTGCCAGCCCGTCTCGGTCTTGCCATCGATGGTGCGCGCGGCATCCTCCGGCTTTTCGCTCGTCGTCACGCGCCAGACGGCTTTCGGAAGCGGCGGCGGCAGCGCGGTGCGCAGGGTGGCGACCGTCCACGGCTCCTGGCGTTGCGCGTATTTCTCCCGCAGCCCTTTCACGTCCGTGGGCGTGACCAGCGCGCCGTGGTTGCCAAAAGAATTGCGAATGTAAGAGGCGATGGCGGCGATCCACTCGTCGTTGTTCGAGTTCATCGGCACCATTTGCGAGTCGTAGGTTTTGCCGCCGATGGGACCAGCCAGACCGTGGAGCAGCACGAGCGGCGCGGCGTCGGGATGCGCGCGCACGGTGAGCGACCCGCCGAGCGGCGGCGCTATCGTGGTGCCGGGGCGCAGGCCGTCCATCGGCATGCCTCTGCCATCGAAGCCGTGACACGCGAAGCAAAGTTGCTTGTAGATCACCTGACCTCTTTCCAGCACGTCGATTTCGGGTGGAGTGAACTCCGATCCGCCCACTTTATCCGCGCCGGTGAGTATCACGGTGCCCATCGTCTTCACGCCAGCAGAGGACGAGGTGAGCATGGTCTGTTGCGCAAGCTTTGGGTAGTCCGGCCAGAGATTGGCGTCCTCGCTGCTGAGATATTCTCCCGTCATCAAGGCCTGCAGCACCACACTTGGATTGGCGTCGCGTGCGAGCGCCTGAACGTCGGGAAGAAGTGCGGCATCGCCCTTGACGATCAGCCTTTCCGCAACGCGGATGCCCTGCGCGCGGAGCTGCGGATCGCTGTCTTTGAGAAAGCTGCGCACGACCTCAGTATTTAGCGCCGATAGACCTTCGAGCGTCCAGAGCGCGTGTGTCCGAGCGAGCGGGCTTTTGTTTTCCCGAGCCATCTGCGCGAGCGCCGGCACCACCGACTTGTCGCCTTTCAGCACCAGAAGCTTTTGCGCGGTGTCCCGCCACCAGCCGTTCGGGTGCGCGAGATGGGCGACGAGCTGCGAGGCTGTTTCGTCCAGCATCCGCGGTTGCGGGCCGGGCGTGAAATCCTTGTGCCTGAGCCGCCATATCCGGCCTCTGTTCACCACTTTTCCCATGCCGTATTGCTCCAGTACCTTGCGCAAATACGTACCGGGTTTGGTCCAATTGCCCTCTTGGATAATCCCCCGATACATGTCCACGATGTAGAGGCAGCCGTCGGGGCCGGTGGCCATGTTGATTGGGCGGAAATTCGGATCAGTCGAGCGAATGAACTCCGACTTCTCATGCGGATTGCGAATGGTGGTGATGCCATCCTTCACCTCCACGATGGCGCGGCGGATGAGCCGTCCGACGGGCTCGCCGATGAAGGCATTTCCGCGGAGTTCTTCCGGCAGCCGGTCGCCGCGGAAGATCTCCTGGCCGCACGATGCGCTGAAGTGATTGAGGGTTTTATCCGGCACCCGCACGCGCAACGGCCCGCTCTGGAAATCGGCGAGCCCGACAAGCGGCCACACTTCCATGAAGTCCGGCGTGAACTGCCCCGGCGCGTCGTAGGCACCGTATAGGATCGGTGTCTGAAAATGAAAGAGCCCCTTCTCGGCACCGCCATTGCTCCACCAGAGCTTGCCCCAGTCGTCCTGCGCGAGTCCCCACTGTCCTCCGTCGCTCGGCACTTTCTCCTGCAGCGGCACTTGTCCCCCGCCGTTCCAGCGCAGGCGGTAGGCGGCCGTTGTTTGGTAAATCCAGTTGTCCAGAGCCCAGATGAGCCCGCTTTGCTGATGCTCGAGATTTCCGCCGCGCGGCCCGCCGGGAAACCACATCCCGACCTTGTCCGCCACACCGTCCCCATCCGTGTCGCGATAGCTTTTGATGTCGGTCGTGTCGGTCTCGTTGATGAGCACGCGGTCATCGAGAGGCAGCACCATGCGCGGCAGGAAGAGCTTGTCGGCGAAGATCGTGTGCTTGTCGAAAACGCCGTCGCGCTTGGTGCTCTCATGCCGGGATACGACACCGTTGCGCGCCATTTGGTCCTTGGCGTCGATGTCCTGCATGTAGCTGCGGAACTCCGCGACATACATCCGCCCATTGCCGTCGAAGGTGATATTTACCGGCTCTCGCACGCCATCGCGCTCGCTTAAAACCAACTCCAGCGAGTAGCCCGGCGGGAGCTGGATCGTTTCCAACTCCTCCTCCGGTGAGAGTGCCGGAATCGACGGCTGCGGCGTGAAGTCGGGTTCGTATTTCGGAGCATCTTGCGACAGGACGATCGCGGCGCTGATGGAGAAGAGTGAGGCGGTAAGAATGATCGATTTCATTGGATAAAAATATGAGAGAGAGCGCTTGCTCATGGGGTGATTTTCAGATGTAAAAAGCGTCGCCCTTGGGCGCTGGAGGAGAGGGTGGCTTTAACGGTTTGCACGATGCCGTTGTCGGTGAGGAGTTGCTCCGTCACGCCGGCATTGCTCCACGAGTTTGCGGCGAGCGTGTCGCTCCACTCGACGGTGAAAGTGATGCCGTCACTCATCGCGGCTTTGCTGCGGGTGTAGGTGAATTCCAGCGTTGCGCCGATTTGCGCGAGGGGTGTGGATGTGCGGGTATTGGCATTCGGAAGTTGCCCGGTGGCGAACTCCAGGAGATTTACTTCGCCGTCGCCGTTCGCGTCGAAGAGGTCTGCGGCGTTGCCGGTGTTTTGCGTCGTGCCGAGATAGGTCTGCCGCCAGTTTTGCAATTGCGTGATTACGCTAAGCGGGACGGTCGCGCTGACGCTGAGGCCGCTGAAGGTGGCGACACTTTGGCTGGCGAGGCTGGCAATTTCGCTCGCGGACATTGCCCCGCGGAAGAGCGCTGTGTCGTCGAGCCAGCCGTTGAAATAGCGCGATGCGGTTGCGGGGCTCGTGATGCCGCCGATTACGAGCGCGAGATCCTGCTGCAGCGCCCATGTCACGGTGGTCGGCGTGCCGGCTTGCACGCCGTTGAGGTAGAGGCGGACGGTGCCGGTATTGTCGGCGGTCTTCTCGAAGGTGATCGCGGCGTGGTGCCAGACGTTTTGCACGGCGGTGCCGGGGCTCACGAGCGTGAGGTCGCTGACGTTGGCGGCGTTGTAGTGTTCGAGGCGGAGCGTGTCGGCGTTGGCGCCGCAGCGCAGTTGCAGTTCGTCGCCGCCGCCGCTGAAACCGTCGCCCGCGCCGATGTAGAAAATGAAGTCGTCGGTGGTGCGGCTCGCACGTTTGAACCACGTCGCGAAGGTCCAGCTTCCGTTGCTCATTTCGAGATTCGCTCGCGTGACCACGCGCGAGAGTTTCGCGGCGTTCGGGCTGGCTTC
>JAYTMG010000727.1:0-4435 GCA_043728745.1 Verrucomicrobiaceae bacterium
CATCAAGGCCCTCGAATTCGGCCACGCCGAAGCCAAGAAAATCATCGCCGCGCAGAAGCAACTCGCAGCCCTCGTGAACAACACGAAGCGCGAAATGCCCCTCTTCACCGTGAAAGACGAAGTGATGGAAGTCGCCTACGAAGTCGCGGGCTCGCGCATTAATGCCGCGCTCTACGCGCCGGGCAAGGTCGCGAAGATCAAGGCGATCAACGCGCTCAAGGACGAGGTCGCCGTGGCCATCAAGGCGAAGTATCCCGAGGCGACGCCCTTCGAGATCAGCCAAGCGTTCGACTACCTGCAAAAGAAAGCCTTCCGCATCGCGATCCTCGACAAGCAGACGCGGTCGGACGGACGCGGCTTTAACGACATCCGCCCACTTTCGGGCGAAACCGGACTGCTTCCACGCTCGCACGGCTCCGCGCTTTTCGCCCGTGGCGAAACGCAGGCGCTCTGCCTCGCCACCCTCGCACCCGCCGAAGAAGCCCAAGACCTCGACGGCTACACCGGCGGCGAGACGAAAAAGAGCTTCATCTTGCACTACAATTTCCCGCCCTTCTCGGTCGGCGAAACCGGACGCATGGGCGGCATGAACCGTCGCGAAATCGGCCACGGCGCCCTCGCCGAGCGGTCCATCGCGCCAGTCATCCCGTCGAACGAAGACTTCCCGTATGCCATCCGCATCAGCTCGGAAGTTTGTGAATCCAACGGCTCCACGTCGATGGCCTCTGTCTGCGGCGGCGTGCTCGCGCTCATGGATGCAGGCGTGCCGATTAAGACACCCGTCGCCGGCATCAGCGTCGGACTCGTCACCGAGTTCGAAGGCGACGTGCTCAAGCGTTACACCACGCTCGCCGACATCCTCGGCAGCGAAGATCACTTCGGCGACATGGACTTCAAATTGTGCGGCACCCGCGAAGGTGTCACCGGTTTCCAGCTCGACCTCAAGCTCCCCGGCGTCTCGCACACCATCTTCTTTGAAGCCGTGCGCCAAGCCCGCGAACTCCGTATGCGAGTGCTCGACGTGATGGACACCATCATCGCCGCCCCGCGCACCGAAATGTCGCCTTACGCCCCGCGCATCGAGACGATCAAAGTCAACCCCGACAAGATCGGCCTCATCATCGGACCTGGTGGAAAGAACATCAAATCCATCGTCGCCGAAACCGGCTGCGACATCAACATCGACGACGACGGCAGCGTCCGCATCTACTCGAACAACCCCGACGGCATGGCCCGCGCCAAGCAGATCATCAAAGGCATGACGCAGGAACTCACCATCGGCGAGACCTACTACGGCGCAGTCGTGAACATCAAAGAGTTCGGCTGCTTTGTAGAAGTGCTACCCGGCAAAGACGGCATGTGCCACATCAGCGAACTCGCCGACTTCCGCGTAAAACGCACCGAAGACGTCGTGAAAATCGGCGACATGATCTACGTCAAGTGCATCGGAGTGGACGAACGCGGCAAAGTGAAGCTCTCACGCCGCGCCGCCATGAAAGACCGCGACGAAGCCGCACAAAAAGCCGCCGGAGGAGCACCCGCCGCCGCCGCCGCGCCAGCCGCGCCAGCCGCGCCAGCGACACCGCCAGCCAGCGCCTAGGCTTTTGTGATTTGTGACTTGTGAGAAGTGATTCGTCGCAAGCGCAGTCGAAACCATTCACAACCCGCCCGCAGTCGAAAGGCTGCGGGCGGGTTTGTTTTTGCGAGTATCCATCGCCGATTATTCGAGGTCGTGCTTTTGTGCCTCCCGTCCGACCGTGCGGAGGGGTCGCGGCAAAGGCGGTGGCATCGCGAACGGGGCGAGCGCAGTCGGACGCGCGACCTTTCGGCGAATCTCAAAGCTTGGCAAATCCCACGGGGCGACTACGGTTCGCGCGAATGAAACGGATTGCTCTTTTTTCCATCGCCACAATCGTCGTGCTCATCGGTAGCGCCTGCGAGCGTGTGCCGTCTGCGAACTTGCCGGAACACTATCAGCACAAGATGCACGCCAGCGCGGACCATGCGCCAGCGGCCGATCACGGGAAGACGGACGCACACGCGCCTGCGGTTCCAAAGCACTAGTCGGACGGCGTCAATGAACGACCAGCCGGACAAACGGCCGGGATTTATCCGGGCACGACTCCGGAGTTTTGTTTACGCATGGCGCGGCGTAGTTGTGCTCGTGCTCACGCAGGGAAACGCACTCGTCCATCTCGCGGCTTCGATCGCCGTGGTGGTGGCGGGCTTCTGTTTTAAAGTGACCGCTGGGGAGTGGTGCGCGCTGATTCTTTCGATGGCTGCCGTATGGGTTTCGGAAGGAATTAACACCGCCATCGAAGCGCTTGCAGATCGAATCACTACGGAAAACGACGACCTTATTCAACGCGCGAAGGATGTCGCAGCAGGGGCCGTTTTGCTGGCTGCGATCGCCGCGGCGGTGGTGGGCGTGATTGTTTTCGGTCCGCGAGTGCTGGAGTTTTTTGCGAAATGATGAATGGCGAGTGGGTGGATGGCGAATGCTGAGTCCCAGGGCACCTCGTCAGAGCGCGGATGGATTCGTTGTCATTATCGCGCGGTGATGATTGACATTTGTGCGGGCAATCTTCACAGCGTCACATTCTCGATTCACATGAATATCCACTCCGAAACCACTCGTCGTAATTTCCTAAAAACCGCAACCAAGGCAACCGCCGTATCCGCGCTCGCGGGTGTGGTGATTCCAAACGTCCACGCCGCTGGCACGGACACCGTGCAAATCGCTCTCGTCGGCTGCGGCGGACGCGGCACGGGCGCTGCGGATAACGCGCTGACGGTGAAGAACGGGCCGGTCAAGCTGATGGCTGTGGCGGACATTTCCGAGGGCAAGGTGAAGGCGACGACCAATGGTCTGAAGGCCAAGCACGGCGACAAAGTGGACATCGGCGAAAAGAAGTTCATCGGCTTCGATGCTTATAAGCAGGCGATCGACACGTTGAAAAAAGGCGACATCGCAATCTTCGCGACGCCGCCTGCGTTTCGCTGGGTTCACTTCCAGTATGCGATCGAGCGGGGCGTGAATGTTTTCATGGAAAAGCCGGTCTGCACCGACGGACCTTCGGGGCGCAAAATGCTGGCGCTGGGCGAAGAGGCGACGAAAGCCGGGCTGAAAGTCGGCGTAGGTCTGATGTGCCGCCATTGCCGCGTGCGCGGTGAACTTTATGACCGGATTCAGCAGGGCGAGATTGGCGATGTGCTCATGCTTCGCGCGTATCGGATGCACCCGCCGGCGGCGTCGTTCCGCAGCAAAGTGCGCCCGGAAGGCATTTCGGAATTGGAATATCAGATTCAGCGTTTTCACAGCTTCCTGTGGGCGAGCGGCGGCTGCTTCAGCGACTTTTACATCCACAATATCGACGAGGCGTGCTGGATGAAAAACGGATGGCCGGTCGAAGTCCGCGCTAACGGCGGACGCAATTTCCGCGAGGATTGGATCGACCAGAACTTCGATTCGTATTCCTGCGAATACACGTTTGCCGATGGCTCGAAGTTCTTCTTTGAGGGACGCAACATGGAAGGCTGCCGCCAGGAGTTCGCGACTTATGCGCACGGCTCAAAAGGCATGGCCATCGTGTCCAAAGCCGGGCACTCGCCTGCACGGAGCAAGATTTTCAAAGGGCACAATGAGAAGAGCGAAAACGTGCTTTGGCAGGGGCCGAAAGAGGAGCTGAATCCCTACGAACTCGAATGGGAAGACCTCGTGGACGCCGTGCGCAATAACAAGCCGTATAACGAAGTGGAGCGCGGCGTGAAGGCCAGCCTCGTCACTGCGATGGGCCGCTGGTCCGCGCACACGGGCCAGATCGTCACTTTCGACGACTATCTCAACAGCAAGGAGTCGTTCGCACCCGATGTGGACAAGCTCCAGCTCGGTGGCCCTGCGCCGCTGGCTGCGTTGAAAGACGGCAAGTATCCCGTCCCACAGCCCGGCGTAAAAGAAGGCCCGGTTTGGAAGGAATACTACGTCTAATCCGATGGCTGGAGCGCAGATTACTTCGCTCCTTTCAAACCGCGACCTCGATCGTCTGGCGCGGCTGCGCATCAACGCGAACCGGCGTTTCACCAACCGCTCCCGCGGCGATCACCTCGCCGCGAAGGGCGGCACGAGCACGGAGTTTTGCGACTTTCGGGACTATTCACCGGGCGACGATGTTCGCTTTGTGGACTGGAACATTTTCGCGCGCATCAATCGCCCGTATTTGAAGCAGTTTCACATGGAGGAGGAGATGCATGTCGTCCTTCTGGTGGATGCGAGCACGTCGATGAATTTCGATGGGAAGCTCGCGCTCGCGCTGCAAATCGCGGCGGCCTTTGGGACCGTGGCGCTGCGTGGTGCGGAGAAGGTGAGCGTTTACTGTCTCGGTAACGGGAGCTCGGCGACTTTGCGGCCCTGCTCGGGGCGCATGAGCGTGGGGAA
>JAYTMG010000728.1:0-11883 GCA_043728745.1 Verrucomicrobiaceae bacterium
AGAACCTGTTCCGTTTTCGAATTCATAGATTGCGTAATGTATGGATTACGCAATTTACGGCGACCGAACTCAGACGGCGCTACGCGTTACGCTTACGTTGCTTCTCATTTTGATGAATAGTTGACACGGGCATAATCGTCGGCGACGCCTCATCTCTCTCCGACTCCGGCGGAAACGAAAACTATGTGGGAACGAAGAAAGAGGTGGCGGCCAAACCGTCCGTCAAAACAAAACCAAAATATGAGGGTGGAGTTAGCCGACTGAAAACCCAGCCGCCGCGAGCGCAGTGAGCAGCTTGGCTTTGCCACCAGATTCGATGACATCGCCGTGTCCGACGATGACCCTGTCGAAATCCCATCCGAGGATTGTTGCCAACGAATTCTGAAACGCCGCCTCGTCCGTTACTCCCGACTTTACCGGGCGGGGCATTCCCGGATGATGTTCACCGCCCACCGCGACGCGCAGAAGCAATTTCGTCCAGATCGGCTCATCGCCACCGAAGTTGAATACCAACTCGGTGAGGATCAACGTGCGCGACGGAACGTGGAGCAGCGCGGTGTCCCGGGCCTCTGGAGCGCCCTGGATTTCCAACGCCATCAGCTCGCCGGCCCACTCGACCGGAGCGGGCACGATCGGCGTTGTCGCAAATCCGACCACTTCCGAGAATCCCTCAGGAGCGAGATACGGAATCCCCGGAAATGCCTCGCGCCCCTCCTTTGCAAAAGTGTCGTGCCGTAAGATCCCGTCCAACAGCCAACCGGGTTCGCCGAGTGCACGGATTGCGGCCACGTCCTCCGGGGTAAATGCAGCCGTGGAATGGATGACCACTTTTCCCGAACGGAGTCGGATCAGCGTCACGTTGCGGCGCAAATCAGCACCCAGCATTTTCAGGGGATAAGCGAGCATCCAGAGATTCTCGGCGAGTGGTTGTGGTTCGGTGAGTGATTTCATAATGGTGATGGCGCGGGTTACTTCGGTCGCGGCGATTTGAGATCGTCACCCGGCGGTTGCCGGCCATTGCGCATTTCAGTCACGGCGGCCATGAGCGTCTGCGCGGCATTTTTCGCTTCCTCCATAAAGGACGGGTCACGATCCCGCGCCTCGTGGCTCGTGGCATACGGCTCGTAGTAGCCGATGTAGCGATCAAAGACTGCGGCAGCTCCGGCGGGCACGAGTTCCATATCAGTCAGCCAATCGTGGAGGTTGCGCCGCAAGCCTTCAGCACCTGCGGAATCGCCGTGGACGATCACCGAAAAGATCCGTCCTGCAAGATGCTTTGGAAAGTCCCAACCCTTCATCTCAATCTCCTTGGCCTCGGACGCTTCTTTGCCATGCGTGCTCGTCGGATCGGGATTGCCACCGTCTGCGCAGACGAGGCGATCCATCATCAACTTCAATACGCTCGGCGCTTGATACCAATGCACCGGCGTCACGATCATCACGCCATGCGCGGCGACCCATCGCGGATACAGTTCGTTCATCCAATCGTGGATTTGGCCCATGTAATGATTTGGGTAACACGTACACGGCCAGTGGCAGAGCGGCATGGCCGTGGAGACACACGCTTTGCACGGGTGAATCTGCCGCCCGTATTCGGAATTGACCTGGCTGAGATCGAGGAAGTCCACGTCGAAACCACTCTCCTTTTCGATGCTCTCGCGCACGGCAGTCGTGACGCGAAAAGTTTTCGCCATCTCGCTGGGACACGTCTCGTCCGTGCGCGGCGAGGCAGAGATAAGAAGTATGCGCGACTTGCCGCTGGTGTCTTCGAAACGCCGTTGCGCCTGCTGTATGGCAGCGCGTGTCTCCAGCCATTCGACCGAGACCTCGTGCTCGGGATCAGCAAACTCCGGCCCCGCCTTTCGCGTGTGCGAGTTCTTGCGACTGTCTTCGTAAGCCTCCCATGCGATGCTCGTCAGCCGCTCGACTTCTAGCTTCGCCGCGTCGAAAGCGGGGTCCACGAACTGCGCCCGGTAGCGGCGCTCGAACTCTGCGCGCGACAATTTTGTTGAGCCTTGGCCAGTGCGGACATTTGGAATTTCGGTGCTCATTGTGGACGCCTTTCGTGAGGCGTTGGTTATTTCGCTCCCGTAGTCGCGAGTTGGAAGCGGCGGTTCACCTCAGCCCAATCAATGAACTGGAGGAACTTCTGAATGTAGTCAGCCTTGCGGTTCTGGTAATCAATGTAAAAAGCGTGTTCGTAAGTATCAATAACCACCAAGGGCACAGACATCCAAAGTGGCCCGTGCGCGTGCTCGTCGCTGATAAGGTTGTAGAGCCTGCCGTTGATCGGATGAACCACGAGAATCGCCCATCCCGCTGCGGACTTGGCACTGGCGAGGAAGTCTGACGCCCAGTTGTCCATTGAACCGAATCGCTTCTCGATGGCCCTGCGAATGTCGGGAGCTGGGTCGGTTGCTTTAAGAGCAAGGCCGTCAAAGTAAAGCTCGTGAAGAATGACGCTGTTGCCACGGCTGGACTGCTGGCGCTGGAGCGTCTCGAGGGCTGCGGCATCAATCGTCTTGGTCTTTGCGAACTGCTCCTCAAATTGCTTTTCAATACCAACGAACGCCTTGAGCGCACCGCCGTAATGAGCAGTGTGGTGCGGGGCCACTTGTGCGGCGCTCAAAAACCCCGGAATCTCCCGATGGCGAACGGGCTTTGGCGTGCCCGTGATTAAGCCGCTCCCCGCGTGAAGCGAAACGGCATCTTGCTCCGCAGCCTCGGCTCCGGGGACGAGAAGTGAACCCGCAAGTGCGCCGGATGATGCGAAAAGGAAATTACGTCGGGATGTATGATTCATGGTGATGTTAAACGTTGTTTCCAGTTGGGCTATGCGCCATCGGCGGCGCGTTCCACTTCTGCGATATTGATTTTGCTCATTTTCATCATCGCCTCCATTGCGCGGCTGGCGCGCTTCGGTTCTGGGTCGGAAATCAGTTCTAGCAAGCGGGTCGGCGTCACCTGCCATGATACTCCCCAGCGATCTTTGAGCCAGCCGCAGGGGCCTTCTGAGCCGTTGGCCGACAATGCTGCCCAGAGCCGATCCACTTCAGCTTGGTCCGCGCAGGCGATCTGGAACGAGACGGCTTCGGTGAACGGGAACTTCGGCCCGTTGAGCGCGACGAACTGCGTGCCGCCGAGTGTGAACTCGACGGTGAGCACTTCGCCCGCTGGGCCGTCCTGCGCATCAGCGGGCCAGTGCGTCACCCGGTCAATTTGCGAGTCCGGCAGTAGCGCGACGTAGAATCGGGCCGCCTCTTCGGCCTGCCCGTCGAATAACAAGAATGGTGTGATTTTTTTCATGTGCGGTTTTAGTCTTCGCCGGTGCCTCCAACCGGCATCGAGGTGTGGGTGTGGGTGACAGTCCACTTGCCACGCAATTTTCGGAGGCAAACTGTGAGGCGAACCCGGTCCTCAAACGCCTCTCCGCCCGGTTTTTTGCCGCCACAAACAATCACACCGTGAGCGTAAGCGACTTCATCGCCTGCGGTAATTTGCAAGTCGTGGAGGTCGAACTTGCCCTCACTCTCAGTCTCCGGCCACCACCGGTCGAAGCTCTTCCGGTAAGCTGCCGCGCCCTCATACTTGAAAGGGGGTATCGGATCGTAAATGAGGACATTTTTTGCGTGGTTGGCCAGAACGTCGTCCTTGCGCCCTTCTCGGGTTGCGTCCCTCCATTGATTGAGCAGTCGGCGGATGCGTTGCTTGTCGGTGTCGGCGTTCTTTTGTTTTTTCACAATTGTGGGCTGTTGCTTTTTTTGTTGGGCAAAAAGCGAAGGTGGCGCGGCCGTATGAGTCAGTCCACGATCGTGCCGCAGGAGATGTTGGCGACGGTCGCCGTCATCGGGCTGGCGTAATCCGATGCCATGAAGGCCGCGACATTCCCCACTTCTAGGAGCGTCGGCGTCCGCTTCAGTAGCGTCAGTTCCGCAAGCTCCGCCGCGATGGCTTCGCGCTTCTTGCCGAGCGGGGCTCCGGCCTCAGTCGTCTCCGGGAAAGATTCAGGCGAACCGGCGGAACGCAAGCAGATGACACGAATGCCCTGTGGCGAAAGTTCGCTCGCGAGGGAGCGGCAGAGGCCTTCGATGGCCGCGCCTTCGACTCCGAAGCTTCCAGTCATCGGAAAGGCCATTCGGGCTGGCGTGGCTGTAATCATCAATATCACGCCCGCTCGCTTTTCGATCATGTGGCGGGCGGCGGTCCGCGCGGTTAGGAAGTTTGTCGCCAGACGATTGCCGACCGGGTGGCTGATGGCGTCAGGCGATAGTTCGATAAGCGGCGTTCCTTGAATGCTGCCCTCAATGTCGATGCAATTGAAAGTGACATCAATGCAGCCTGCCTTGGCGACCACGGCAGCGGCGTGCTTCTCGACAGACTGCTCGTTGAAAGCATCGACCTGTGCAGTCTCAGCCATGCCTCCGGCAGCGGCGATTTCCTTGGCGATCTTGTCCAGCGTAGCAAGCGTGCGACCAGCAAGGAAAACTGTCGCCCCCTCGCGGGCAAAGGCGCGTGCAACTGCGCCTCCAATCGACCCGCCTGCGCCGTAGATGATCGCGTTCTTGTCCTTGAGTAGCATGTGAGATTACTTGCGCGTGTAGGTGATCTCCATCGTCTTGCGCTCTTCTTTGCCTTCGCGTGTTTCGTGCATTTCGAAGACGTGCGTATCGGCATTGACGATGCGGATCACCTGCTTGATCGGCATGGCCTTCTCCCCCGTCATCGGGCAGTCCATCTTGGTGAGGAAGGTGAAGACCTTTCCGTCGGCATCGGCGGTGCCTTCGCTTTTGAGCATGGCGGTGCTCATGTCATCCACCCAAAAGGTGCTGTATTGCTTTTTGTGGTTGTCGTAGCCCGTCAGCATCATGCCCACAAACGGCTTGCCCATCATTTCGCCTTTGAACTCCTCCTGGATGAAGCGGCCGTTCATGGCCCACTCCGTTTTGGCCGTGCCCTTGCTCGCGGTCGCCGGGCCGCCCGGAGTCATCCAAAATTGGACTTCGGCAGTCCACTTACCGACGAGCGGTTCAAGGAGCTTATGGGCAGCTCCCGGAGCGCCGAGAGCTTCGGCTTTTTTCATCATCTCCGCCATTTTCGGGTCCAGTTTTGCGGTGGAGTCTTTGTCTTGGCCCATGAGCAGGCCCGTGGTGAACAGTCCGGCAAGGACAATGGCGGAACAGAGGTGAACGAGTGGTGTTTTCATAGTGCGTTGATTTCGGATGTGTTGGTTGCTCACTTCGTTTTGTGTCCGGCTGTTACTTCGTTTTTATGCGCGGCGAAGGCCGCGAGGACTTCTCCTTTCTCAGCCGCAGGAACTTTGGCGAAATCGAGGCTGCGCCCCAGCTCGGCAGCCACCTCGTCGAATTCTTCTGGCGAGATTTTGAGGAGACGATGCGCCTCCTCAAGGCCCAAATGAGTTTTGCCCGGCTTGGTTGGCGAGAATTTGAACGGCCCGCCCGTGACCTCGCAGACCCACAAGGTTCGCATGAACTTGAGGCCCGGCAACCTGTCCAGGTTCTTGGTGTGCCATTCCTTGAGGGCCGGGTTCTTTGAGTCCTTTCCCACGATCGGGTTCTGCACAACGGCGTCGCTAAAGTGGTCAACGACTGCGGCGATGGCGAAGGCGCCGCCAAGGCGGTCATATAGGCTCTTCTTCTCGGTCTCCGGTGCGGCCTTTGCGGCCTCAGGCGCGGCTTGCAACGGCAGTGTCAGTGCCAGCGTGAAGAGAGATAGGATTGCGATTAGTGTTTTCATGTTATTTGTTTCGTTTGTTTGAGAAACGCGTGAGGCGTCGTCTGGAAGGGTTTCGTGAGACAGGCTGAGTTTGGTCGTCTCAATATTCTTTTTTGAATTCGACGGTGACGAGCGTTTCGACATCCCAGGTGAAGGCGAGCTTCTCAGCGGGCCGCACCTCGCGGAACTCGCCC
Source organism: Verrucomicrobiaceae bacterium (assembly GCA_043728745.1). Taxonomy (GTDB): domain Bacteria; phylum Verrucomicrobiota; class Verrucomicrobiia; order Chthoniobacterales; family Chthoniobacteraceae; genus SXWH01. The sequence goes on from JAYTMG010000728.1 coordinate 5,928, forward strand.
TCCGTGGTCATGCTTTCTCCGTCCGGAGTGGTGTGATTCGACGTGCTCATCTCAGTGGAGGCAAAGTGACGTAGCGCGGAGCGCACAAGGAGCGGCGACTACCGAAGATCGCCGAAGGCATTCTTGTCGCTGTAACCATAGCGCGAAGCGCCCGATCAGAAAACCGCGCCGATTCCGGGAGCCGCACGGGACTGGTTGGACGCTTCGCGTTGTCGGGGACAGCGACAAGAATGCCTTCGGCGATCTTCGGTAGTCGCCGCTCCTTGTCGCTGACGCGACTTACATCAGGCAGCGGTCACACCCCTCTCAACTCAATGGGGTGCAACCCTACCGCGACCAACTTCAACATGCTCGTTGCCTGCTCCCAATGGACCGCCTTCACAGCAGATCCGTCCTGTCGTCCAATCTCACGTTCAGGACTGAATTGAACCCGCCGTAAGGATTGGCCACACGCTGCACGGCCTGAGGGTCGTCATCCCACACTCCGTCCGCGACGAACCGATACTCATATTGGCCCGATCTAAGCATAAGCCGGATCGACCATTCGCCGTCCGCCGTGTGTTCAAGCGGGCTGGCCTGCGGATTCCAGTCGTTGAACGAACCCGCCACGCCGACCATGCGGGCAGCGGGTGCGTAAAATGTCAGCACGACTTCCTGTTCTTCCAGCGCGGGGAACCGCGCTGAAACCGGCTCGGTGAGCGGAGGCGAGTTCGTTTTCATACTGTTCCTTTATTCCGCTGGGTGAAGGATGACTTTCGTCCAGCCGTCGTCCCGCTTGCAGAAATGGTTGTAAGCGTCTGGTGCCTCGTCCAGCGCCAGCTCGTGCGAGACGATCCAGCCTGGGTTTGCGCGGCCTTTGTGGATCAGATTCCGCAGATAACGGTTATACGCTTTCACGTTGGCCTGACCGGTGCCGATGCTTTGTCCTTTGGACCAAAAGGTGCCGAAGTCGAACGCGAGTTTCCCCTCCTTCGCCAGCTTGTCCGACGCACCGGGGTCGAGTGGTACAAAGACCCCCACCACGCCGATGCCGCCTGTGGGGCGCACGGATTTCACCAGATCATTCATCGTCGCGTTTGGCACTTCGTGGCCGGCGGGATCGTGGCACTGGTAGCCCACACATTCGCAGCCTCGGTCAGCGCCTTCGCCAGCCGTCCATTCCAGGATTTCCTCCACAGCCGTGCCCTTGGAGTAATCAATCGGGATGACGCCGATTTGCTCCGCGAGCGCGAGACGGTCGGGATGAGAATCGACGATCATCACTTTGCTCGCGCCCTTGATCATCGCGGAATGCGCGGCCATCAGCCCGACAGGGCCGCAGCCGTAGATGACGACGGACTCTCCCGCCTTCACGCCAGCGAGCTCCGTGGCGTGCCAACCCGTGGGGAATATGTCTGAGAGCATCACATAATCGTTCTCCTTTTCCTGCGCATCCTCGGGGAGTTTCAGGCAGTTGAAGTCACCATAAGGCACTCGGAGAAGTTCCGCCTGCCCGCCGCTGTACGGCCCCATCCCTGCAAACCCGTAGGCCGCGCCCGCCGTTCCGGGATTCGTAAACAAGCAAGCACCCGTGAGCCCGCGCTCGCAGTTTTTGCAAAAACCGCACGCCACATTAAATGGGATGCAAACCCAGTCACCGACCTTGATGCGGTCCACGGCGTCGCCCACCTCGATCACTTGTCCGAGGTTTTCGTGACCGAGGATCTTCCCTTCCTCCACATTGGTCCGGCCTTCAAACATGTGTAGGTCCGAGCCGCAAATATTCGTGCTGGTGATGCGCACCAACACATCGGTTGGGCGTTCGATTCTCGCGTCGGGCACCGTCTTGATCTGCACATCGCGCGGTCCGTTATAAATTAATGCTTTCATGGTTCTATGTAGTTTTTGAGTTACTTGACGTCTGCTGAAACCGCTGTGGCATCTGCCCGCTGAGCCCGCTCCCCTTTTTGGTTGAATGCCTTTTTGAGATTCTTTGCGGCGAACTTCGTCGCATCCCAGCTCTCATCCAGCACTGCGCCCATGCCGAAGAACTCATGCGCAACGCCCTCGTAGTTTTTATAGTCCACATCCACGCCCGCGGCTTTGAGTTTGGCCGCGAGCATCTTCCCGCCGGAACGCAGCGGATCGATTTCTGCCGTGATGATCGTCGTTGCAGGTAAGCCGCGCAGATTGGCTCCGAGCAGGTCGATGCGCGGGTCGTCCTTGTCTTTCGGATTCTTCAGCTCGTGCTTCGCGAACCACTCCATCATCGCCTTGTTCAAAGGCTTCGCGTCTGCGTGCTCCTTGAAGCTCTCCGTCGTCATATCCGTGCCCGCGACGGGATAAACGAGCAGTTGATGCAATGGGAGCGGAACCTTCTGCTCGCGAGCCATCAGCGAGATTCCCACCGCCATATTCCCTCCCGCGCTTTCGCCAGCCACGGCGATGCGTGCCGGGTCTCCATTGAAAGTGCCTGCGTTTGCGAGCGTCCATTGGTATGCCGCGAAAACGTCGTCATGCGAAGCGGGAAAAGGATGCTCCGGGGCGAGCCGATAATGCGTCGAGACCACGACGGCTTTGCACGCATTCGCAAGCGCTCGCGGCGACGAATCATACGTGTCCAGGTCGGCGATCACCCATCCGCCGCCGTGGATATAAACGATCACGGGAAACGGCCCATCGCCCTCCGGCGAGTAGATGCGAATGGCGATTTCGCCGCCTGAAACCGGGATGAATTTATTCTCCACCTTGGCCACAGTTTCCGGCGCAATACTGTCTCCGCGTTTTTTCAGCAGCGACTTCACAGCGTCTGCTGGCGAGGGCTGCTTGCGCGCTTCCTCCGGCGTGAGTGTTTCGATGGGTTTGCCGCCGAGCGTGGCGAGCTCATCGAGCACGGCCTGCATCTGTTTGTTTGCTTTCGGTTCACCAGTTGCAGCGACCGCGAGCGCGGTGGATGCGATGGCTGCTACGAGAATGAGTTTGGTTTTCATAGGCGGCAACTAAAGCGTCCGCTTCGGGTTTATGGTATGGGGTGTTCACTCCAAATTGATGAACCTATCCGTCGGCCAACTCCGCCCTCGGTCCGTCAAGCGTCGAGCTTCGGCGGGTGTGACCGTTGCGTGATGTAGCACAGTCCGTCCCGGCTGTGGGGCCAGTAGCCGTCCCGGCTGCTGTCGGCCTGCAACGGGCGGGACGGACTGTGCTACGGGCTACTTCACGCAGCGGTCACACCCGCTTCGGCTGCGGCTTCCCGCATGGGCTGCGCGAGCACTCGGATTGCGATCACTCCCGGCGACCGCCGTTCTCCGCATCCTGCGAATGAAAGATCCCACTCCTGCGCTGCGAGTGGAGCCGCCCGCGGGATCGGGGAGGCTCAATTTATTTTCCGGGAAATACACGCAACCGCGTGCCGGGATCCGATACGCCAATTGCAATTATGCAAACTAAACTAATCCAAAACACCATCACCCCCATACTCGCGCTCATCATTTCCGCGACCAGCCTTCACGCTGGTACGCAGATTTCTGAAAAGCGCATCAGCGAACCTGTCGCAACCGTCGCGGAAGGCGGCCCATATTGGGCAATCTTCGGCGGGGCCAACGTCAAGCAGTCTTCCGACAACAATCAATCGCGAGGCGGCGTCGGTCGTCTGGCCGACGAAGAGCAGAACGAACTCGGCTGGTTCGCCGGGCTAAAATACGGCTACGAATTCGCTTCGCCAAACCGCGTTCGCTTCGCGCTGGAGGGAGAATTACTCTACTCGCAGCTCGATGCCGAGACGGAGAGCAACGACGGCGCGTTCAGCCTTCGCACGAAAGGCGATTTCAGCGCAGCGGCGTTCATGATCAACGGGCTCGTCAAATTTGAGCCCATCTGGAGCCTCCGCCCTTACATCGGCGCAGGCGCGGGCGTTGCTTACGTTGAGCTGCAAGATGTGGAGTCCGAAGTGACATTCAGAGGCACCCGCCTCGTGAATCGCACTCAGGAAGACGCGGAAGACTGGACCTTTGCCTTCCAAGGCATCGCGGGACTCGACTTCCAGTTGAACGAGCGCATCTCCATCTTCACGGAGTATAAAGCACTCGTTTTCCATGACGCTGTCGGCGTCGATAACTACATCAACCACCTCGTCGGCGTAGGCGTTCGGGTCAAATACTAAAAGCGCACGTTTTTCGTTCGCAAAACCACAAAGGCCGCAGTCTGCAAAAGACTGCGGCCTTTTCCAGGCCTCCCTATCGAGCCGTTGTTCCGGCCTGCATCGGCAGGCGGGTGATGGATTACACACCGACAAAAAAACTCGCCGGGGCGGACCTTTCTCAAGGCACCCCGGCGAGTTTCATTTGCACCAAACCTACTACTTAGCGGGCGGCATCCGCATCGCATCAGGCGCGCAGCCTACTACTCTGCGCAACTTGCGATGCTGAACATACACTACTTGCCACCCGCACATACTCATTGGATTCGACCCGACGCGGACCCCACCACGAGTCCAGCGCCTGCCATCCCCGCTACATCGGCCCTGAATTCGCCGTTGGTCGTATCGAATTTGGCGCGTCACTCGTGCGGTGCCGAGATGGCTCATGTCGTTGGCGAGAAGGCGCCAGCACCTGCAAAAAACTGCGGCCTCATTCATACGGAGGGAGGTATTCACCCTATACCGGTCATCAAGCGGATTAAATAATTTCGCGCCCTATGAAAACTAATTCGCGCACTCAGTCGCAACCCGACGAAACCCCGACCTCAGACGAAACCATGCTCTACAAACCCACGCCAGAGGAAGTCGCCGAACGAGCGCACTTCCACTATGAGGCCGGAGGATCGGAGCACGGCAAAGACCTTGAGCACTGGCTCACCGCCGAGGCGGACTTGCTCGCCGAGCGCAACATCTAGCTCGCACGCCATGGTAACCTCCGACACCATTAAGACCGTGCTAGTCGTGGATGATTATGAGCCTATCTGCGAACTCATCCAGCTCCTCCTCGTGCAAGTCGGCTACGAAGTCCACTTCGCCACCACCGGGCGCGGTGCATTACAAATCGCGCAGACCGTGCCGCAAATTCACCTCACGGTGTGCGGCATCGGTTTACAAGATATGCCCGCCGAAGAATGCGTGGAAGAATGCGCAAAGTGCCACCCGGAAGCCGCCGTCCTTTTCATGGCGAACGCTCCCGAGCTCATCCGGAGCTCGCGATCCTTCACCGTGATCGAAAAGCCTTTCTCGATTACACGACTCCGCACCGCAGTCCATAGTGCCGTCGGTCCGGCGGTCCCGACCCGATGCGGCTGAGCCCCGCCGGAGTGCTCCACCCACAATGAAAATATCCACCCCGCCAAACAACCAAGCGCCTCCACGCACACGATTCAAGGGTCTATGGAAACACAACTCATCCCGATGCAACGCATCGAAAAAGACATCGAAGTAAAGGCGCGCCTCAGCGTGGTCTATAATCAATGGACGCAATTTGAGTCCTTCCCGCAGTTCATGGAAGGGGTGAAATCCGTCCATCAACTCGACGAATCTCACCTCGCATGGAAGGCCGTGATCCTCGGGCAGGAAATCGAATGGAACGCGGAAATCATCGAGCAAATCCCTGATGAACGCATCTCATGGCGCAGCACTAGCGGCCGCCCCAACGCCGGGACGGTGAGCTTCATCGCCATCGACGTGGACACGACGAAAGTCTCCCTCGTCATCGAATACGAACCCCAAGGCACGGCGGAGAAACTCGGCGACGCACTCGGCATCGTCTCGTTTCGCGTCGGCGGAGACTTGAAGCGGTTCAAACAATTCATCGAAGACCGTGGCGCGGCGACGGGCGGCTGGCGAGGCACCCTCCCGGAGCCAGGGCAGCACTCGTAGCCTCCATTCGCACCGACAAAAAAAGAAACTCGCCGGGGTGGTCCTTTTTCAAGGAACCCCGGCGAGCTTTGTTTTCGGCGCTTGGGGCTACGGCAGGATTCGCTGGAAGAACCAAAA
>JAYTMG010000729.1:0-5822 GCA_043728745.1 Verrucomicrobiaceae bacterium
GCGGGGTCGGAGAATGGCTGGATGGTGCGGCGGGCTTCGAGGGTGGCGATGTCTTCGCCGTAGGCTTTTACCGTGGAGTATTTCGCGAGGGCTTCGCGGTAGCTGGTGGCGACTTCGCGGGCGCTGACTTGCACTTCGAGGACGACGCTATCCACGGTGGTTTTCACCTGATTGATTTGCTGGCGGAGCTCGATGAGGCGGCGTTCGTGGCGCGCTTTGGCGATGTTGTTTTCGATGGGGTAATTGAAGACGAGGCCGACTCCGTAGCCGGGGCCGCCAGTGTTATACTCGTTTGTCCAAGCGGTGCCGTAGTTGCCGTCGTCGAGGCCGCCGAGTGCGCCTTTCAGGACGAGGTTGAGCTCGGGGAGGAGTTCTTTTTTGCTCATGTCGGCGCGCACGGTTGCGGCGCGGAGCTGCATGAAGGCTTGGTTGATTTCGGGCCGTGTTTCCAATGCGACACGGGCGGCTCCCTGGGCGTCCACCATGTCGCCGTTGAGCACGAGGTGGTCGCGTGGGATGAGCTCGACATCGGGATTGCGCAAGAGGCCGGGGTCGTTCGTGAGGCTGCGGAGGCGGTCCTGCGCATTGCGAATCGCGGCCTCGGAGCGGATGAGATCGGCTTTTCGTCCAGCGAGGGCGCTTTGGGCGCGGAAGAGCTGGCTGCTCTGTGTGTCGAGCTTGACGCGGGCTTTGACTTCGTCGGCGAGCTTGCCGGTTTCTTCGAGGAGTTTCAGCTTTTGGAGATACGTGACGCGCGCGGCGTAGAGGCTCCAGTAGGCGCGGGCGATTTCCTGGAGGTGGCTTTCGCTTTGCCGGATGAATTCGGACATCGCGACTTCGGAGTCGATTTTCGCGATTTCTATAATAGAGCGGTTGTAGCCGATGCCTGCGCCTTTGAGGAGCGGCTGGACGATGTTGAGCTCCAGTGTCGCGCGCGACTGCGGATTCGGGACGAAGTAAATGGAGTTATTGTCCGTGCGGGCGAGCTTTTGGGAGACGGTGACTTCGGTGCCGGTGATGAACTTTTTGCGGACGCCCGCTTCAAACGACCACTCGTCCTGTTTAAACCGATTCGCGCCGCCGGTGGTGAGGGTGTTGCCGACCGGCTCGTTCTTGCGGTCGAACATCGCGGAGACGAATGTATTCGTATCAAACGCGCCTTTTGCCTCCTGAATCCCTGTTTCGCGAATGAGCGGGAGGTCGGAGAAAACGCGGATCTGGTTCGAGTTGCGGATCGCCCGGACGTAGAGATCTTCGAGGGTGATACCCTGTCCGCGCGTCTTGCTGCCGATCGTCTGTCCCTGTCCGCGAATCCACCATGGCGAAAAATCGCCCGGCATTTTCTCAGGCGCGGGCGTGGAGGCGAAGCGGCGCGGCTTGGATGGGATGCGCGAAATGTCCTGCTGGAAATCGCCCATCAGCGATTGTTCGCGGTCGTTGCGTTCCCACCGTTCAGGCAGTTGTTTTTCGACTTCGGCGGCGAAAGCGGAAGGCGTCAGCGAGGCGATTGCGATGGTCAGGATAAAGGGCTGGAATGAGCGCATGGAAAGCATTGTAAGGCGGTTGGTTGGTTTGGAGCTCCGTTCCGCTGGTTTTGTGTAAGCGCCTGAATGAGAGGAATGCAACCTCATTTTTTCCGAATGATAATTTGCAAAACTGCGAATCTTCCGCTTTTCTCGACAGAGCAAGAGGCTTCCTGCACGAGCGTCGCAACGAGCAGCGATCCCGCCCTTTTGCTGAAATAATTTTCGTAAGAACCGCAACTTTAATATGCCGCGTAAAAAAACACCCAATCCTCAGCGTCGCCGGAAACCTTTACTTTTGGAGTCGTTCGAGGACCGCATCCTGTGCGATGCCGCCCCGCTCGTTGACCCAAATAACCTGCCTGAGCAGGAAATCGCCGTCGTCCAGCACACTGCCCAGGCGAGCGCGCCGGATGGAGCTGACGCCCCGGCGGCCAGCGATGGCGGTGCCACTGGAGAATCGACCGCGCCTGCCGCGCCGCAAAACACTGCGGACGAGCGTCGCGAAATCGTATTCGTTGATCCTTCCGTGGCCAATTACCAGACGCTGCTTCAGGGTATGAATGCGGGCATCGAGGTGGTGATTTTGCAGTCGAATCAAGATGGTGTTTTGCAAATCGCCCAAGCGCTCGAAGGCCGGTCGGGGATTGATGCGATTCATTTGATCTCTCACGGCAGTGAAGCCTCGCTGTCGATTGGAAGTGCGACGCTGACGACGACGAGCATGCAGGGGCAGTATGCTTCTGCACTGGAGTCGATTGGACGGGCGCTGAGTGCCGATGGTGATTTGCTGATTTACGGCTGCAACTTCGGAGCCGGTGTGGGCGGGCTTGCTGCGGCAGGGCTGCTGTCGCAGATCACGGGCGCGGATGTGGCGGCTTCAAATGATCTCACGGGCAGTTCCGATTTGGGCGGCGATTGGATTCTCGAGGAGCAGACGGGGCCCATTTCCGCGGGCATCGCATTGAGCACCGTCGGGCGGCAGGAGTGGAGGGGGTTGCTTGCTGATGCCTCGGTGCAGACATTCTACATTCCGCTTCCGGAGCAGGCGGTGCTCACCGCGATGCAGGCGATCCGCAACACGGTCAGCGGAACGACCGGGATGGACTCGATCATCTCGATCGCGGCGACCGAGGACAACGCGATCATTTATTATGACCATTGGGAGAACGGGTATGAGACCAATCTCGACTTCCCATTACAGACGACTGGAACGGCGAGAACTCAAATCTGGGGCGACGGCGATGCCACCAACGGTGCGCCTCCCGGAGCCGCTCCGGGAACGGACCCTGCAATCCGCGCCGGGCAGGTCATCGCGCTTCGCAACACAGTCACCCTCCCGCGTGTCGCGACGACCACTTTCTTTGATGGTGGGGACAAGATTGCCTCGAGCAGGACGCTTGTGATCACGAGGGCGGAAATCCCGCTGCCGACCGGCTCGGTGATTTCGACCGCGGTCGAGGTGCGCGATACTCGCTACCATGGCACGGCATTCACGGCACCTGTCGGCGCGAATACGACTCTGCCCGGCGGAGTTACGGGCATGTATTCGGACGATTTCTTTTTCGTGCAAGCTTCGCAGGACAATACGCTCGTGCAAATTGACGCGGACAGGAACGGGACGTTTGAACAGACGGTAACGCTCAATCAGGGGCAGACTGTGGTATCCACTACGAACGTACTCCAGGGCGGTCGCGTTGTTGCCAGCAAGCCCGTGCAGACGGTGCTGTTCACCGGCAACGATGCAGCCAGCTTCGCCGTGCGAACGTACACGCTCCTGCCGGATTCCCAGCTATCGAATGACTATTTTACGCCGGTCGGGGATACGGGCGATGATATCGCGCTGTTTGTTTACAATCCGAATGCTGCGGCGATCACTGTTAATTTTGAGACGCGGACGACGTCGGGCAGTCTTCCGGTGATTCCGGCAGGAACCGGGCAGTTTTTCGTTGTGTCTGCGGATACGGGCACGCGCCTTTTCACTCCCGGCGGGCAGGTGTTCACGGCGGCTGGTGCGCACGATACGCTGAACCTCGGTTCGACGCGCGATTGGGGCTTCAGCTTGCAGCCGACGGGCGCCCTGTCGCAATTCGCAGTCGTCGCGCTGGGTGTGGCCAACAGTGCAATCCCCCCCTCGTCCTCGACGGTGAATGGCAGCCCGGTGTGGGTGACGCCGCTCGCTGCAACAACTGTGTTCGTGGACAACGACGGCGACCCCACGACGGGGGCGTTTCTCGACCCCGTGACTGGAGGCCGGTATGATCAGTCGTTTGCGCTCGCCCGGCTCCAGACGCAGCGGGTTTTCGACACCTCGGGCGATCGCGACGCCTCGGGCATGCGGCTGTTTACAAATAACGGGACGCTCATCAGCGTCGCGTGGGGAGAGGACACCGTAGCACCCACAGGAGCGCCCGGATTCGATGCTGGAACCGTGGTCCTGGGCCTGCCGGCGCCGGAGTTTTATAAGTTCGTGACTTTTGCTCCGGGCGGCGATGCGAATGGCGATGGATTCTACAACTCGGGAGACACTCTCCGCTATACCCTGCGCGTTCGCAATCTAGGGACGGAGCCGATCAACAACGCGGTGGTGACCGACGTCCTTCCGGCGACACAGGTCAATTACGTCAGCAGTACTTCATTTATTAACCAAGGCGGCGGGCCTGTTTCCATTCCTGATTCCGGCGTCACGGCATTCCCGATGGACGAGGGCGGCTTCTCGATTACCACGATGGCTGCCGGCTCGACGACTACCATCGTTTACGATGTAACGATCAGAACCGGACTGGCCAGCGGCACGCTGGAGATCTTCAATTCGGCACTCCTCGCCTACCAGAATTTCAGGCTCCCGGCCAATGTTGGAGTGCCCCTCCGCGGTATGGTGAGCGGCACGTCCTACGTCGATTCGAACAACAACGGCAATCAGGACATCGGCGAGCCTGGAATTGCCGGAGTGACGATGACTTTGACAGGCACCGACATTCTCGGAGCCGCAGTTTCGAAGGTGGTGACGACGAATGCGCTGGGGAATTATTTGTTCTCGGATTTGAAGGAGAGCAACGGCGCAGGATACACCGTCACGCAGACCCAGCCGGCGGGATACGTCGATGGGCTGGAATCGCGGGAGGGGGTCGTCATCCCCGCTAGCGGAGGCGGGCCCAACGTCATCTCGGGAATCGTCCTCGCACCGGGCGACATGGAGCCAGCCAACAACTTCGGCGAGCGCGGCGGCTCGATTTCCGGAACTGTTTACGGAGACGCAAACAACAACGGCAGCCAGCAGGCGTGGGAATCCGGCATTGCCGGTGTAACAGTGACCCTGACTGGCGTGGACGCCGGCGGCAACGCGGTGAATCGGACTGCAATCACGGATGCAAACGGGAACTACTCGTTCGCGAACCTGGCAGCCAGCAACGCTTCGGGATACACAATCACCGAGACGCAGCCGCTTGATTACACGGATGGTCTCGATGCCCGCGAGGGCGTCGTGATTGGGGGAAGCAACACGACGGATGTCATCTCTCCACCGATCGTCCTTGCCGCGGTGGCAAACAGCACGGCGAATAATTTCGGTGAGATACCGACCTTTAATCTCACGAAGTCGCTGCAGTCCACAAACGTCGCGGGCACGGCCGGCCAGAACCTTGTCGTCGGTGAAACTGCGACGTTCCGCCTCGTGGCCACCATCCCAGTGGGGACGTTCACCAATTTCCAGATCCAGGATGCGTTGCCTGCGGGCTTCCAGTTTATCAATGGAACGGCCGTCGTCGCGCTCGTGTCTTCTGCCGGGCAGCTCACATCCAGCACGCTCAGTGGCGCAGGCCTCGCGCAGACGAGCGTCGGCACGCCGACCTTCGCGATGCCGGATGCCGCGGTGTCGAACAACTCGACCACCAACGTCGATACCTACACCAGCGGGTCCGACGTGTTCTTTAAACTCGGAAACCTCACGAATACCGACACCACCGCCGCAGTAGAGTCTGTCGTGATTGAGTTTCAGGCGGTCGTCGTCAACGAAGTCGCCAACCAGGCCGCGAGTTCGCTGCCAAATACGTTCAGCGTGCTGCTCGACAAGGACGGCGTCGGCGGGCCCGATGCCCACGGTGGCAACTCGAACACGATCACTTCCACCCTCGTGGAGCCCGTGCTTGGCGTCACAAAAACGCTCACCGTCACCGGCACCGATGCGGGCGATGCGGTGCAATACACCATCACAATCACGAACGCCGCGGCCAACAACGCGACAGCCTACGACATCAACGTCGCCGACGTGCTCGCAAGCACACTGGCCTTTGGTTCGCT
>JAYTMG010000730.1:0-1646 GCA_043728745.1 Verrucomicrobiaceae bacterium
CTAGCAGCCTGTCGGACATCCCAAAAGCGACAAGATCCGAAGTTTCGCGATTTTTCCGAAAATCCGTCGGCCTTCTGAACGCGAGTGCCGTAAATTTGGTTTTCTGGATCGAAAACCAGTTTTTCCGCCGCTTGCTTCGCGGTCTGTTGCGTTTTTGGGCGCTTTTCTTACGGGCTTACGCTCGGGCGAGCTTTGCGCCGAGGTGAAAGAGCCTTTTGAGGTTGTAGGTCAGCGTCACCAGCGTCCATTCGGTACGCACTTTCTCCAATCCGCGTAGGCTAAACTGCCGGAACCCCATCGCCGCTTTGATGATGCCGAATACGGGCTCGATGGTTTGTTTGCGTTGTTCGTAAAGTGCCCGCCCAGCCTTGGTCGCGAGTCGGTGTTGCATGATTTCTTTGACGCTTGCTCCGGGGTCGGGCGCGGGTGGGTCGTCGTGTTTTTCCAGTCGCTCGATGCTGCGTCCGTGCGGCTGCCGCCCGGTGGCGGCGTAGATGGTGGGGGCGCTCGCTCCGTCGCGCGGTTGTTCGGCTTGGGTCACTGCTGCTTCGCTGTAATATCCGCTGTCCACGAGTACTTCCGCGACGTTTTCGATGACGGGGCTGACGGCTTCGAGCGCCGGGTTGAGTTGTTCTTTGTCGTTGGGCGCGTCGCTCACGAGTTCGCTTACGATCAGTCGGCTTTTTATCTCCAGCGCGGCTTGTGCGTTGTAGCTTTGTTCAAAGCCGCTGCTGGTTTTCATGATGCGGCTTTCTTCGTCGGTGAAGTTGTATTGGTCGCCACTTTGCGGCTCTTGGCTGGGCGCTTTGGGTGCGCGGCCACCGGGCTTTTTGCCGGTGCGCGTTTGCTTTTCTTCGCGCGCTTTTTGTTTGGTTTCAAACTCGGCGAGCTGCTCGCGGTGGCGCTCTTTGGCTCGCTCTTTGATGACTCCCACTGCGTGCCGAAGTTCCTCGATGCGGTCGCGCCGACGGGCCACTTCGCCTTCGATGGTGAGGCCGTCTTCGAGCGGCGTGCTGTCGGCGGCGTCCGCTTTTTCCAGAAGTTGGGCGACTTGCTCTTCAAGTAGGAGCATTTGTTTAACGGCGTGATCGTGGCTCACCGCGCTGTGTTTGCTGGCGTTGGCGAGGATTTTTGTGCCGTCGATGGCCAGCGTCACATCGCCCACGCGCAGCACTTTGATGCGCGCCGCCGCTTCGAGCACTTGGTGAAAGCTGCTTTTGAGAAGCGCCTTATTTTTCACCCGAAACGCGCAGATGCTGTCGTGGTCCGGGTGCGTGTCGGCGGTGAGCAAACGCACGGCCACATTTTCATAAGTGAGCCGCTCGATGCCGCGGCTGCTAAACGTGCCCGTGGCGTAGCAAAAGATGAGCAACCCGAGCATCATCCCCGGCGGATATTGCTGGCTGCCGCTGCCGGTGTGGTTGACCTGCGCACTGCTCAAATCCAGCATCCCCACGGCTTCCATGATGAAGTGGACAAGGTGATTCTCCGGCACCCACGCCCGCAAGTCCGCCGGTAAAAGCATCGGTGTGTCGTGGTCGATTGTGATGAAGCGCGTGGCCATTGCTGCTTCGATCTCGACGGTTCTTGCTACTTAGAATGTTCGTTCAAAAAAACTCCGAAGGGAAGTCCGACAGGCTGCTAGG
>JAYTMG010000731.1:0-1300 GCA_043728745.1 Verrucomicrobiaceae bacterium
TGAGCGAGCGCCAGGCGAAGGCCCAGCCTTGTTTCACGCCGCCGACGATGACCGGCAGCGCGGCGGGAACGATGACGCGAAACCACAAATGCGCGCCCCGGCTGCCCATCGTGAGCGCGGCGCGGCTGTAGAGCGGCGAGACATTTCGCACGCCGGTATTGGTGGCGAGGGCGACGCTCCACAGCGTGCCCATGACGACGACAAAAAGCATGGCGCTCTCAACTTGCGGCTCGAACCACAAAAGCGCGAGTGGCACCCAGCAAACGCTCGGCAGCGTTTGGAAGCCGAGCCCGATGACGCCAATCGTGTCGTTCATCGCTTGAAAGCGTGCGGTGAGAAGTCCGACGGGCAAGCCCACGAGCACGCCAGCGATGTAGCCTAGCAAGAGGCGTTGCGTGGTGACGAGGAGCGCGGGCTCCAGCGTGCCGTCGGTCCACGATGCGACGAGATATTGCCAGACGTCGAGCGGCGCGGGGCGGCCCCATTTCCCGGAGAGCACCATCCAGTGCCAGCCCGCGAAGATGAGGGCGAAAATGAACAAGGCTGTGAAAAGGCGCTTCATTTCTTAAATGTTGAACTCCGCATGATCGCTCGCTTTTCCTTCGGTGCGCAGCCGGTCGGTGATCTCGCTTGCGTATTCGGCGAGGGCGGGATTGTTGATGTCGCGAGGGCGGGGAAGTGCGATGGTGAACTCGCCGCAAAGTCGCCCCGGATGTGGGGAGAAAATGAACACGCGGTCGCCGAGACATGCGGCTTCGCGGACGTTGTGGGTGACGAAGACGACTGTCTTGCGATGCTCTGCGCAGATGCGCTGGAGGTCGCCGTAGAGCTGCTCGCGAGTCATCGCATCGAGCGCTGCGAATGGCTCGTCCATAAGCAGCACACGGGGATTCGGCGCGAGCGAGCGGGCGAGGGCGACGCGTTGCCGCATTCCGCCGGAGAGCTCGTGGATGCTGGCTCGCGTGAACTTGCCCAGCCCGACGAGATCGAGAAAATAGCGAGCCCTGTCCATGCGCTCGCTGCCCGTCATGTCGGGGACGAGCTTTAGCGAAAAGAGCACGTTGCCGATGACATCGAGCCACGGGAAAAGTGCGGGCTCTTGGAACATCATCATGCGCTCGCGTCCGGGGGCCGTGATCATTTTTCCGCCCGCGTGAACTGCGCCGGTGTCCGGCATTTCGAGCCCGGCGATCATGTTGAGCAGCGTGCTTTTCCCGCACCCGCTGGGGCCGACAAAACACACGAACTCGCCTTCGCGGATGTCGAGCGTCACGTCGTCCAGCGCTTGCGTCCGGCCCCG
>JAYTMG010000732.1:0-6565 GCA_043728745.1 Verrucomicrobiaceae bacterium
GCGCGACGGCGATCTTTGCGATCGCGAGACGCTCGGCCTTTTTGCGGCGAGCGGCGGTTTTCTTGACGTTGTCTTTGCCTTTGCAGTGTCCCATAAGGATCGCAGCACACACGGTTCGCAGCCGACTACCAAGCTATTTCGCGAAATAACTACGCCTTGACCGCACGTTGTGGCTTGTAATCAGCGGCGTGGTAGGAGCTTCGGACGAGCGGTCCGCTGGCCACGTAGGTGAAGCCTTTTTCGTAGCCGACGCGTTTGTATTCCTCGAATTTATCGGGGTGGATGTAGGCGACGACGGGCAGATGTTGCGCGGAGGGACGCAGGTATTGCCCGAGCGTGAGCACCTCAACATTTGCGGCGCGGAGATCGTCCATCGCGGTGAGAAGCTCGTCTTCCTGCTCACCGAGGCCGAGCATGAGCCCGCTCTTGGTATTAATATGGGGAGCGATTTCCTTCATGCGCCGCAGGACGTTGAGCGAGGTGCGGTATTTCGCGCGCGAGCGGACGGCGGAGGTGAGTCGCTCGACGGTTTCGAGGTTGTGGTTAAAGATGTCCGGCCCGGCTTCGGCGACGGCTTGGAGGCACTCTTCCTTTGCGTGAAAATCGGGCGTCAGCACTTCGATGATGAGTTCCGGCTGCGCAGCGCGGACGCAATTAATCGTGCGGGCGAAATGCGCGGCGCCGCCGTCCTTCAAGTCGTCGCGGGCGACGGCGGTGATGACGACGTGTTTCAGCTTCAAGCGCAAAATTGCCTGCGCCACGCGCTCCGGCTCATCGGCTTCGAGCGCAAATGGCTTCGCCGTCGTCACCGCGCAAAACCCGCACGCGCGCGTGCAACGGTCGCCGGCGATCATGAATGTCGCGGTGCCGCTGCTCCAGCATTCCCAGCGGTTCGGGCACTGCGCGCTTTCGCAGACGGTGTGGAGATTCAGGTCGCTGATGAGCGCCTTCGTGGAAAAATAGACGGGATTCGACGGCAGCCGGACCTTGATCCAGTCGGGCTTGCGCGACTGGTGAAGTGCGGGATCGATCGTTTGACAGGACATACGCCTCGCATACTACCGGGCGCGCGGCGGGTGTCACGCGTTGGAATTCAAACCAAGGAACTTGAGCGTGGCAGGTAAACCCGGCGCTATGATTACACGTCGCTCTTTTCTCCGCCGAACCACCGTTGCCGCGCTCGCTTTCCCCTCTTTGCTGCGCGCGAAAAATCCAAACTCACACGTCCAGATCGCGGTCGTTGGTTGCAAAGGGCAGGGGCTCTCCGACCTCGGCGAGATCGGCTCTCATGGGCGTGCAAAGTTCGTCGGTTTTTGCGACGTGGATTCGTCCCGATTCGATGATGCGCTAAAGCGTTTTCCCGGCGTTCCGACATTCGCCGATTATCGCGAGATGTTCGCGAAACTCGGCGACACAATCGACGGTGTGCAGGTGAGCACGCCGGATCATTGGCACGCGCCGATCGCGCTGGCTGCGATGCGTGCGGGCAAACACGTCTATTGCCAGAAGCCGCTCACACACACGGTTTGGGAGGCACGCCAGATGCGGCTCGCGGCGGAATCGTCGGGCGTCATCACGCAAATGGGCAACCAGATTCACAGCCACGAAGCGTATCGCACGGGCGTGAAAATCATCCGCAGTGGCGTCATCGGGAAGATCAAGGCCGTCCACTCGTGGCAGGCGAATCGCGGCAACCAATACTCCAATCTCGGCACCCGCCCGGCGGATAGAGTCGCGCCACCACCGGCGACGCTGAACTGGGATTTGTGGCTCGGACCCGCGCCACAGCGCGACTATGTGCCGGACCTCTACGCTCCGTTCAAATGGCGCGACTGGATGGATTTCGGCGGCGGCACGATGGGCGACTTTGGCTGCCACATTCTCGACCCCGTTTTCTCCGCGCTCGACCTGACTTCGCCCGTTTCCGTTCGGGCGGAAAACGAAGAGCCGCATCCCGAGACGTGGCCGAAAGCGGAGACGGTTTCCTACATTTTTCCCGGCACCGCATTCACCGCCGACAAGACGATCGCGGTGACGTGGTACGATGGCGGACGCTTGCCCGACGCCTCGCTGGCGCAAATGCCCGCAGACGGAAAACTGCCCGCAGGCGGCGGAAGTCTCTTCATCGGTGAAGGCGGCACGATGGTCCTGCCGCATGTCGGCAAACCGTCGCTGTATCCGGCGGACAAATTCCCCAAGCAGGAGAAAATCCCCGGCGGAAATCATTACCATTTGTGGGTGGACGGCATCATCGCGAATACCAAAACAACGGACGGATTTCACTACGCCGGCCCGCTCACCGAGACCGTGCAACTCGGCAATATCGCTACTCGCGTACCGGGCAAGTTGCTGGAATGGGACGCTGCGAAGCTGGCTTTCACCAACTCCGACGACGCGCAAAAGCTCGTCACCAAGCCGTATCGCAAGGGCTTCGAGATTTAAGCAGGGAAACATTCCGCTAAGCGACCGGGGCGCTCGCGGGTCGATGACTGTGATATGAAAAAACTTCTCACGCTCATCTCCTCACTATTCGTCTCAACCGCGTTTGCCGAACCGCTTGCAGTCGGTGCCGCCGCACCCGCGATTACCGCCAAGGATCAGGACGGCAAGCCCGTCGTTTTCACCGCCGTTTACGCGAAGGGACCGACGCTCGTGTATTTCTATCCAAAGGCGAATACGCCCGGTTGCACGAAACAAGGCTGCTCGCTCCGCGACTCGTGGGCCGACTTGCAAGGCAAAGGCGTGCAGGTTCTCGGCGTGAGCGGCGATGCGCCGGATTCACAGAAGAAGTTTCGCGATCAATTCACTTTCCAATTTCCGCTTATCGCGGATGACGACGGTGCCGTGGCAAAGGCGTTTGGGGTACCGTCGCGTCTGCCGGGCATTTACGCTCGCATGTCGTTCCTCGTGAAAGACGGCAAGGTCGCCTGGACGATGACGGAGAAAACCTCAACGGCAGACCACGCCGCCGACGTGCTCAAGGCGCTCGCTACGTTGAAGTGATTCGAGTCTGCGCACAGCGCGACATGCTTTCAATGGCAGGACACTCTACTCGCGCGATCAGCGTCACTCTATTGAACTTTAGGCCACAACATTTGCGGCCTATTGGTCCCGCAGTTTAATCCGCTTTTTGCGCGAGCCTGAGAGCACACCCTACGGCACCTGCACACGCAGGCGGAAGAATTCCTTCACTCCGGGCGCTGTGGCGGAGCGGGCGCGGATGGTTCGTGTGCCGTCGGTGTTTACGACGTTGCTGAGCGGGACGAGCGCTGCGCCTTCGTTCCACGTCGCGAGGTCGGTGGAGATTTGTTGCGTGATGGTCGCGGCGTCCGCGCCGATGCGCTGCCTCCATGTGAATGTGGCGTAGCCCGCCTCGATCGTGGCGCGCGGCGTGAGTGCGAGTGCGTAGTCGAGGACCGTTGCATAGCTCGCGGGATTAAGCGCGTCGCCGAGGCTCGGACTGCCGTTGAGGGCAGTGCTCACGCGCCAGTTTGCTCCGGCGGAGCTAGGCGATGTCGCGGGGTTTTTTAACGTGAGCGAGTAGCCGAGGCCGTCCGTTTCGACGGGCCATGTGGTGTCGCCGAGGTAGGTGAAATCAACGATCTGCACACCTCCACGGTCGAGCAGGAGAATGCGTTCGCCGCTATTGCTGAGCCCTCCTGCGTAAGTGCCGAAGATGGTCACTCCCGCGCCATAGCGCGCGGAAAATGCGGCGGAGTTGCGCACGAGGATGATGCGATCGCCGGGCTGAATTGTGGCTGTTGGAAAGGTGTAGGTGATGCCCGTGTCGAAGGTCGCGCTCGTTAGGTCCACAGGGTTTGTGCCAATGTTGAGAAGCTCCATGAACTCAAACTGATCCGCATCTATCGAGGCTACGCCGAGCGTTGCGAGTTCGCCCGCCGTCGCGTCGGCGGGATGAAACATCAGCTCGGAGACGACGAGATTTCCAGCCTCCGCCGGGACGGTGGGACCGGTGTTCGTGATGAAGATGATGTCGGTGCCGACGTTGACGCCTTGTTGATTGAGCCCTTCCAGCACGAGGTTATTCACGCCTGCGCTGAGGGGCACGGTGACTTGCCAAGTGGAGCCATTGAGCCATGTGAGCGCGAGTGGCGCAGTCGCTCCGGAGATGCGGATATCGTGGACATCCACCCACGCCAGACCGGTGAGCACGGTGCTGGAGGCGGCGACCGAGAAGTTCGCGCCGCCGTTTGTAGCGATGGAGAAGGATGTCGGCGGCCAGTCGTTGTAAATCTGGCTGAGCACGGAAGAGCGACGCGCGGTGATCCAGCTTTTGAAATTCGGCGAGTAGCCCGGCTTGCCCGCGAGGTCGGAGTAATGGTCCACCCACGAATCGAGATAGGTGTTTGAAAAGCTGGAGTTGCAGAAATCGAGGATGTGTCCGGCGATGCGGCGCTTCACGCGGGCGTCGGCGATGAGGTCTTTTACACGATGCGCGTTTCCGCCGTAGATGGAGAAATTTGTGGCGAAATAAAACGCGTGGTCCATGTCCCACGGCAGCAGCATCACGCGTCCATCGGGCCGCGTGAGAAACTGGATGTTGTGCGTGAGATGCTGGTTAAAAGTATCCGCCAGCCCGACCAGCGCATTGAGCGCGAGTGTGCGCGTCCAGCTTTCGAGATCGAGCGCAGTGCTGGCTGCGGCGTAGAGGTTCGCATTGGGCTGACTGAACGCCGAGGTCATCGCGAGGATGCCGCTGTAGTCGTCGCGGTCGGTGTGATTTTGCACGAGGTAATTGAAGCGATACGCTTCCTTGTCTGCGCCCATCGTGAGCGTGTCCACGGCAGTCCAAAGCGTGTAGGGATTTTTGAGGCTCTCCGGGTTATTGTCCACGGTGGTCGTCGGGTAATAGACAATCTCCTGTTTGAACAACGAGCCGTCGCCGCCGTTCGGTGTGAATTCATCGAGCTGCGAATTCCCGTATCGCCGCAGCCGCATCTGCGCGCGGCGGCTCTCGTAGAAAGGCGTCGCGACGTAGGCGACATCCACGAGTTCGCTCGGGACGTTCCCGGCGCGCTCGGAGACGCGGAGGAAAAGCATCTCGTTCACGCTCGGGCCGAGCGTGTTTTCCAGCCATCCGCCGCCGTCGCCGCGCGGCATGTTGAACGCACCGTCGAGCACCATATCCGTCTCCGTGCCGCGAAACGGCTGCTCCGGATCGAAGTCGAGATTCCACCCGACACGATTGCCCTGACGACCGTAAGGCGCGCTGCGTAAGCGGATTCGCACGCCGTAGAAAACCTCGCGGTCGTTTGCGATGAGCGTCGCGGGCCAGCGGAAATTGCTGACCGCGTAGATCGGGCTGTGCATCGCCGCCGCATCGTCGGCGCGCATGATGAGCCGGATCTTGTTGGCGAGCGGGATCGCAGTGACGCCGCCGTCGCCGACGCGGAAGAGCGCGCGGGAGTTTGCGCCCGCCGCCGGGAAGGTGCTGGCCGCGCCGAGGGCGTCCGCGCCTTGCACATAAAACTGCACGACCATGCCGGCGAACGCCTGTCCGGGGATCGCTGCGCTGAAGCGGCCCGTGCCGTCATCGGTCATCGCGAGCTGCGAGAACGCGCCGCCATTCACCGAATAGAAAAGCGTGTGCGCGCCGAGGCCGTCGGGATCGTGCGGGCGGGCGAAGACGCTGACTGGCTGGCCGATGGCCGGGACAAGCGGCGCGTGGACAAACTCAGTGAACGTCGGGCCGGCGTTCGCGATGCGGCGCGAGTTCACCGCGCCGGGCGTGCCGGCGGTCGCGGGCTGCGGCAGGATCGTGGTGCGCGCGGCGCGGTTGAGGTATAGGCGGGTGTTGAGCTGCGGCGAGCCGGCGATCCATTTCGCGCGGAAACTCACGCGGTAGTTCTTCGTCGGATCAATGGCCTGATTGCCGACCAGCGTGGTCGAGCAGTTGTTGTAAGTGTGCTCGATGCCGTCGGTCGCGACGACCTTGAGCACCTTGCCGGGCCCGGTCGGATCGGCGACCACGACGCTGAGCTTGTGCGTGCCGA
The DNA here is from genome assembly GCA_043728745.1 of Verrucomicrobiaceae bacterium. GTDB lineage: Bacteria > Verrucomicrobiota > Verrucomicrobiia > Chthoniobacterales > Chthoniobacteraceae > SXWH01. Next base: position 6,015 of record JAYTMG010000732.1, read on the forward strand.
GGCAGCGCCATTTCAGCGGCGGCTGGCCGAGCGTGTCGCCCTCGAAGGTGCCGTTCTGGATGACCTCGGTGTTCGCGCCGCCCGGGTCTTTGCGCACGCTGAGGTCGTCGATGAGCACCTCGCCGCCGTCGAGCAGGCCGAGCAGGAATTCGTTCCAGTTCGCCGGGTTGTTGGAACCGGGCGGCTCCGCGCCGAGCGCGGTGTAGGTGTAGCTTTGCCAGCCCAGCTTCGCGCTCTCGTCGCTCGCCACCCATGACTCGGGCTGCGTGTTGTCGGCGGCGGGGTCGATGAGTTCCAGCGAAGCGCCCGCGCCGTCGGCCAGCGCGGACCAGCGCCCGCGGTCGCGGTAGCGCACTTTGTCCACGAGCGCGCCGAGCGCGTCGCGCAGTTTCACCGAATCGCCGCTGTCCGCGAGCACGCCGGAAAACTGCGCCGCATTCACCACGAGAAAACCGCCCGCGGCGAGGCTCGTGCCGGGCGGGAAGGTGTAGCTGACCGCGTCGTCGAGCTGCCAGCCGGAGAGGTCCACGCTCGCGCCGGTGCGGTTGTGC
>JAYTMG010000733.1:0-1387 GCA_043728745.1 Verrucomicrobiaceae bacterium
TTCGCCGGGGCGGAGGCTGGCTTTTGCGGGGTTGTTGCGGATGTATCGCAGCACGCGCCCGAGGTGCTCGCCGTCGCGCAAGATGGTGTCGAAGTAGTCGTCCTGCCAAAACTTCCCGCTTTTCCCGATGAGTGGGTTGATGCGCTTTGCCGTCCATTGTTTCCACGAATGGATGAGCTGCTCCAGATGCCACCCGGTGCGCGGGATGATGGCGGCGTGGACGTGGTTGGGCATGATGACAAAGGCCATGACATCCACACGCTCGCCATCGAAATGCCGCATCGCATCGGCGACTATCGCGCTACACTCGGGCAGACGGAGCGGGCAGTCCCCGCGCCCTTCGTCGAGGCACCGCTCGATAGTCGCGAGGAATCGCTCGCGGTATTCCTCTTCCTCGCTCGCCGACCACGGATAAGGATGTGCCGCCAGCCAAGCATCGCGCTCCCTTTCTAGCCGGATGCGGAACTCCGCCGGGAGCGAGTCGGCGAGGTGGAAATTGACAAAATAAAGTGCGCCTTCCTGCTCCCAATGAGGGAGGCGATTCTGCGTCTTCCGTCCGCCCGCGTAGGGATTGAAAAACTTGAACTGCATAGTGACGTGAAAAGCACTGCTGCGGAAACGGTGCGAGACAAAAAATCGGAGCGGGGCTTTCCTAAGCCCCGTCTGCGCCGAAGGTGCAGCCAGCGAGGCTCCCGCCGTTGCCGCGTCAGTGGCACGAGCGCGTGGCCGCTGGCGCGGCACGCACGGGGCTTAGGAAAGCCCCGCTCCTTTCGCAAGCGCGCTTTTGTCCTTGAACCGCGTATGCAGGGTTTCGAGCGTGGATGGTGAGGGTTGGCTGTTTGCGGGGTGTGACCACAATATATTGCGCAATGGAATGCGGCTTTGTCTATTTGTTGTGTCGCTTGCCGTTTCCGGCTGCCTGTATTTCGCGTCTGGCGTGCTGCATTTTCGATCTGTCGAGCTGCATGGCGCATCTGTCGCGCTGCATTTCGCGTCTGTCGCGCTGCATTTTGGAGCTGGCGGACTGCATTTTCCGTCTGTTGCGGTGCATTGCCGGGCCGACGGGGTGATTGGTGCTCCTGTCGTGGTGCATTGCCGGGGTGGCGCGGTGCATTTTCCGGCTGTCGCTCTGCACGACGCGGGTATGTGGCTGCATGACGGGGCGGTGGTGCTCCCGGAGCATGGGGTCGCCGTTGCTGTGAGCTGCGCCACCGCTGCCGATGCGCTGAATCGCCGACACCGCGCTCTTCACGGTCTTCTGCGGTTTGTCCGTCTCCTCGTCATCCAGATTGAGTTGCGGGCCAGTGGGCTGCTTCGGCTCCACGTCCTCGCGCGCCTGCTCCGAGACCTTTTGCACGCGGTCCATCACACCGCCGACGCTGGCATC
>JAYTMG010000734.1:0-9636 GCA_043728745.1 Verrucomicrobiaceae bacterium
GCTGGTTCGTAGCGGGATTGACCGCCGCCGCGAATGAGAAAACCCGTGGACAATCGGCCCTGCGAAGCGCGTCCACCCGCATCGCAGGGGCTAAAGCAACGGTGAGGCTAAGCATGTAGAAGCTCGCGGGAATAGCGGCTAGGACAGGGGTTCAACTCCCCTCGCCTCCACTTTTTCGCGCCCCATATCAAATCCACAAACTGCTCAGCAACAGTGACATATCTATCAAATTGCGGAAACGACCAATATCCGACGAACAACAAAGGATGGTAAAATACAGGGGACGCGGATTCAGACGATACGCGAACAATGACGAGCGGATTGAACCACTTTGAAGGACTTATTTTGGTTTCCAAAAGATGCATATACCTACGCTGCCCGAAGAGCTTGGATCGCTCTTTGCAGGGGACGGCGCTTCGTCGCCATCTGCGAAATGAGGCCGCTGAAATCCTCAATGGAACTTTCCCGCTGATGCGGAGACGGGCGCAAACCATTGCCTTGCCGCCCGAGGCCTGGGCCTACTTTGCGGCTCGGAAGACAAACATCCCAAGATACCCGGCGCTGCCACTTTTAACGAGCCTTCGCTAATTTTTCAAAAATGGGCCGCAGTGCTTCCGTCCTGACGTGGGCCACGTTCTCGAGAGCGAGAATGTGAGCTTCACTCCCTTTTCAGCCGCGTATCTGTGAGGTCGAAGTTGCCTTTGACCTCACGCGGCAGGCGGAAGCGCAGCGTGGTTTCGTCTTTGAATGTGGACTTGATCTCAAGCTCAGCGATGTGCTCCTGCCACTGCTCGGTCAGTAAAATCTGGGGCTGCTTGGAGACGCGACGCCAGCCGTCCGCCAGCTCGCACTCGACGGCCTGGCCGGGCGTGCCACGCACGCGGAAGGCGAAGCGGTAGCGGCCTCGGTCGAGCTTGGTGCCATTGCCAAATGTGTAGTTCAGCGTGAAGCCTTTGCCGAAGTCACCGGTGACTCGCATGACGCGCCGCTCCTCGTTGAGTATTCGCTTTTCCACGCCGTGCCCGTCTGCCTCCAGCGTCCAGTAGCGCCACGGATTGATGAGTTCCATTTCGGCATCCGCAGTCCACGGCGTAACGGCTTTCACCAGCGGGAGCGGCGGCGGACGGACGGCTCGCAGCGTGTCGGGCACTTTGTAAGAAAGGCTATCGTCGAAGGCAGGACTGTCGAATTTCACATCGCTCAAAGCAGCCTCCCCCGGCTCCTTGCCGATGCCGATAAACCCCATCGGATGCCAGCCACCACGGATGTAGTTCGCCGTCGCAAATCGTGCGCTCGGCATCATCCCGCCCTGCCGGTCGAGCATGGCGAGTGCGAGCACGTATTTGCCCGGCTGCAAATCCGGCGGCAGCGTGGTCTGGCCTTCAGCGCGATGCAGCAAAGCGGGGCGGCGATACGCAAAAGCCGCGCTGTCCCAATCCTCGCCCGGCAGCCATTTACGGATGTCCACACCGCTCAGCGGAGCCGACCACACCGGCTTTTTCGTCGCCGGATCGAGCAGCGCCACGGCCACCGGCCAGTCGAGGTAAAAAGGGGCGCTGCCGGTGTTTCGCACGCTCAATTTCACCGCCAGCTTCCCCCCCGGCTGCACAGCGAGCGGATAGCCTGCGGAGCCGATCACAAAGCGATACCCAAATGCTTTTTGAAGCTCCGCCGCACCCGCCAGCACCTCGCGGTTGGAGTCATCATAATTATCGATCCAGCCGAGATAGCTCGTGTGATAACGGCGGATTTTATCGATCATGTAGCGGCGGTAGGCGGGCTCCTTCATCGTCTCATCGGGCGTAAATCCGAAGGTCTCCTTCGGCTTCGCGTTGTCGCGCTTCTGCCAGTTATATTCCACCTCGCCCTCCATCGGCGCGCCTTTCCAGATATCGCGATGCACATGCGTGACCTGCCAAGGAAATTGGTCCTGCGGCCCATGCGGCGGCTCGCGGTCGAGGTGCGCAAACGTGTCGTAATAAATGCCAAACCCCGCCTGCATAAACTCCGCGTCCGTATGCCGGACGAGCACCGGCTTATTTTTAAACGCCTTCCGAAACGCCTCCGCAAGCAGTCGCCGTTGCTCGGCGGTCGGCGCGGGATTATGATGCTCCCCCCAGCGCCCGATGAGCCCCATCTGCACAGCAAAAATGCGCGGGTCTTCGTCCCAAGCCTGCCCCAGCTTTGCCACCAGCGCCGTCAGCCGCGTCTGGAAGGCCGGACTGTCGTAATCGAACGAGTGCAAATCAGCGGGCCAAACCTGCTTTGGTTTCCCCTCCGCCCCAGCTTCACCATCCCAGTCGAGATACACACGCGGCACGAGTTTCACGTTCAGTTCCTCGAAGCGCTTGCCCTTGGTTGAGGTGATTTTATTGGTGTGCGCGATGATGCGCTCCACGGAGTCACCCTCGCCCACCTCGATGTCGCTCCACTTGATATATTGGCGCTCCAAAAGCCCATAACCGTCCTTCTTGTATTCACGAAAACCTTTCAGCGGATTGTTGATCGCACCCTCAAACTCCGGAGGCACGACCGTCACCCAGCCATCTTGAACGGTTGTTTTTAAAAGGAGAGCGTCATCGGCGAAGACGCTCCCCAGCGGGAAAAGAAGCGCAAGCAGCAGCGCGGTAAGAGTGAGTTTCGTCATGACGTCAGCATCATTCGCTGTGATTACATGAGATGTTCGCCGCAGAAAGCAATCATGCCCGCAAGAAGGCCGGGAAAAGATGTATCCATGTCCTTTTTTAGCGCCCCTCTTTTTGCCGGACATCGTGGGTTCGATTCGCCTTGAAGACCTTGTGTTTCGGGTCGCCGCCGGAAATGAGGTAGGCGATTAAATCGGCCAGCTCGTCTTTGTTCATCGAGGCGATTGTGCCGGGCGGCATCATGGAGATTTGCGAGGGCTCGACGGTTGCGACATCGGCCATCGCGGTCTTGGTGAGCACGCTGAAATCGTAGGGATTTGCGGCGATGGCGATTTCTTTGTCGTTGCGGTAAATGATGCGTCCGTAGAGCTGCCCGCCTTCTTTCAGCGTGATGGTGCTCGCTTGGTATTGCTCGGAGATGGATTGGCTGGGCTCGGAAATCGCGACGAGAATATCCGGGATCGAGTAGCGTTTTGCGACGGACCCGAGGTCGGGGCCGGACAGTCCGCCCGCGCCTTCGAAGCGATGGCAGGCCACGCAGCGTCCGGCGGAAAACATCTTCTTTCCGTTGTCGTAGTCGCGGTCGGCGAGTTCGGTTTTGAATAGCTCTTTTGCGGTCTCCGTCGTCCATCCGCCGGGCGGTCCTTTTGGCAATGGCAGCTTGCTGAGGTCCACCGCCGCGACATCGCCGAGCAGCCACGAAATGGCGGCGGCGTCTTTTGGTGTGAGATGCTCAATGGCGTCTTTTCGGATTGCGCGGATGTAGCCGGCGAAGCTCTTGCCTCCACTTTTTTCCAGACTCTCGCTGAGCCAACCGAAGTAGAATTTACGGTCGTCGAGCGTCCACCCGGACTGCACGCGGCGAATCGAGTAAGCGTAGTGAATGTTCTGCGTGTTGGGCGTGTTCGCCATCGTCTTGAGGATGGCCTCGCCATACTCGTGCCGCGCGAGCATCGCCGTGTCGTAGGCCAGAGTATTGGCCTGCGTGACTTTCATCAAAGCGACCGTCTTGCTCGCGACTTCGGGCGCGTCGAGGAAGCTCAGCACGCGGCAGAGTTCCGTGTTCAGCGTTTCGTTTTGTGCGGGGTAAAGCGGATTCAGCTTCGCAACGACAGCGGCGATTTCTGCTGGCGACGGCGCGTTCAGGCGCATGAAACAAAGCGCGTAGGCCCGCAGCAGCGCGAGTTGGTCGTCCGGCTCCAGAGCAGAAAAAGGAACGCCGTTCAGCTTTTCCAAGACGCGACTCGAAAGCGCTTTCTCGCCGTGCCTGCAAAGCGCAATCGCCGCGTAGATGACAGCGCGTGGATTCGCCTCCGCGAACGCTTTTTCCTGCCATAGCGCGATGTCCTGATTCTCGACAGCCAGTCGCGCGGCGTAGCGGATTTCCCGGTCTGCGTGCGAAAGGTGCGGCCATGCTCTTTCAATCGCCGCAGCCCCGACGCGCTTGCCGTGAAACGCCTCCAGCGAACGCCGCAAGTCGCGCATCTGCTGATTTGCCAACAGCGTTTTCGTCGGCTCATCGCGAGTCGGCCCGGTGTAGCGCACGCGGTAGAGCTTCGACGCCGTGTTGCGCCCACCGACGAGGAAATACATGTGCCCATCCGGTCCAAATCGCATCGCGGAAATGTTCAGCGGCGTGCCGTTGAGAAACTCCTTTTTCGTCCCCGTGTAGCTCGACCCGCGCTCTTCCATATCGACCGTGTAGATGGTCCCAAAAGTCCAGTCGCACAGAAACAATTTGTCCTGATAAACAGCGGGAAAATTCGAGTGATGCCCAAAGCTCATGCCCGTCGGCGACCCCGGCCCGATATTGATCACCGCGCCGCTGCTATCCGCGAAATACTCCGGCCATTTCGCCGAGCCCGCCCGCGAGCCAAACTCGCTGCCCGACGTGACGTGGTTCACCCGCGTAGGCCGATACCACGGGCTGCCGACGTCAAACTCCAAGTCCGAGTCATACGTAAACAATTCGCCCTCGCGGTTGATCGCGATATCCACAGAATTGCGCAGACCGGAAGCAATCATCGTCCAGTCCTTGCCATCGGGCGAGATCCGACAAATCCAGCCGCACGGCGCCTTGATTCCCACCGCATGACCCTGCGGATCGGGCATCGACGGCAACAGCGAATCCTCCTGCCACACCGCCGGCTGAAGACTCGGCACCCCGCGCGGCACCCGCGAATGGTCGCCGGAGACAAGATACAGCCCTTTTCCATCCTCGGTCTTGATGATGCAGTGCGCCGAGTGTTCATAGCCCATTTCCAAATCCTTGATGAGCGTGAACTCGTCATACGTATCGTCGCCATCCGTATCGCGAATCCGATAAAAGCCCTTCATCGACGACATATACAAACTGTCGAAAGCGTAGAGAAAACCCAACGCCCCACCGACCGTGCGCTTCCCCCATTTGATCGGCACATACGGAAAACCCTTCAAACTCTCCACGCTCAACGGCGCACCATCCTTCGCCAAAGTGACCCGGAAAACGCCCTTATCATCCTGGTCCGAAACAACGAGCCGCCCCTTCGGATCAAAAGCCATCGCAACCCACGAGCCCTGCTCGGTCGGGACGGAATAAAGCAACTCCGCATCGAAGCCCACTGGCAAAGTGATCTGCGTATCCGGGTCGAGCACGGTCTTGCCATCGTCGCCAACGGCAATCGTCGAAAGGAGAATCAGCGCCGCAAGTTTCTTCAAAAAGATCATGGAGCGGAATCCGTAGCGACCGAGCATTCATGACGCGAGAGTGAAAGGCGTCTTGTTCGCAGCAATGCGGAACTGGTCCGTTCTTGGGGTATGTATTCGTTTGAGTTTGCTGTTGCTGAGACTGCGCGATGGGGCTACGGCCCGGTTCTCATTGCACCTTGAACTTTAGAATCTCCACTCTCACCACGAGCCTGCTCAGGCTGTGCCTTTTCGCGGCGGCGCTGGCTTGCCTGCCGACTGCTTTGTTTGCCGTTACTCAGCTCCACATTTCCACGACGGGAAATGATACGAATTCGGGGACTGCTGCGCTGCCGGTGCGGACTCCGCAGGGCGCGCAGGTGCGGGTTCGGTCGCTCATTCAGGCGGGGCTCACGGATTCGGTGGAGGTGGTTTTTGCGGCGGGGACTTATGTCATGGATGCGCCGCTGGAGTTGCGGCCTGAGGATTCGGGCACGGCTGCTTTTCCGATCACTTGGCGGGCGGCGACGGGCGCGACGGTTGTGCTGAGTGGCGGCAGGCAGATTACGGGGCCTTGGACCAATGGCGGGGGCGGTGTTTGGTTTACGGATTTGGCAGGGATCGGGCTTGGCGCGGGGCAGTGGAATTTTCGCGAGTTGTTTGTGAATGGCAACCGGGCAACGCGGGCTCGGTTTCCGAATAAGAGCCAGGCAAATCCTTTTCTCTACGCCACGGGCGGCGCGTTTGATCACGCGATCATCGCTCCTGCGTTGGTCAAGGCTGCGTGGGGCTCGGCGGCGGATGCGCAGATCAACATTGTCCCGCAGTCGCGGTTTTTTAATCAATGGAACACGGTCACTGCGGTGAACACGACGACGGGCCGGATCGACATCGCGGATAGCGAACGGCACCGCACGATTGATTCTGGAAGTTGGTTTTGGATCGAAGGCGTGCAGGCGGAACTCGACGAGCCGGGCGAGTGGTTTTTGAATCCATCCACCGGACGCTTACACTACATGCCGCAGCCGGGTGTGGACCCGAATTCGCTGAATATCATCGCGCCGTTTTTGAATCGCATCGTCAACGCAAAGGGCGATGTGAATGCGAATACGCATGTGAAGTTTGTTCGCTTCGACGGGCTCGAATTTCGGCACACGACGTTCACGCTCGGCCACATCGAGGCGCGGGTGCATACGGATACGGTCATCATGTTTGAAAACACGTTGGACTCGTCGGTGCGCAATTGCCGGTTTGAAAATATCGGCGGCTATGCTCTTTGGCTGCACTTGGACAGCCAGCGAAATGTGTTCGACAATAATAACGTGCAGCACTCCGGCGGCGGCGGCGTGCTGATGACTGGTGCGCGGTTTGCCTACATGGACGACACGAAGATTTACACGCCCGGCACGGCGGCGGCGAAGGTCGCGCCGATTCTCAATGAAGTGACGCGCAACACGGTCGAACATTGTGGAAAAGTGCGGTTTTACGGCGGCGGTGTGCATTTGGATTCGCGGCCATTTTCGATGTCGATGTCGCCGGGCAATCTCATTGCGCGGAATCATTTCAACGACCTCTCGCGCAACGGCGTTTTCGCCTTTCGCAATCAAGGCGGCAACGTCGTGGAATACAACCGCATCCACAACGCGATGCAGACGACGATTGACGGCGGCTGCATTCATTTCGCGACGATGAATCACCTCAACGCGCCGAATTTTATCCTCAACAATTGGCTCTACGACATTTGGGGCTACGAGCAAAAGCCCGATGGAAATGTGGTGCGTCGGTTGGCGAATGGCGTGTTCCTCGATTGGGATACAAGCAACACGACGGTGCGGGAAAATTGGATCTACAACTCGGTCGGCGGCTCGGTGAAAACGATTTGGGATAACTGGAATCTTGTGGTCGCCAACAACGTGAGTTCCGACACGCCAATCACGCCGCCATTTTCCGCCGATGTCGGGCCTGCGGGCACCGCGACGTATGGCATCGACCTGGCCACGAACAAACTCACGGGCAGCGTGATTCATTACACGCAGACGAGCAATTTTTCCACGACCGGAACTTGGACCCCAGAAACGGCGGTCGGGATCGTCGGGCTGTTCGAGTTTAACTTTCTCTCGGGGACTGCGGCGGTGCCTTCGCAGGCGGTGTATTCGCTGCCCATCACGGAGGCGGGGAAATACCAAATTTCGCTGCTCTACAAACCCGGCACCGACCGCGCGTCGAACGTGCCAATCACCATCGCGCACGCGGGCGGAACTTCCACGGTGACTTGGAACATGCGCGAAGGCTCGACGCACGGATTTGCGGTCGAGGTGGGCGAATGGCGATTCACGCCGGGCGGGACAAATACCGTCACGCTCTCGACCACGGGAACCAATGGAAAAGTCATCGCGGATTCGGTGGCGTTTGTGAAAATCGAGGACTCTGCGCCCGCGAAATTTGTCCGCAATCTCGCGAACGGAAACGCGCAGCGCGTGGTGCTCTACGGCACCAGTCTCACCGCAAACGGCGGGTGGGTTTCGCAACTGCAAAGCGCTGCGGAAGCAGCGTATCCGGGCCTCACGACTTGGGTGAACAGCGGCGGTTCCGGCCAGGCTTCGAACTGGGGCGTCACGAATCTTCAGACGAAAGTCATCGATCAAAATCCGGACACCGTTTTCATCGAGTTCTCGATGAACGATGCTGCGGAGACGCTGAATATCACACGCGCTCAGGCCATCGCGAACCTCACGACGATGGTGAATGGAATCCTCGCCGCGCATCCGACTTGCGAGATCATTTTGCAGATCATGAACCCCGCCGACTGGCAGCCCGGCGACACGTTCAACGTGCGGGCAAACCTCGCGCTTTATCAACAAGACTACCGCAATTTTGCCACTGCGAACGGGCTGCGCTGCATCGATCACATGCCCGCATTTGGCGCGCTCTACGAGAAGGGCAGCCCCGCGTATCGCGCGCATGTTCCCGATGGAATCCACCCGAGCGCGGGCGGCTGGTCGCTCTATATGACGCCGACGCTTTTACAGTCGCTCGGCATCCCGACATCGGCGACAGGCACGCCGCAAACGATCATCGATAACAGCAACGCGGCCCCCGCTTTCGTGCTGACGGGCGATTGGACCGCCAGCGCCGCGAGCCCCGGATTTATCGGCGCAAATTATCTTCACGACGGCAACGCGGGCAAAGGCAGCAAGACCGCCGTTTACACGCCCGACTTTTTGCAAGCAGGCACGTATCCCGTTTTCCTCCGCTGGGCCGCAGATACGAATCGCGCCACGAATGTCCCCGTCACCGTGAATCACAGCGGCGGCTCGCAAGTCATCACCGTGAACCAACGAGCGTCCGGCGGCTTGTGGAATAAGCTCGGCGATTTCCCTTTCGCCGCAGGCACCACGGGCAATGTGACCATCGGCACCACGGGCACAAACGGCTTCGTCGTCGCGGACGCAATCGGCGTCGGCGTGATCCCCGCGACCGCGCCGGAAGTCCGTCTGCGCATGGACAACGCCCGCGCTGCCGAGCCATCCAGCGTCGGCGGCGCTGCGAGAAAAAGCGTCATCACCGTATGGATGCCGGAGCCGTTGACGACAAGTCTCACGGTCAATCTCTCGTATCCCGTCGCCACCGCCATCGCGGGATTCGACTACGCGGCGCTGCCGAGTTTCATCACCATCCCAGCGGGGGAAACATCGGCGAGCGTGGAGTTCACGCCGCTCGCAGACAATTTCGGCGAAAGCGACGAGACGTTCCGCATCGCCGCCGCGCCCGGCAGCGGCTACGTCCTCAGCTCGCCGATCGAAGCAACCGTCCTCATCGAGAACACCTCGACCGCGCTGATCACCGAAGCATTTTCCGGAACGGCCATCGCTCTAAACGGAAAAACTGCGGATGTCTTTTCCTCCGCAATCGCCAGCGCTGGCGGCTCGTCCACGTGGGTCGCCGCGACTGGATTTTTGCAAAGCGGCGCGGCCAGCGGCGGCACCGGTTCCGCCTTTCTGAACGTCGGCAATTTCATCAACAACGCGAAGGGAACTGCGAACGGGAAATTCCAACTCACCGCCACACTTTCGCCGACCACCGGCAGTTGGATGTCGCTCGGCTTCGCGACGCAAACTGCGCCGAGCACGCTGAAAAGCTTCACCAACACAGGCTCCGGAGTCACCACGACCGGAGCGGGCACGATCATTTACCGCGCACAAACCGGCGTCGTCTCCCCAAACACAAACGGCGAACTCGATATGTTTGGCTTCAGCAATCAAAACGCCGTGGACGGTCCCGACGGCAACACCGGAGCGCGCACCGTCAGCATGATTCTCGATCTCAC
>JAYTMG010000735.1:0-2788 GCA_043728745.1 Verrucomicrobiaceae bacterium
AGAATGGGGTCGCCCACTGGGTGAACAGGACGATCCGTGCAAACGCTGGTTTTTGATTTTGATTTCCTCAATGTACATGGCGTTGGAAAAGTCTTACGGCCTTACCTTCGCCGCAGCATCACGCCGTCCGGCAGCCGATGGTGAGGAGTACGTTCGCCCAGAGCGCTTGGTCGGCGGTCTGGATGGTTAGGATGTGGTCGGGGCTTTCTACGGCTTTGTAGAAGTCCCATTTGGAGATGGGCTCGATGGTGCTGACGCCGGACTCTTTTGCGAGTCGGCGGAACTCGGGCCACGCGGGGGGCTCGCCGAATTTGGCGTATGGATCATCGGCGGGGATGCCCATGGTGTTGAGGATGTCGATGTTCACGACGCTGAGGATGGCCTCCAGCACTTGCGCGACGGTGGGGACGCCGGGCATGAGTTGCAGGCAGACGAGCTCGGCGTTGGGGCCCATTTTATTGACGGCGGGATAGTTGCCGTCGGTGATGAGGATCTTCGAGTGGTGTCCGCCGCGCGCGATGACGCGGAGGATTTCCGGATGCAGGAGCGTGGTTTTGAGCATAAACTATTTGGCGTCTTCGGGGAGCGGCTGGCCTTTGGTCTCGGGCAGGAATGGGAGGACCAAAAGGCCGACGAGATACATGCTGCTGAGCCAGCAAGCGGCGTCGCGAAATGCGTCGAGCTTGGCGGCGGTTTTCTGGATGGCATCGGCAGTTGCGGGCAGCGCGAGAAGTGCTTTGTCGCCGAGGGATTTCTGCAATGCGCCGAGCGTGAATGGCCCGGATGCGGCGATGAAGCGCCCGACGTTGTAGCAAAAGCTCGTGCCAGTGCTGCGGAGACGCGTGGGGAAAAGCTCGGGAAGGTAAATGGCGAACCCAGCGAAGAGTCCGAGCTGGAAGAAGCCCATGACGGCGCTCATCCAGAGGTCTTCTTTGCCGTTGAAGTTCTTGAAGAAAAACACGGTCGCGGCGAAGGCCATGATGAACCCGGCGGCGAACGCTTTCTTTCGTCCGAATGCGTGGCAAATTTTGCTGAAGCAAATCATCCCCGCGAAGGCGCCGATGTTTTGGATGATGAGGTTGTAGGAAATCCAGCGGCCCTTTTCAGCGCCGATATCCGCCGCCGCAACGCCCTGCGCTTTGAGTGATGCCTCAATGGCCGGACCGACGAGCTCCGGGCTGAAGAATCCGACGCCCCAAAGACCGACGACGCCCGCGACACAAAGGAGCATTCCGAGCAGCGCGGATTTGCGCCAGCGCGGTTCGCTGAACATATCGGTGTAGGAGCCCATTTTCCTCCCGCCGACAGCCTGGCTTGCGGCTCGCGCCTGCACCCATTTCTCGGGCTCTTTCAGCCGGAGCATGATGAAGATGCACAAAAACGCCGGTGCGGCGCCGATCCAAAAAAGGATTTTCCATGATTCCGTCGGGTTCATCCCTGCAACACCCATCGCACATAGACCGGCGGTGACATTTCCCACCGCGGACAACGCCTGGAGAAGCCCGAGAGCTTTCGGGCGGGCCACTTCCGGAAGGGCGTCTGCGACCAGCGCGACGGCGAGCCCGAACACACCGCCGACGCCCAGCCCGGTGATGAATCGGTAAACGCAGAAGTCAAAAATACTGGTCGAGAAGGCGCTCAAGCCCGTGCAAACCGAGTAAAGCAAAACCGTGATCGCGAGTGTCTTCGCCCGCCCGATGCGGTCACCAACGGAGCCGAAGATCAATCCGCCCGTCGCCCAGCCCATGACGAAGATCGAGGTCGCGTAGCCGCCCCATTTTTTCACCTCCGACGGATCAACATCCTTGAACGCGATGCCTCCATCGGAGCCAAGCAACGTCTGGATGGCGTTGTTGCGCGCGAGGATGAAGAGTTGTTGATCGAGACAGTCGAACAACCACGCCGCCGAAGCGACGATGAAGACGAACCAATGATATGCGGTGAGCTGTTTATACCAGGGCGATGTGGAGTCTTGAGACATAAGCGGGGCGCAGACTGGCGAGCGCCATCCTTCCGCGCAACTCCGAATCGCGAGGCGACGAAATCGACTTCTCGGAAAGGCCGATGTCCCTCGCCGCAGTCGCGAAATTCCTATGCGCCGGAGGTCTGGAACTGTGCTGCGACAGTCCGAGCGAGGTGCTCAGTGAGGTAAGGCTTGGCGAGGAAGCCGTGCTCTCTTTCCTGCTCGAATTCCGGTCCGATCAGCTCGGGGCTGTAGCCGCTGGTGAAGATCACTTTTAGATCGGGACGATCCATGACGAGTCTGTGCGCAAGCTGTCTGCCGGAGATAGACTCAGGCATGACGACATCGGTGAGTAGAAGATCGATCTCGTTCCGGCGTTCGGCCCATATATCGAGTGCCTCCTGCCCGTTGGCGGCGGAGAGGATGCGGTAGCCGAGCATTCCGAGCGCTTCGCACACAAACTCACGGAGCATTTCCTCGTCCTCCACGACAAGGACGGTCATTTGTTTTCCGCCTGTCTCTATCAAAAGCGGACTGACGATTTCCGTGCGGTCTTCGGAGGGTAATTCGTCACTCAATGGCACATAAACACGGAAGGTGGTGCCGCGTCCGGGTTCGCTTTCGACTTCGACCCAGCCGTTGTGCTGGCGCAAGATTCCGTAAACGGTCGCGAGTCCCATGCCGGTGCCTTTTCCGGGATCTTTCGTGGTGAAAAATGGCTCGAACACACGGCTGAGCGTGGCTGTATCCATGCCGTGTCCGGTGTCTTTCACTTTGAGGCACACAAACCGCTGCGCGAGTACACCGGGGTGCTTTGCACGATCT
>JAYTMG010000736.1:0-2868 GCA_043728745.1 Verrucomicrobiaceae bacterium
GCCTACCTTCGGTCGCGCCAAGGGATTTTTTGTTCACCCCATCACTTTTCTACTTTTGATCGCACAGTGCTTTCTAGTTTTGATCGCACCACGACAGTGGTTTTGCAATTTGCAAGAGTTGCAAAGCCGACTTTGGGAGGAATTCGTTAACGATTACATATATGCCTAAAAAGCTGAAGGTATCCCGTTCAGGAAATCGCGTGGACCAGCCCACTACGGGCTGGGGCAAAGATGATTGGCGAAAAGCCGCCAAATCATCGATTGCCCCGCCACGTCGCGTTTTCCCGATTCGTCGGTAACCAGAATAAAAACACTGCCCCGTCGGCCCTGCGCTGACGGGGCAGTCGTTTTGTCCCCCTAATAGTCGAATCACGGAGCCACCTCCTCAAACTCCTCAGCAAAGCGCTCGGTGCTTCCGGGAAACGGGGGGCAGGCGAGGATAAAGAAAAAGTCACAGATTCCGTTCCCCGATTTCAGCCCTTTGCCAATATCCGCACACTGACCCTACTGGCGCGTACTATCGAGATCCATTCCACGTTCAGTCACACCCACTGCGTGGTGAGGAGAGAAATGGAGTTTGACCAACGAGCCGCTTCCCCGATAGCGGGAACACCGATGAAAATTCTATTCGCTTCCGTCCTCACGACCGCCGCTCTTTCCGCACTCGCGGCAGACTCATTTACCGACCCGGCTGCGGCTGGCATCGACTACCAAATCCAAGGCGAGTACGAGGGCGAAGGCTCGGGCGCACAAGTCATCGCGCTGGGCGACGGGAAATTCCGCGTCGTCGGATGGGATGGCGGACTACCGGGGACGACCGCTGAAGCTCAACGCGTCGGAGAAATCCCCGGCGAATTGAAGGACGGAAAGGTCGCCTTCAAGAACGATCAATGGGACGCAGTCCTCGAAAACGGAGCCATCACTGGCAAGCACGAGGACAAGACTTACACGCTCAAAAAAACCGAGCGCAAATCGCCCACGCTCGGCGCAAAGCCGCCAGCCGGAGCGCTCGTCCTTTTCGACGGCACAAACGCCGACGAATGGAAAGGCGGCAAGGTCGGCGAGGATGGATACCTCTCCATGGGCGTGCTCACCAAAAAGGAGTTTGGCGACTGCACGCTGCATGTGGAATTCCGCACGCCGTTCATGCCGAAAGCCTCCGGACAGGGCCGTGGAAACAGCGGCGTATATTTGCAAAATCGCTACGAAGTGCAGGTGCTCGACTCCTTCGGACTAAAGGGCGAGAACAACGAAGCGGGCGGTATCTACAGCAAGCACAAGCCGAAGGTGAACATGGCATTTCCGCCGCTCACTTGGCAGACTTACGACATCGACTTTACCGCCGCGCGTTGGGACGCCGACAACAAGAAAGCCGCCAGCGCACGAATCACCGTCCGCCACAACGGAGTCGTCGTTCAGGACAATGTGGAGATCAATAGCGAGACGACCGCCGCGGGAATGAAGGACGGCCCCGGACCCGGACCGATCCAATTGCAAAACCACGGCAACCCTGTCGCCTACCGCAACATCTGGATCGTGGAAAAAAAGTAGCAGCGGCTTACAGCTTCACACCGAAGTGGTCGCTATCGACCACGCTCTCGACGAAGCCCGCGACCAGATCGATCGTCTTCTCCACGTCGGAGAGCTGACACATTTCCACGATGCTGTGCATGTAGCGCAGCGGGAAACTGATGAGCCCGCTCGGGATGCCTTCGCGCACGTCGAAGATCACGTCCGTATCCGTCCCGCTGTAGCGACTGCTGCTCTCATGCTGGAGTGGGATGTTTTTCGCAGCGGCGACTTTCATAATGCGCTTCATCACATTCGGATGATTGCACGTCCCGTGCGTAATCGCAGGCCCGCCGCCGAGCTTCACCTCGCCGTGCATGGCGTGCTCGATTCCCGGCGTGTCGGTCGCGTGTGTGACATCGAGGACGATCGCCACATCGGGCATGAGGCGGTGCGCCGCCATCTTCGCGCCGTAGCCGCCGATTTCCTCCTGCACCGCGTTCACAGCGATCACGGTCGCAGCGGGACGCTTCTTCGCCAGTCGCGCGATGACTTGCGCGATGATAAAACCGCCGAGCCGATTATCCAGCGCACGCCCGCAGACTCGGTCCTTGCCGAATTCCTCCGCCGAATCCGCATACACCCCCGGATGCCCGACGCGCAGCCCCATCTCTCGCACTTCCTTGTCCGACGAAGCGCCCACATCGACATACAGTTCGTGGATTTTCGGTGCCTTCTCGTCAGCGAGACTGTCCTTGCGCAAATGGATCGCCGTATTCCCGATGATGCCGCGCACCGTGCCTTTGTCGCCGAGGAAATCGAGCTTCCGCCCGCGCGCCGTCGCAGTGTCGCTTCCGCCCACGCGGTCGATCCGCACAAAGCCTTCCTTGTTGATGTGCTTGATGATGAATCCGATCTCGTCGGCATGAGCTTCAATCATCACGCGACGCGGCTTCTTCGACTTCCCCTTTAGCGTCGCCCACGCCGTTCCGTAAGCGTCGTTCTCCACCGAGTCGGCGAACTGCCCGACATACTTCGCCCACACACGTTGTCCCGCGATTTCAAAGCCTGTAGGGCTCGGCGTGCGGAGAAGTTCAAAGAGAAATGCTTTCGATTTTGCGTCCATATTTGCGGGCGAGAGGCAACGTGCCGCGCGCGAGCGTGTCGAGCGTGAAAACACACCGCTTTGGCCCCGAACCATTCCCGCCATTCGTCCAAGGATCGCGAAGACGGGCTTGAGTTTCACCGCGATCATTTCGGATGCTCGGCAAATGCACCTTCTCGACCAAATTGCGGAATGGGTCCGCTCCACGCCGGATAAACTCGCACACGTCAGCAACGATCGGAAGTTGACGTATG
>JAYTMG010000737.1:0-8594 GCA_043728745.1 Verrucomicrobiaceae bacterium
GCCTACCTTCGGTCGCGCCAAGGGATTTTTTGTTCACCCCATCACTTTTCTACTTTTGATCGCACAGTGCTTTCTAGTTTTGATCGCACCACGACAGCCGTTTGTCGGAACATCCGCCCAAGGAGGGGGGCCGTCTCGGCCCCCTGAGGCGCGAAGCGTCTCCCTGAACATTAAACCGCTTTGCGGTTCAGGGCGCTCCTCACGGCGCTGGAGTGCGCACTCGGTAGTAACGGGGGGCGGGGCTGGAATCGGTGAAGGTTTGCGGGCCTGTCGTGGGGGCGGTGATGTCGCTGCCGAGTGTCGTCCAAACGGACAAGTCGCTGCTGGTTTGCACGCGATACGTTTTCCCTGCGACGCCGGGGAATGTGCAGGTGACGGTGCCGCCTGCTTCACGGACGATGGCGGTGATTTTGAAAATGCTGGCGGGGTCGCCGGCGTTTGTTCCGGCGGCCTGCTCGGCGAGGTTGGATGCACCATCGCCGTCGGCATCGGCGGGATGAGTCCCCGGCGTGGAAGCGGCTGCGAACCACGATTGCTCGCTATTGAGCGCGCCGGAAAGAAAGTGGAGCGAGCCGCTCGGAGAAGAAGGCCACGGGGCAATCACTCCGTAGGTGAAAGTCCAGATCGTCTGCGCGAGTGCGTTGCTGAGCGTGAGGGTCTCGCCGTCGTTATCGAGTCTGCCAGTGTACGGACCGAGCGCGGTGACTCCGGGGAATCGCGTGGCGAAAATTGTCGGGTTGCGCGCGATGACGATGAATGCGCCGGGGGCGATCCGCGTGCCGTTTGGGAATGTGAAGGCGACGCCATCGGTGAACGCGCAGGCTGTGAGATCGAGCGTCGCAGCGCCGGTGTTTTGTAGCTCGATGAACTCGAACTCGTCGCCGTCGATTGCTCCCGCGCCGGGCGGATTGTAGCACAGCTCGGTGAGCGCGAGGAGTGCGAGACCCTGCGCGGGCTGGAACGTGGCGCTGGTCATTGCGCTCCATTCGCCGCTGACGTTGTTGCGGACGCGGGTGCGCACGGTGGTGATGCCGGAGATCGTGAATGGCACGGTGTAAGTGGGCGAGCCCGCAACGCTCGGGTCTGTATTATTCACCGTATAGTAGGTCGTGTATCCGGAGCCATTGTTGTGAGAAATGGAGACGCTGAAGCCGGGCGAATAGTTGCCGCCGTGCTGGTTGAAGGCGGGCGCGTTGAAGCTCGGATAGACGCCTGCATTGCGAAAGCGGATGAGCGCGCGGCTGACGAATTGCGGCCAATACGTGGAGTCCATCCACGCGGAGGCGCTGAGCCACTCGACCTCGCGCTTAAATGGTGTGGCGCGCTGGTAGTCGGCCCAGCGTGCGCTTTCGGCGACGATCGCTTTGTCTATCATCGCTTTGTGGGCGTTCCATCGGGCGGACATTGCGGACTGGGTGAGGGGACCGCCATTAAAGAAAAGCGCCTGCACGCGATCGCCGAATTTTCGTTTGAATCCGGCATTGAGGCGGGCGCTGCTGTAAATCTGCGCGGGGCGACCGGCTTGATTGACGAGCTCGTACATCGGGCCGTTCGCGGAGTGTTGTTTGAGAATGGAGTTGTTCGAGATTTCTTGGTCCCAAGAGAAGAATTTGAAGCCGGTATTTGGGTCGGTGCGGCGACGCATTCCGTACCAGTTTTTGTCCGGCCAATCGTCTGCTCCCTGCGCGATGTGGACGATCATGTAGTCGATGAGATTCTGCACATCGAGCAGCACGGGAAATGCGAGATTGCGGGTGCCGTCGGGATTGTTGCCCTGCGCTTGTTGATATACGGATTCGCTGGAAAATCCGGACGTTCCTGCAAGCGCGAGCAGTGCGTCCCAATCAGCGCGGCTGCCGTCGGAGAGCTCGTTGTAGTCTTTGACTACGTCCCATTCGGCGCGCGCGCCGCCGAAGTGCTCGGACGCGAACTGATTGTCGAGATGCTCGATGACATTGATGAGGCCCCAATACACGCCGTTGATGAAAAGATGCGCGTAGCGTCCACGCGCCGATGTGCCGCTGACGGCGAGGTGAGTGGCGCGGAAAACTTCGTCGCGAAGGTAGGTGGACTCGGCGCGTTTCCAGCGAGTGTCGCCGTCGATGACGCTGTTCGCAGCATCGGAGCACGGCCACGTATCGGTGGAGAGCGACTTGAGAACGAGCTGGTCGAACTTCGTCGCGCCGCTGCCTGGAAAGACATCCTGGTTCAGCGAGCGAGCGCCATAATCGCCGGAAAAGTTGAGGCTGAATCCGTGTTTCGGCGTGAAGTCTTTGCTGCGCGAAATGTTGCCGTGAATGTTGAACGCGCAGTCTTCCTGCCAGTTTGTGAGCGCTGCGGAGGGATCGATCCATTCCGCTGAGACGGCGACGGCGGGCAGCTCGGGTGCTTGCAGCGAGCCCGTGTAAGACGATGCGCCGTAGAGCGTCACGAGGTCGCTGAGTTTCCCCACGACGCTGATCGTGGGGATTGATAAAAGCGCGTCGCTGATTCCGTAGCCGGGCAGCGTGGAGCCGGTCACATCGGGGTCCATTTGATAATCGCCGGGATGCCCCGTGGGCCAGGTCGCGGGCCAGCCGGGAATCGCGGCGGGCTGCGTGGCAACTTGCGCTGCGAAAAGATACGTCTGTGTGTCCACGTTCGTCGCGATCATGTCCGTCTTAAACGCAGCGGCGCGGAGTGTCGTCGTGCCAGTGATATTGATGGTCGCACTCGGCGGGCTGACGAGTGTGCCGTTTGTGAGCGTCGGCGCGCTCCCATCCAGCGTGTATGAAAGCGTCGCGTCGGGCGTGGCGCTCGTCACGGTTGTGGAAAACGGGGCGCTGAACCAACCGCGATTCACGGTGAAATGGATATCCGCGACAAAGCCCGATGAGCCTGTGGAGTTCGGGGTTCCGGCGGTTGCTGGCTTCAGGAAACGGCTTGTCGCTGTCCGTGTTTTCGTGAGCTCCGGCAGGATGAGCAGTTCGTTGCTGGAGACGTTTTCATTGAGCGCTTGAATCGCGAGCACGTTCGTTCCCTGCACGAGTTGCGAGGCAGCACCGGGTACTTCAAACGGCACCCAAATGAGCCCGTCGGCGCGGGAGCGATCCACGGTGGCAAGTGAGTTCCATTGCGGCACTGCGGGCGCGTTGCGGCGGGTGATTTCGAGACCGTTCAAATACGCGATGAAACCATCTTCGTATTTGATCCGGAGCATGAGCGAATCGAAATCCGGCACGCCGCTGAACGTAAATGGAAAGCGTGTGTAAGCGGTCGCGTTGACGCCGCGCATCGGCAGGAGATTGGTTCCGATGGAGCTTGTGAATCCAAACATGTTGAGCGGCGAGGCTCCTTGCGAGAGCGCCTCGATTTCTTCCGACGTGAGCGCGCGATTCCAAACCGCAAAGTCGTCCATTTTTCCTCCGTACGCGCCCCACGGTGCATGGCCGAGAAACAGAGAGCGAATCATGCTCATGCCCGGCGCGCTGGCTCCGGTGGCGAGCAGTGCGCCGTTGAGCCAGACTTGCAGAGCGCCGTTGCCTTTCGTGAAGACGTAGTGGTTCCACTGGCCTTTCCATTTTGTCGAGTCGGGCACGGAGACCGAGATGCGCTGGCCGGGATTGAAGCCTCCGCAGTCCCAATACACGACTTGATCCGTCCACGGCACATGAGCATTCAGCACGCGGGAGCCGGTGCCGTCGCTCGTGTTGTCGGCGTAAAAAAGTGAGTCGGGCTGCGGCTGGGCGCTGTCGCCAAAGATCCACACGCTCACACTCACTGCGTCGGCGGACGTGATGGAATCGAGCGCGCCCGTGGCTGCCGAGGCGACGCGCACGCGATTGAAGCCAGTGTTTGGGAAGTTCATCGCGCGGTCCGAGCCGAGCCCGGTCCGCCCGCCCGCGACTCCGGTGAAAATCGCGCCACCCTCGACGACGCCGTGGCGCGAGTTGCCGCTCAGATCATTTGCCTGGGCTGAGTTGGTCGCGTTGTTGAAGTCGTAGAAGAGCAGTAGTCCAAGGCTCGCGCCGCCAATATCGTAGCCCGCGCCCGCTGTGCCGCTTTGCCACGCGCTGTCGGTGAAACCGGCCTGCGTCCACGTCGAGCCGAGCGTGCCGTTGGTCGGAATGAGTGCCTTTGCCGCGCTGCCAAACTGCACGAGATTTCCCGCGAGAACTTCCCGCGCCGTTCCGTAGCCGATGTCCTCGCGTTGCGCCGGGTAGTTGAGAAATTGCGACGCCACAGAGCCATCGGGCCGCGAGAGGATCACGGATTCACCCGCGTTGTTGAGCTGGAAATTGGTATGCAGCGTGGCTGTCCGATCCTTGCCCGAGGCGAAGATGAGCAAATACCCGCGGCCCGCGATTGTCGCCGCGGGGATTCGCCATTTCATCGGCACGGCTGCATCATCGGAGAGCCACCATCCGTCGAGATTCACATCGCCCGCAGTCGTGTTGAGCAGCTCGATCCAGTCCGGGTGCGCGCCATCTTCATCCGTGGCCGATGCAGCATTTTCCGCGACGAATTCATTGATCACGACCTGCGCTCTCACCGCACCAGTGAGCGCGAGGAGGAGCAAAATAATGAAGGTGAACCGGCGGTTGAACATCGCAGCGACGATAATGTGGGAATCGTCTGCTGCAACCGGCTTTTACCTGGTATCGCCCCGGCTTCGAATTCTGCGTGTGGATGCGATGAGGGCGACTAATCCAAGAAGCCCGACGGTTCCGGGCTCCGGCACGGTGTAGGTCACCGTGAGCGTTGGTCGGTCGGCGACAGCGCTTTCGCCGGAGCCGAGTTCCCTCGCGGATGTTCCGGCTTCGGTCGAGGCTTTCATGAGCCAGCCGAAGTTTGTCGCGGGAGAGTTCAGCCACGCCTGCACATTGGAAACCATCCCTGATGTGCTGGCGAACGAGTAGGTGGTAATCGATGTGCCAAAATTCGTGGAGGCGACGGCGGCGCTGAAATCACCGCCCGCTGTCGTCCATGCCGTTGTGCTAAAAAGGCGGAAATTCCACGTCGCATCGCCGGGGGTCGCGGCGCCGCCCGATCCTGTGCCGGAGGATGTTCCTTCGCCCCACTCGGCGAGTACGGGGTGAAGGTCAAAAACAGTGCTTCCTGCGGGTCCGATTTTTATCTGGCTCAATGTCAGGACCACGGAGTCAATCGTTGAGCCGGACGGAATGCTTCCAGCGATATCGAACTCAAGAAGTGCGCGACGGGTAGCGCCACCATTCGTCAGGCCCATGAACAGTCCGCCCAGCGCGTTGCTGTTGTTGCTTTCGCTGTAGATGGAGTTGTCGAGCGTCGGTATGAGCGAGACGACTGCGGCGTTTGTGGTGCAGCCCAGCAGGCAGGCAACGGCGGTGAGTTTCCCGAAGTGGGATGTGATTTTCTTAATGTGCATGGTTGTTGGTTACTTGGAGTCTGATGTCCGGCGGCGGCGAAGGCCGAGGAGCGCGATGGCGGCGACGCCGATATGCGCCACGGCAGCGGGTTCGGGGACGATCGCATACACGATGCCGCCGGTGCCGCTGGACGCTGTGTTCGTCACGAGCGCGTAAAGTTCTCCGCTGGCATCCTCGCCAAATCCGTGGACCGTCAGCCCGTTTGGCAGGAAGGTGGTTGTGAATTGCGGAAGCAGGAATTCGTTGATCAACCCGGTGTCGAGGTCTGCGTAAAAAAGCCGCCCGTCCACGCGTGGCGGAGCATTGCGGAGCGCGAGATCGCCGAAGACGTATTTGCCGTAAAGCTCCGGGATGATGCTGCCACGATAAACGAAGCCGCCGGTGATCGAGATGCCGTCTCCGTGGTCGTATTCCAATGTGCCGAGCGTGCCTGTGATGGGGTCGATGAGACCGGCGGTTCCGGGACTGCGAATGCCGACGGTTCCAGCGTTTCCGCCCGCTCCGGTGATTCGGTTGAAAAGAAAGTCGCCTTCCTTTAGCGCCCATCCGTAGTTGCCGCCGAGGGTGACGAGATCGATTTCCTCGACGGTGTTCTGCCCCACATCTGCGCAGATGAGGTTCCCGGTGACGCGGTCGAACGAGAAACGATATGGGTTGCGGAATCCGTATGCGTAAATCTCCGGCACTTGACCCGCGCCTTGAAACGGATTCGTGAGCGGGATGCGGTATTGCGCATTCGCGCTCGTCGGGTCGGGACTGCCGAGCGTGAGCGCGGGGTTCACGGGATCGAATCGCAGCATCTTGCCGAGCGGTGTGCTGAGGTTCTGCCCGTTGCCTCCGGGTTCGAGGTGGCTCGCGCCGACATCGTTCGCATTTCCGCCGTCACCGAGGCCGAGATACAAGTAACCGTCGGGACCAAAAGCGATCGTGCCGCCGTTGTGATTGTTCGCATTTTTTCCAAACGAGATCACCTCGCGACGCGTCGTAGGGTCGATCACGTTCGGGTCCGTGAGGCTCATTTTGAACTCGTTCACGACATTCTTATATCCCTGCGATGCTCCGTTCGGCGCAGCATAAGTCGGCGCGGCGACGATGAGTTGGCTGTTGTAGGTGTAAACTGTGTTAAAGCCGACGCTGGCGGGATTGTTGAACCCTGGATGAAAGGCGATGCCGAGTAATCCGCGTTCATCGTTAGCGTTTGCGATGTTCATTGGTGGCGCCACGAGGGTCTGTAGGTCCAGCGCCGGAGTGGGGAGAATGCTGCCGTTTTGCATCACGAGGACTTGCCCTTTTTGCTCCAGAATAAACATACGGCCCGTATCGCCCGGCGCACTGATTGCGTAATCCGGCGCAGCAAGTCCGGTCGCGCGAGCCTGAAGCTCGATGGCAATCGTGCCGAGCTGGATGTCTGGCAAAACATCAGCCTGCCCACGGGCATCCGAAACGATGGCAAGCGATGCAGCGAGCGCTGCTCCGAGGTGAATCATCTTTAGCGTTTTCATAGTCTGGTGTGGAGTCTCTGTTCTGTTGTCTGCGGACGCGATTGCGGCGAGGAAATAAGCAGGTCAACGAGTAGTCTTCGTGGAGGGGATGTAAAGAGCTTATTAACGCGGCCTTCCCTCGTTTATTCGAGCGTCGCCAGTCCTTGGAAACGCAGTGTCTGTCAATTGTAACCTGCAATTTATCCCACTTCCGTTGCGCTTGTTCATTCCCGCTGCGATGGTGGCCGTATCTTATGGTAAAAAACATCCTTGTGTTGGGCGGCGGTAGCGCGGGTTTTCTCGCGGCGATTTCTTTAAAAATCAAACTCCCGCAACTCTCCGTCCGCGTCGTGCGCAGCAAGGAAATCGGCGTGATCGGAGTGGGGGAGGGGACGACACCGGGTTTAGGGCGGCATCTTTTTGATTCGCTCGGGATTCCGCGTGCGGCGTTTTACAAACATGCGCGGCCGGTTTGGAAATTGGGCATCCGCTTTTTGTGGGGGCCACGGGAGCGGTTCGATTACACGTTCTGTCCGCAGCTCGATGTGCAGACTCCCGGCCTCACGCGCCCCAATGGGTATTACTGCGAGTCGGACTTCCGCGACGTCCATCTTGCTTCGGCGCTTATGAGCCGCGACCGCGCGTGGGCTGTGCAAGAAAGCGGCGCGCCCGACGTGCAGCCGTGGCACGGTTTTCATCTCGAGAACGCTCTGCTGGTCGATGTGCTCGAAAAGATCGCACGCGATGCCGGAGTGGAGATTACCGACGCGATGGTGAGCGGCGTCGAGCGCGGGCCGCAGGGCATTGCCGCGCTTCATTTAGAAGACGGGCGGAGGCTCGATGCCGACCTTTATATCGATGCCAGTGGCTTCCGCTCCGAGCTTCTCGGCAAGGCGCTGGAGACGCCGTTTCAGAGCTTCGATAAGTTCCTCTTTTGCGACCGCGCCATCGTCTCCGGGTGGGACCGGCGGGAAGACGAACCGATCCTCCCATTTACCACCGCAGAGACGATGGACGCTGGCTGGGCGTGGAAAATCGAGCACGAGCAAATCATCAATCGCGGCTACGTTTATAGCTCCGGCTTCATCTCCGACGATGAAGCGTGCGCCGAGTTCATGCGCAAAAATCCGCGCATCAGCCGCGAGCCCCGCGTCGTCAAATTCCGCTCCGGCCGATACCGCGAGATGTGCGTGGAGAACGTCGTCGCCATTGGCAATGCGAGCGGCTTCGTCGAGCCCCTCGAAGCCTCTGCGCTCATGGTCATTTGCTCCCAATGCGACACCCTCGTCACCGCGCTCCATCACAGCGGGATGGAGTTCGGCCCCGCGATGCGCGACTTCCTCAATTCGCACCTCTCCACTACTTGGGACAACGTGCGCGACTTCCTCGCCTTCCACTACAAATTCAACACCCGCCTCAGCACCCCGTTTTGGAAACATGCGCAGGAGGAGACGGACATCAGCCCCCTCGATGAAATGATGGAGCTCTACCGCGAAAACGGTCCCACCGGGCTCCTTCGCTACAAGCTCCCCAACGGCTCCGAGAACGACTTCGGCATCGAGGGCTATCTCGTTATGTTGCTCGGCATGAAAGTCCCATGGCGAAGGAAGCACGAATCATCGCCAACCGAGCGTCACGCGTGGCAGCAGCATCTTTCAAAAAATGCCGCCGTCGCCAACGCCGGGCTCACCGTCGAGCAGTCCCTGCAATTCGTCCACGACCCACG